>NZ_KB900623.1:247326-500396 GCF_000379025.1 Orenia marismortui DSM 5156
GATGAAGTCTTAGGAGTCTATGGTGAGCAGAGTCAATATTTGCATAGTAATCACCTAGGTTCAATCACAGGTATTACTGGAATAGATGGAAGTGTGTTGGGTACACAGAGCTATACACCATATGGTATGGTGAGGAATACTACAGGTAACTTCCATACTAGACTAGGCTTTATAGGTCGTGAGCATGATACTACAGGACTGACTTACATAAGAGCTAGATACTATGATGCTAGTGTCGGTAGGTTTACGAGAGTGGATCCGGTGAGAGATGGATTGAATTGGTATGGGTATGCTGGTGGGAATCCAGTTAATTATTATGATCCTTATGGATTATTTTCTATGTCATGTCCAATCGTACAAAGTGCTCTAGAGCGACTGGCAATGACATGGGGGACAGCTTTTGCCGAACCAACTCCTATAGGAGAAGTTATAGCCATAGGTGTATCCGGTGGAATTATAGTTAAGGGTGCATGGGATATATATACTTATAATAAGGATAAAAGTGGTGAGGGTGAGGATAAGAATAAAGGTTATGACCCTGATAAAGGTGCATTAGACCAACTAGGAAAAGAATTAGAACATGATTATAAAAAGAAAGGAAAAGTAATTAGTAAAGAAGAGGCTGATATAATAGATGATTGGTGTGAAGAATATGATGTACCACAGCATCATGATTCTAATTATCCAAATAGTGGTGATCATTGGAAAGAAGGAAAAGATCATACTCATATAAGAAGGAGACATATTCCCTATGAATAAAAAATTAAAATTTTATAAAAATGGCTTTATAGTTAAAAGAGTAGATGGAAGTTATGGTAGAAAATTCGGTAATTATTTAGGGATAGAAGGTGATGTATGGCCATTATATAAAGATATTCAATTAATTGAACAAAGCAAATTAAAATATTTATGTGATTTTATTGATGAAAATGTTTTAAAATCCTATTTTGATAATAGTAGGGTAGATGTATGTTCCAATATTCAATTTTTAAATGAATATGTTTCTACATGTAATAAATTAGATTTTAATATAGAAATTTTATTATGTGAAACTTTAAGAAAAAAACCATATATTAATATTGAGGAGTACGTGATTGATAATCAGTTTGAATTTTTAGGTTATGATTATGGTTATCCGGGAGATAATTATTATTCGTGTGTTTATAATGACATAGGAAGAGTGTCAGAAATGGATAATATTAAACTAAATAAATATGGTTTATTTAATTCTGAGGAACAAGTTGTTAATTTTTATACATTAAGAGAAAGGTTAAAACAAAAAAATCCCCAAAATTTTGAATTGGGGGAACATGATACCGATTATATTGTATATAAAATTTCTAGATATGTAGGTGATTTGCCTATTCTATTGTAAAATCTAGTCAATCATTCTTTGTGTCAAATTAAAAATATAGATAATAAGGAACTAACTAAGTGAAAAAATAAAACTTAAAATATAGAATCCTACTCTAATTAGAGTAGGATTCTATATTTTAAATCGTCTAACAGGAGTTAGTATCCAGATGGAGAAAATATATCCTATAGTTATGATGCCATGGGTAATCGTACTAGAATGACTGACAGTTTAGGTACAACCAGCTATAATTATAATAAGCTAAATCAGTTAGTCTCGGCTGGTAGTATAAATTATAAATATGATGCTGAAGGAAAACTGATTCAGAAGACAGATGGAAGTGAAACTTTTGACTATCAGTATAATGCTTATGATAGACTAGCTCAAGTAACTAAGAATAACACAGAGATTGCTAGTTATGCTTATGATCCACTGGGAAGAAGAGCAAGTGTAACAGAGAATGGTCAGGCGACAAATTATCTCTGGGATGGAGATAGCTTACTTGCTACTTATGTGAGTGGTTCAATGGATAATCTATATGCTGTAGGAAGTGGAATAGATGAAGTCTTAGGAGTCTATGGTGAGCAGAGTCAATATTTGCATAGTAATCACCTAGGTTCTATCACAGGAATAACAGGAACAGATGGAAGTGTGCTGGGTATGAGAAGTTACACTCCTTATGGAATGATGAGAAATACTACAGGAACTTTTAATACTAACTTAGGATTCATAGGAAGAAGTCAAAGTAGCACAACAGGACTTACTTACATCAGAGCTAGATACTATGATGCTAGTGTGGGTAGATTTACGCGAGTTGACCCGATTAAGGATGGATTGAATTGGTATGGGTATAGTTATTCTAATCCTGTTATGTATGTTGATCCTTATGGATTGTGGAGTATTACAATAGAACTTTATGTTATTGTAGGAGGTGGAATAACAATTGCTCATGATGAAAATGGTAGTTATTTTGGAGGTAAGTTAGGACTAGGTTTAGGGGGAAAAGCAGGGAGTATTGATAATGAAACTCCAAGAGTGCCTGAACCGACTCCTTTAATTCAGTTAGATCCTACTAAAAGAAAAGATGCAAATGGAGACACTTTGAGCGAAATTTTTCCAGACACTTATGGAGATGATTCAGAATGTAGTTCTAAACAAGAATCTAATCTGCCAGACTTTAAATTAGGATATAGTTGGAATACAAATGGAGCATTTGGAATTGGAGGAGATTATGGAGTAGCTGGAGGGGTCTCTAATAATGGAACACAATTAGGGTTTTATACTAATAAAGGAGGGAATTTGTTTGTTGGAACTCCTGGAATTGGAGTAAATGGGTCATTTGAATTTGGATTTCAATTTTAAATTTCAATGCCTAGATTATTCATAAATTTAAAGGTACTAAGTTATTTTTATGGAATTAGAACAGGTTAAAAATTAAGATATAAACTAGGTTTTAGTTCTTATAAGTAAGTTGGTAATATAATTTTTTTGAATAATCTAGGATTAGTATTAAATTTTGAAATATGGGGGGGGGATGATTTTGATTTGTGATAATAAATTTAAGAGTAATTTAATTGTTCCTTTTTCAAATAGAATTATTGCTACATTAATTGATATTATTATTATTGTTGTTATTAGTTATTTCATCCAAATAATATTTTGGGATTTGTTAATTCATTTGGGAAGTTTGAAAAAATTAGTTGGAATAGGGGTGTTTTGCAGTTATTTTGGCATTATGGATAGTTATTTATGTAAAGGTCAAACAGTAGGGAAAATGCTTTTAAAAATAGAATTGATGGGAAAAAAAGGTGAATATATTTCTTTGAAAAAGTCTTTTTTTAGGAATATTATTTTTTTGTCTAATTTTATTATTTTTTTTGATATTTCTTATATTAGTTTTATAATTAATATTTTGTTCGAAAGTAGTATGATATCATTTTATTTTTTTAATAAAAGAAATAAACAATTATTACACGATTTTATTTGTCAGACGTATATAGTTTACATGTCTTCTAAAAAAGTAAAGTTAAATAATTTTAAAACTTCTAAAAACTTATTAGTGTATTCTTTAATAATTTTTATATTTATATTTGGTTTTTTAAATTTTTTACAGTTGGATGATTTCTTTTTTATTGTAAATAAAGTAAATGAATTAGATAAGATAACAGTTATTAGTAAAAAATGGAGTATAGGAAAAGGAACTAGAAATTCTGATGAATATACAGATGTTTACTTATGGGTGAATTGTATCATGGATATAGAAAGTAAAAACCAATTAGAAAAATTACAAAATGATATAGCCAAAAAAATTATTGATAGTTATTATTTAAAGAATAAAATAAATAAAGGTTATTTAGGGTTTGTTCTGTATGAAAAAGCTTGTGATTTAGGAACATCTTTTATATGGGAAAAAAAACATTTTATTAGCTTACCAATTTCAAAGTGGCAACAAAGATTGAATGGGAGTGGTAAAATTGAATCAAAAAAGTAGTAATTTATGGTTTGGAATAAAAAGAATTTGGTTGATAGTTTTAATTGTTAGTTTTCTATTCCATTTTATTTTCTTTGGTAAATATGGGATATATGGATTTATTGATAGTGTGGTAGTAGGATGTATATTTAGTTTGATTTTAGTTTTGATAATTAATTATTTTAATTGGTTTTATTTAGATGATGAAAATCAAAAAATAGTTTTTCCTTTTAACACAATAGCTTATGAAGATGTGCAGGAATTTAGAGAAGTTAAATTTTTAAATTATTTTGCTATTCAAGTAGTTAAGAAAAATAAATTCAATCTAACAGTTCCATTTTTATTTAAATTCAATCTAGTTAGTGGGTTAAAAAACGAAGATAAGAAAAAAATTATATCTGAACTTAGAAAAAGATTTTTTGATAAACAAATAAAGCAGAAGAGAAATAAGAAATTAATTTTAGGGGTATTATTATTTTTTTCATTTCCTGTATTATTATATGGATATTATTTTTTTAATGCTTCTAATCTTGAAATGAAAAAGTATAGTGTTCATAAAGAGGAAGTTTTAGGAGAGGAGTATAAAACAGATAAATTTAAAATAATTATCCCTAAAGCATATAAACTAAAGAAAAAAGAAGAAGAGACTTATTATTTTCAAGGAGAAGGAGAGACAAAGTTAGTGTTAAACTCTAAAACTCAAATTTCTAATAATATATTCTATAAATTAAGGCATCCATTTAAAGTATTAATAGAAGAAATGACATTTCCTGAAAGCGAATTATATTTTGAGCCTCAATTTGGTCTTTTTCCTACAATATTAAAATCCTATTTAAATAAAGACGATATTGTTTATGAAGTAAAAAAATTATCATTTAAAACTTATATTATAAAAAGGAAAGGAAAAGAAAAAGTTTTCTTACATTTTTACTTAGTAGCACCATCCAGAACAGAAGAAGTATATATTGATATTAAAACTGAAGTAGGGAATGAGGAAAGAGTAATTAATAAATTACTGGCTAATATAGAATTGATTGAGTAAATTTAGCTGATTAATGCTATTTAGATTTTATTACTTGAGTGGTTCAATGGAGAGTAGGAATTGGAATCAATGAAGTCTTAGGAGTCTATGGTGAGCAGAGTCAATATTTGCATAGTAATCATCTAGGTTCAATCACAGGAATAACAGGAACAGATGGTACAGTACTTGGAAGTCAAAGCTATACACCATTTGGTGTGGTGAGGAATACCACAGGAAGCTTCAACACTAATCTAGGCTTCATCGGTCGAGAGCATGATGCCACAGGACTGACTTATATCAGAGCTAGATATTATGATGCTAGTGTGGGGAGATTTACGAGAGTTGACCCGATTAGAGATGGATTGAATTGGTATGGGATTTTTTCTTCTATTTAAAGCTAGTGTTTGTTATTAAATGAGTTCACTTAAATAATAAAGATATGAGTGATTTATAGAAAGTATAGATATTTAAAAAGCTATATTTAGAAAGTCTTCTACATCTTATATAAGAGAATAAATAGTCAGAGGTGGTAAGATGATCTTATTTAGAAAAGAATTAATGATTTCTCTTTTATTAATTTGTTTAGTTTTTGTTCTATTAGGTTGTACAACTATAGAAGAAGAGCTAATTACAGCGGCAAAAATTGGTGATAAATCAAAAGTAAAACAAATGATAGAAAGAGGAGTTGATCCTAATGTTAGCAATAATGGTGGTTGGACTCCTTTAATTATGGCAGTTCAAAGAGGATATTATGAAATAGCAAGAATGTTAATAAATCATGGAGCAGATATTAATGCTATAGATAAATCTGGAAGAAGTGTTTTATTAGTAACTCAAGGTATGTATTTAGAAGTAATAAAGTTGTTATTAAAAGCAGGAGCAGATGTTAATTCTGTAGATGAAAATGGTGTTACTATTTTAATGCATGCATCAGCAGTAGGAAATTTAGAAGTAGTAAAGATGTTAATAAAGAATGGTGCTGATGTTAATACTAGAGCAAAGAATGGATTGACTGCTTTAGAAGGTGCTCAAAAGATGTTAGAGGGAGTTAGAGATAGGAGAATATCAAAGTGTATTGAATTATTGAAAAAGGCAGGGGCTAAGTAATAGTTATTGGGTGTAATCTCTTTCTAATTATTCTTTTATAGTTATATTAGGTGCCGATATTAAAGATTGTTCATCACCTATCCTAAAGAAGAACCATAGAAACTCAAATTTCGCGAAGGGTTATTTCTTCAAACCCGAAGAGAACCATAGAAATTCAAATTTCGCGAAGGGTTATTTCTTCAAACCCGAAGAGAACCATAAAAATTTAAATTGCAGTTGTGCTATTTATTTGAGTTCTGGTAGATCTTTTAGTAGAAGTAATCTTAAGGTGAAATATAGAAATAAAAAAATTGAAAAGTAAAATATCAGAAATAGATTAAAATAAAAAAGTTAAATTCTTATAGTTTAGAAATATAAAGCCTTTTAAGTTGAATCATAGTCTATTATGGTTATTGTTTGAATAGTTTTTAGTTTTAATTTGTTTATATTCGTTGTAAACAAGTTATTATTTATATCTTTTTATGAAATTAGTTAGTTCAATCTATATAATTAATGCCAACCTGAAAGGGTTGTTTTTTTTGGACTAAAACTAAATTTAATAATTTATTAATTTACATGCAGGTTATTGTATCAATTTGTCGAATATAAATACTAATAATAACTAAAATTCATTAAGTTGTATCAATAACTTTAAATAATGAAAAAACAGGATTAAAAAACAATATTATTACATATTATTACATATTGTGTAATTTCATATGGTGATTTTTTATAAATAAATTGTGAAAATTTTATACTCCTAAGTTGAAGAGGAGGAGAATTATGGGGTTAAAGAAGAAACGCTTAGGTGATATTTTATTAGATGAAAAGCTAATTACTGAAGAGGATTTACAGGAAGCTTTAATCGAACAACAAAATTCTAATAAGAGGTTAGGTCAAGTATTAAAAGAACTAGGTCTAACTACAGAAGATGAAATTGCAGTAGCACTTCATCATCAATTAGGTGTTTTATTATTAGCTGAAAATGATAAGCAGAATATTAAAGAAGAGATGTTTGAATTATTAGATGAAGAAGATATTAGAGAGAAGCGGGTCTTTCCTATCAGAAAAGAGGGTAGAATTTTAATTCTGGCCATGGAGAATCCCCAGAATATTGTAGTAATAGATGAGATTGAAGATCAAACCTCTTTAGAAGTAATTCCTAGAATTGCTACCCCTACTGAAATTGATAATTTGATTGAGACCTATTTGGGAGAACGGGGTATAGAAGAATTTATAGAAAATATTGAACAGATGGAATTTGAACAGGTTGCTGAAGAAGATGATGACTTTGATCAACAACAATTAGAAGAACAACTAGAAGATACCCCAATTATAAAGACTGTTAATAAAATAATTGCTACAGGTATTCAATATAAGGCTAGTGATATTCATATTGAACCCTTAGATAAGGGAACCCAGGTTAGATATAGAATTGATGGGGTTTTACATAGAGAAATGACCTTTTCTCAGAATATCCATATGGCATTAGTATCTAGGATCAAAGTAATGAGTGGTTTAGATATAGCAGAAAGAAGAAAAGCTCAAGATGGAAGAATTAATGTGGAGTTTGCTCAAACAAAGGCCGACTTAAGAATATCTATTCTTCCAGCTTCATTAGGAGAGAAGGTTGTAATTCGTATCTTTGATAAGAGTAATTTAAGGTTAGACTTTAATTATATTGGGTTTTCTAATGAAAACTTGAAAACATTTAAGAGGTTGATAAAAAAACCAAATGGCATGATCTTATTAACTGGACCAACAGGAAGTGGAAAGACAACTACCTTATATACAGCTTTAAATTACCTAAATGAAGAGACTAAGAATATCTTAACCATTGAAGATCCTGTTGAATACAAAATTGCAGGAATTACTCAAACTCCAGTAAATCCTAAAAAAGAAATGACCTTTGCTAATGCATTAAGAGTATTTGTGCGACAAGACCCTGATATTATTATGGTTGGAGAGATTAGAGATAAGGAGACTGCTGAAACTGCAATCAAGTCTGCTTTAACAGGACATCTAGTATTGAGTACTTTGCATACTAACAGTGCGGTAGGAGCAATTAGCCGCTTGATTAATATGGGAGTAGAACCATTTTTGATTGCTGACTCTGTTATTGGTGTAGTAGCACAGCGATTGCTTAGGAAGTTATGTGATGAATGTAAGGAGACTACCATAATTGATGAATATGAAACTCTTAGAGAATATTTGGATGAGGATTTCACTGCTTATCAAGCAGAAGGCTGTGAATTCTGCAAAGATATTGGTTATAAAGGTAGAACAGCAATTCATGAGATCTTAGAAGTTACTCCAAGTATTAAGGAAGCTATTGCTACTAGGAAGTCATCCTCTGAAATTACTAAATTAGCTAATGCTGAAGGAATGAATACTTTATTTAAAGACGGTTTCGAGAAAGTTAAAAATGGAGTCACTACTATTGATGAAATAATGAGAGTAGCTAACATAGAATGATTGACTTCTTAGCTTAAGTGAAAGGAGGCGTATTGTGGATAAGCAATTCAAATATAAGGCTCATGATTCACAAGGAAATAATAAGTCTGGTCTAATTAAAGCTAATAATAAACAAGAAGCAGTCCAAAAGTTGAAGAAGTTATCATTATTGCCAATAAGCGTTAAAGTAGAAAAGAGTAATTTCACTTTGAAAAAATATATCGGTAAACTAAATTCAATTGATATTATTGCTACTAAAGTTGGATATAAGGATAAATACTTATTCTGTCGACAACTATCTTCAATGCTCAGGTCTGGAATTCCGATAGTGCAAGGGCTTAATTCCTTAGCTCAGCAGGCAAAGAATCCAACTTTAAAAAAGGCTATTGAAGATATTACTATAGAAATCGAAAAAGGAAGAAGCTTATCAAATGCGTTGAAGAAATATTCATCAATTTTTTCAGGTTACTTTATTAAGTTGGTTGAGGTGGGAGAGACAGGAGGTTTCTTAGAAGAGACTTTATCTAACTTATCAGATTATTATAAGAGAGAAAATGAAAAGAAAAAAGAAATAATATCTAATATTAGTTATCCAGTTATAACTATGGGAGCTTCTATAGTAGTTCTAATCTTATTAATGGTCAAAGTGCTACCAAATTTTATAAAGACTTTTAAAAAGTTAGATGTAGAATTACCTTTACCTACTAAGATATTATTGAATTTAAGTAATTTGATGTCAAATTATTGGTGGCTACTACTAATTACTATAATTTCTTTGATAGCAGCTATTTATTATGCTTATCAAAGTCAGAAAGGTAGAAGGTTTATTGATTCGGTCTTATTAAAGATACCTATTTTAAAATCTTTTATTACTGAGAATTCTTTGATATTATTTGCTAGAAATTTAAGCTTACTAGAAAGAAGTGGAGTTGCTTTCTTACAGAGTATGCAGATTGTTAATCAGAATATCAGTAATATTATTATTCAAGAAAGATTAGAAAGAGCTAGATTAAGAATCAAAGATGGTATTAATATTACCTCAGCAATTAGAGAACAACAGGTTTTTCCTGATATAGCATTACAAATGATACAGACAGGTGAACAGACCGGGGAGCTTGATGATAAATTAAAAGATATAGTTGACTTTTATGAAGATGAAGTAGAAGAAAAATTCTCTAGAATGGTATCTTTATTAGAGCCAGCCTTAATTATCTTTTTAACAGTAGTAATTGGTGGAATTGTAGCTTCGGTTATTTTACCTATCTTTAAGATGTCGCAAGGTTATTAATAGTTAACTATTTTTTGAAAGGTGGTGGTAGTAGATCAAATCAATTGGTCAAAACCTTAAATTATAAATCACAAACATAAGTTGTTTAACAGCTTATAAATAAAATCATATTAAATAAAGGAGGAAGAAAGATGAGAAGATTATTAAAGGAAGATGGATTTACTTTATTAGAGTTATTAGTTGTAATTGCAGTAATTGGTATCTTAGCTGCAATAGTAATGCCACAGGTTACTGGGGTGCAAGATGATGCACAGTTAAATAGTGCTAAGGCAAGTTTAGCAAATATCCAAACTGCTTTGGAAAAGTATAAGGTGGATAATGGAGAATATCCAACAGAAAGTGATGTATGGAATGATACAGATGCTGCAACTGCTGGTATAGGAGTTGATGGTGATGATTTTGTATATGAAACTAATAATCAAGATGATTATCTAGTGTATTATGATGATACTTTTGATGCAGATGAAGATGGAACTGCAGGATATCTTTATATTGATTCTGGTTCTTCTAAGATTCAAGAGTTAGATGATACTGATGATGATAGTGATAATGTACAAGATAATGTGCCTACTTTATAGCATTAGGTTCAAATAAATAATAATGGGTAAATATATTTGCCCATTATTAAATTTGGAATTAGGAATAGTGATAAATTAAATTAATTTATCCTTATTAGTAGTTTCAAAGAGGAAAATATACCTTATTAATTAAGTATTTGTGAAAGTGTGGTGAGCTGATGGATTATAATGATGAGAAAGGTTTTACTTTATTAGAGGTGATTCTTGCTACAGCTCTTTTAGGCATAATAGGGGTTTCTTTTAGTTCTTACTGGTCTACTAGTACTTCGGCCTTAGAGGATATTCATTTACAACGTTTAGCTAGAGAAATAGCTTACAACTCTGTAGAGCAATTGCAAAAGGCAGGAGATAATCTAGATGAAGATGATAATTTTGATCTTATTATATATAATAGCATCAGTAAAGAGAATGAAAATTTGAAGATTGATGGTGTTAGTTTTAGTAAAGAAGTTAGTGCTAGTGATTACCAGGATGGTGTTAAGGAGATTAATATCAAGGTTAGATATAATCAGAGTCAAGTGAATTTAAGCCTATTATTAGCTGATAAACGGGAACTGGACTAATCTATTTAATATAATAGAGTGAAGATATCATTTTGGGGTGATTTATTTGCAATTCTTTCAAGTTGAATTGAATACTGAAAAAGGATTTACCTTATTAGAGTTAATAATGGTAATTGGGTTGATTGGATTACTGTCTACTACCTTAGGTAGCTTGATTATTGGGCAATATGATGCTTGGGATTTTAACCTAAATCAGACTAAACTAAATGATCATAGTGAATTGATATTAGCCCATCTAGAAAAGGATATAAGAAGAACGATTGACTTTGATGAGAATAGTTTAGAATTTAGATTAGATGTAGATGGTGATAGTGATAGTGATATAGATAAGGTGGTTAAATATCAGTTATCTGGTCAAGAGCTTATTAAATTAACTTACTTAGGTAGTGATACTTCTAATTCAATCGATAGCAGAGAAATTATTAGCGATATAGTTACTAGTATTGACTTTAATAAAATTGATGAGCAAGAATTAAAGATAAATATAGAATTAAGTTATGAAGGACAGAGCCGTAGTATTGACAAGGAATATTATATCAGTGACCAGATCTATTTAGAAGCTAGGAATTATAGTTTGCTTTTTGATGGAGTTGATGATTATGTAGCTGTAGATAATTTAACTTATCAAGGTGCTGATTATTCCCAGTTAAGCATTATTGCTAAGGTCAAAACTACTGACAGTAATGGAGTGATTTATAGCTTTGATAAGGATAATTATTTTAGCTTAGCAGTGGATAATGGTAGACTAAAATTTAATTATACTAAATGGGAAGAACATATCTTTTATGATAGATTAGAGCAAGAAGCTATAATTAGTCAAAGAAATATTAATGATGGTCAAGAACATATAATAGCAGTCTCTTTTATTAATGGAGTTACCCGAATTTATATAGATGGAGTATTAGATGAAGAGAATATAGATGACTCCTTAGGTGGTTTCCTGGGCTGGTTTGATGATTTATTGGGAGGAATAATTAGTGAGCTGTTAGCATTAGATTTTAATTTAGGAAGTGGAGAATTAAGGTATGGGTTTCTTGGGGCAAGCTCCCAAGCTGATAGTTTTAATGGAGATAAAGCTAATGGAGACTTTTTCTCTGGTAATATCTATTGGTTGCAACATTGGGATAAAGCTTTGACTAAACAGCAGATTAAGCTTTATTCTGGTATAAAGATAGATAGTGATACTTATATACAAGAAGATAGAAGCTTATCAGGACAAGAGGATGGTCTACTAGTGTATTATCCAATTAGAATCAATGACTCTATTTTGTATGATTTTGCTAATGATAATAATGGTATAGTCTATGGAGGTCACTTTGAATAATTGCATTTGATTAAGAATCTGTAAATATTGAGAGAGAATTTATCTTTACTATTTATTATTAAGTGGTGGTGATTAAATGGGGCTTCAAAATTTTAAGGAAGAAGAGGGCTCGGTACTAATATTAATATTGATACTGATGTCAGTAGGGATAATTTTAATTACTACTATGAATAATATTATCTATAATACAAGTAATCGTGTTGTTGAAGAAAATGAAAGAGATCAAGCTATACTTTTGGCAGAATCTGCTCTTGAAGTAGGAATTAGAGAGGTGCAAAATAAGACTATTAAACTAGGTAAGGGATCTTGGTTAAGCTTAAATCATGGTGAAGGAGAATACAAAATTGATACTAAGCTTGCTGAAGGTGATTACCTAATTATTAGAGGTAGTGGTAAAATTAATGATAGGGTTAAGAGATTAATGATTAAAAGAAAGTTGAAGAAGAAAGAGATTGAGTATGAAGATTTTAGTTTTATAGAATATTTTGATGGTGTTGATGATGTTGAGGTTGTTGATGCTAATCAGATTAATTTGAGTAATGCAGCAACTATAGAGGCTTTTGTAAAGCCAGATAGTAATCTGAAATTACCTGCTATTATTTTGAGTAAGGATGGAGCTTATAATTTAGGAGTTAATTCTAATGGAGAGATATTTGTAGAGGTTTATACTACTCAAAATGCTAGAAATGCTAAGACTATAACTTTTGATACAGATATAAATCAATATGATGACTGGATACACATAGCCTTTACTTATGATGATAATAGGAATAAAGAGCAAGCTCAGCTCTATATTAATGGTGAAGAGATAGCTTCAGCAGGTAATAGTATTAAAGGTAATTTAGTAAGTAATAACAATGACCTAATTATAGGTGCTTGTGAAGCTACTGAATATAGTAATTATAATCAATGGCAGGGTGAGATCAAAAATATTAGAGTTTGGGATATTGCCCAAAGTAATTCTGATCTTGCAGAGAATGCCAATAAAAATATAACCGAAGAGAATACAGCAGGCGTAATTTATACCTATCCGAAGAATCAGTGGTCCATAGTTAATGGCGATAGTAATTCTGCAGAGATAAACCTTGTAAATAACTCTACTGCAGCAGGAGGTACAGTCTTAGAAATAAAAAATCAAGGATTATACTTTAAAGATATTAACTTAGCCTATGATGCCGATAAAATATATAGGGTAGAAGTTAGAATAAGACAAGCTGAAGATGCGAATAATGATAAGCAGAAATTTTCTATAGGTATGGAAGGATTAGATGATAGTACTAATCTTGTTAATATTAAGGGCTTTGACAGCCATGAAGGTCAGTATTATATGGTTTTAGAGAATAGTGAATTGACTGAAAGTGATGGATGGAAAAGATTTGTAGGGTATTTTAGCGGTCGGTCTTTAGATGAAGATTATATTAATAGTACTGTTGAGAATAATCCTAGATCAGCTTCTTTATTAAGACCAATGCCTTTACATTCAGAAGTAGATTATATTCGTCCAGTATTCATTGTTAATCAAGATAATGGCAATGGTACAGCCCAAATTGATTATATCAAAATTGAAGAACTATTAGTTAATTAGAGTCTTGGTTTATAAAGTATAGATCAATGATGGAGGTGGGTTAATTGTTTTCACTCTTTGCTGCTAAAGGACAATTAGGTATAGATTTTGGAGATTCTATAAAAATAGCAGAGTTTAAAGACGATCACTTTAAGACAGCTGTTTATGATAAATTATCTAAAGAAGATTTAAAGGAATTCTCAGCCCAAAAAGTTATCACTGCAATTGGTAGTGATGATGTTAAAGTTAAATTTATTCCTTTGGCTACTAAATTGAATGATTCAGAGCTAAAAGAGATGCTAAGTCTACAATTTGAAGCTGATGATTTAGTAATACAGTATGATATAGTTGACTATCTTGATAAAAAATATGTAATAGGCTTAGCGGTAAATAAGGATATAGTTCAGTCAAAATTTGATCAAATTAGAGATTTGAAATTAAAGGCCAAAGTTATTGAAACAGAGTTCCATGCTAATTTAAGATTTTTATATTATCAATATCCAGACTTAAAAGATACGGTATCCCTTGTTGATATAGGTAGAGAGAAGACTGATCTAATAATTGCTCAACAAGGAGAACTGCTTTTCTTTAGAAAGGTAGATTTTGCTGGAAGACAGATTACTGAAAGGTTGGCAAAGATTAATCGAATTAGCTTTGCAGAAGCAGAAAAATATAAAAAAAGTGGTGTTGATAAAGAAGAACTAAAGATAATATTAGAAGAATTAAGAAGTCAAATCTACAGTTCTATTGATTATTTTCAATCTGAATATAAGGGTAGAGTATCTAAGATATTTCTAACAGGTGGCGGAAGTAACTTTAAAGGACTCAAAAATTACTTGGAAGATCAATTAGGGATAGAAGTAGAAAGTATAGAAGATAGCCTTTTTTCTTTAGCTAAGGGCTTGGCCTTAAGAGAACTATAAAGATAACTTTAGATAAGTAGCATTTAATAAAGGAGGGATGAGATGATAAATTTTTTAACTGATGAATTCTTTATTATCGAGAGAAGAAATAATATTATGTTTATAATAGCTTTATTTGTTTTGGTGATAATTACTTTTATAAGTATTAAAACCATAGACCTTTATTTAGAAGTAAAATATTTAGATAATAGAGAAAAGGTAGTCAATCAGAGAATAGCAGAATTAGATCAAAAACTTGCTAAAGTAAATGATTTAAAAACAAAAACAGCTGAAATAGAAAAAAGGTTGTTGGAAAGAGAAGAGATGACTAAGAATACTATTTCTATTAAAAGAATATTTGAAGAATTAAGTCTGCTATCTACTCCACAGTTATATTTTGAAAAATTGAGACTTGAAGGTGATAGATTAGATGTTTGGGGAATTGTTGGTGATATAGATTATCTATCTCTGCTTAATAGAAAGTTATATGGTTCTGACTTACTTGATGAATTTTACTTGGATGAAATTAATAAAGGTGATAATCGGGTTCGGTTTAGGATAAAAGGCAAGTTGCAGAAAGGAGATTGATTATGCTTAAGAAGATAATTTTAGTTCTCATAGCTATTATTCTTTTAATATTTATATCTTATCGCTATGTCTATCATCCTTTAGAAGTTAAAGAGAAGAAGAAAGCCTCTCAACTTGCTCAAAGAATAAGAGTTCTTGATAATAAAAAAGCCGAATTACTAAATTTAAATGATACTGAAATAAAATATCAAAAGTTATTAGAGAAACTAAGAGCAAGGAATAATAATAGATTATTAAAGATAAATGATCTTAATAATTTTATAATTACTCTAAATCGTTCTAATCTAGTAGATAATATAGATTTTGATCTCAAAGCTAATACTAAGTTGTTGATTAAATTCAAGTTAGCAGGAAGCTTTAAAGATATATATAAATATTTCAAAAGTATTAAATATATCTATAATACAGAAGAATTAGAAATTAATAAAGATAAAGAAAGTATAAATTTAACTGCTAATCTCGTTTTTCCTATGGAAAGGAATGATGACTAGGTGAGGAGATTAATAATTTTAGTACTAAGTATTTTATTAGTGATTAGTTTTTACTTGTATTATCACAATCAGTGGAAGCTAAGAGATGAAGACTTGAATCACTTTAAAGAAGTTTTGGCTAAAGAAATTATTGTACCAGCAGAAAAAAGAACTGAGAAAAAGAATGATATTGAGAAAAAAGATGAAGATATACAAATTAAATCTCCATTTAACTCTAATCTAAAGCTAGAGAAAAGAGATGATTTTCATCAAAGATCTTCACAGGATTCGATAAAACTTGGTGAAGGAAGATTAGAGATTAAGAAACCACCTTTTAGATTAAAGGGAATATTAAAAGTTGCCAATAAAGAATTGATTAATATAGAATTTGAGAGAGAAAATCATAGGCTAAAGCTTGGAGATAGACTAGATGGATTTACATTAATTGAAGTATTAAAGGGAGAAGTTACTTTTAAGAAAGAAGATAGATCTTTCAAATTTAAACTTGCTGAGTAAGGAGGGGATTTAAATTAATAAAATTAAGAAGACTGAACTCATATTGTTATTGATATTTACTGTATTTATATTTAATTCTACAGTATATTCTTTTTCTGATATAGATGGTCTTAATATCAATTTTAAGGATATGGAATTAACAGAAGCCTTTAGAACTCTTGCAGAAATGACTGAGATCAATATAGCCACTGATAGTGCTATCCAGGGTAAGACTACACTTTATTTAGATGATGTATCTTTAATAGAAGCATTAGATGTCTTAACGAAGACTAATAATTTAGGATATAAAATTATAAATAATACAGTTTTTATAGCACCTAATACAAAGATGCAAGAAATTTTTGAAAATAAAAAAACTAAAATTTATAAATTAAAGAATGCTAATCCAGAAAGAATTAAAGCTAATATTGATCACCTGATCTCTGATGGTATTATTAAAATAAATGAGCGGACTAATAGCTTAATAATTACAACTTATGAAAGTAATTTTTCAGCCATAGAGCAGGCAATATCTAGTTTAGATTATTCTAAGAAACAGGTTTCTTTGCAGGTTAGATTTGAAGAGATATCCCACAGTGGCTTAGAGGATTTGGGTGTTAAATGGGAACTAGATAATGATGGAGTAGGAACTACTAGAGATTTAGCAAATGATTCTTTTAAGATAGGTAATTTAAATTTTGGTTATCAGCTTTCTTTGGGAGCTTTAGAAAGTTCTGGGGTTGCTAATGTATTGGCTAATCCAAAGATAACTACCGTTGAAGGAGAAGAGGCATATATTAATATTGGTGATGAAATACCGATAGTACAGGTTACAGAGGAAGAAGATAGTGATGGCAATACTCAGACTTCAAAGGAAGTAGAATTTAAAAATATAGGGATAAATTTAAAGATTACTCCCAAAATTACAGATGATAAGAAGGTATTTATCAAATTAGAACCAGAAATAACTAATTTCATTGATTGGATAGAGGTTGAAGGAACTAAATATCCTGAGACTCGGGTTAAAAAAGTTTCAACAAAGGTTGAAGTAAGGAGTGGAGAAACTATTGCAATTGGAGGGTTGATTGAAGAGACTGAATATGAAGATATAGCCAAGTTACCATTGTTAGGTGATGTACCTATTTTAGGCAAACTCTTTCAAAGAAAGACAACAGAAACAGAGAAAAGGGAATTGGTTATTTTTATTACTCCTCAAATCATAGAGGATGGAGTAGGAGGTTTTTCTTCAGGGAAAAAAAGAGAGATAATACCTTTTTCCTATCAGTTAGAAAGAGATCAAAGCTATTTAGAATTGGCAAATTTATTTAATCTCTTTATAGATAATATACGAGAATATAATCCTAAAATAGCTAAGAATAATTTATCAGCAGGACAAATAGTAGAGATACCTATTCCTAAAAAGCGTTATTACTTAGTCCAGAAAGGTGATACAATAGAATCTATAACTAAAAAATATAAGATTAAAGCTGATATTATTAAGCGAATAAATAAGATTGAAGATTTAAGGGATCATTTAGGAGAACATATCATTCTTCCAATTGATGTTAAAATAGAGGATGATTCTAGTTAAGCTAGAAATCAAAGCTATGTTAAAAGGATATTAGTGAGCATTGCAATTCTCACTAATATCCTTTTTTATTTTTCGATCAGAATTAAGATGAGAATATTCTTTAACTACTTAGGGATGGAAGTTTTGATTTCTTTTTTTTATCATCTAGATATGTTATAATAACATTTGATAGAATAAGCACTAATTGTTGAATCTTAATAAAGATAAGTATTTAAAGGAGAGAAAAAATGGAGATAATAATTAGTCACCAGCGCACGGATTTTGATGGATTAGCTTCTATGGTAGCAGTTCAGAAGTTATATCCTCAAGCGATTATGGTTTTCTCAGGTAAAGTAACTAATAATGTAAAAAAATTTATGGCTTTATATAAGGATAGAATTACCATAAAACACTCTAGAGATATAGATAAAGCAAAGGTTGATAGGGTTATTATGGTAGATACTAGAGTTGCCTCTCGAGTAGGTAGTTTTTCTAATTTAGTACAGAAAGATGAAATAGATGTTTTAATTTATGATCATCATCTAGATAGGAATAAAAATTTAGAGAATGCTCGGGAAATTGTTAAGAGTGTAGGGGCAACAACTACATTATTAGTTAATGAATTAAAGCAGAAATCTATAGAAATAACTTCTTTTGAGGCTACTTTGTTTGCGTTGGGAATTTATGAAGATACTGGCTGTTTAGTTTATAAAAGTACCACTTCTGCTGATGCTAAAGCAGTAGCTTATTTATTAGAACAAGGTGCTAATTTGGAGATAGTAGAAGAGTATATTGAATATTCTTTAGATAGAAAACAGCACCAGTTATTTAATAAATTATTAGATTCCCTACATCAAATTAGCGTTAAAGGTTTTAAAATTGATGTCTTTCAGTCTGAAACTGAGGAATATATACCTGATATTTCTTTATTAGCCCATAAACTCAATGAATTACATAATGCCGATGCTTTATTTGTCTTGGTCAAATATGATCATAAGATATTAATTATAGGCCGTAGTAATAATGATAGTATTAATATAGCAGAGATTCTAAAGTATTATGGTGGAGGTGGCCATGATAGAGCAGCTTCTGCCACATTAAAGGTCAAAGAAGATAAATCCTTAATGGACTATCAAGAAGAATTAATTTGTACAATTAATGAAAAGGTAACGCCTGCCATCTTGGTAGAAGATATTATGTCTACACCGGTTAAAACAGTTACTCCAGATGTTAGTATGGGAGAAGCTGATGAGATAATGCTAAGAAGTGGCTATTCTGGTTTGATAGTACTAGATAATGAAGAAATAAAAGGAATAATTTCAAGAAGAGATATAGACAAAGTCAGAAAGCATGGATTATTGCATGCACCTGTAAAGGGTTATATGTCAAGTAATATAGTTAGTATTAATGCTAAATCATCTCTAAAAGAGGTACAAGATACAATTGTGGATCATGATATTGGACGATTACCTGTTGTAGATGAGCAAGGAGAATTGGTTGGGATTGTTAGTCGGAGTGATCTTTTAAAACTCTTTTATGGTAAAGATGATTATTTAAAGAATAAACAGAATTTATATGGTAGAAGTTTAGTTCAGGTGCAAGAAAAGAGATATGATATTACAGATAAACTTAACTTAGTTGACCAAGAAATAATTACTTTGCTTAAAGAAGCGGGAAATTTAGCAGATCAGATGGAGATTAAGCTCTATATAGTTGGTGGCTTTCCTAGAGATCTATTACTAGAGAGAGTAAATTTAGATTTAGATTTAGTAGTAGAGGGTGATGGTGTAGAATTTGCACGGAGATTTGCCCAAAAATTAAAGGGAGAGCTTGATATATACCATGAATTTGGAACTGCTGTACTTTCATTAGAGAACAATCTAAAAGTTGATATAGCAAGTACTAGAGTAGAGTATTATTCCAAAGTTGCTAGCTTGCCAGAAGTAGAGTCTGGATCAATTCAACAGGATCTATTTAGAAGAGATTTTTCTATTAATGCCTTAGCTATTCAATTAAATAGCTCATCTTTTGGGCAATTAGTCGATTATTTTAATGGAAAAAATGATTTAGAAGCAGGAATTATAAGATTATTACATAACTTTAGTCTATATGATGATCCGACTAGGATCTTTAGAGGTTTGAGGTTTGCAAGTCGTTATGGCTTTAAATTTGAACTTAGAACTAAAGAGTTAATTAGACAAGCAGTTGATTTAGATGTAATAGAAAAGCTAAGCAATAATAGGTTATTTAATAAATTAGAGCTGGGATTAAAGGACAGATATCCTATTAAATTTATCAATTTATTACAAGAAGAGAATATCTTAAATTATATTTCTGAAAATATTAGCTGGGATGAAAGTAAAGAATCTTTAGCTAATAATATAAAGAAAGTATTAAGATGGTTAGATGAGTTAAAGGTATCCTTTAACTTTGATGAATGGATATTATATTTAATGGTCTTAATTTTAGGATTGGAAGAAGAGGATGTTAAAGAATTTAATAAGCGTTTTAATTTAAAGAATAATATATCTTATCGATTACTTAATACCTTAGAGGTTGATAATATCATTACTAAGTTAGATAAAGTTGAATCCAATAGTGAGATTTATTATCTATTAGAAGGATTAGCTATTGAGGATATAGTATTAATCTTAATCAAAGACTTTTCTTTAAGAGAGAAAGTTAGACTATATTTAGAAGAGTTGAGGTGGATAGATATTAAAATCTCTGGAGATGATATTATTGAGTTTGGTATTCAACCTGGTCCTTTATTTACAGAAATTTTAAAGGCGATTAAGAAGGCGAAATTAGATGATAAGATTAATAGTTATGAAGAAGAGAAGAAATTTTTAGAGAACTATATAGCAGAAAGGAATGGCTAATATGAATAAAATAGCAGAGCTTGCTTTGCTAATTCCTATATTATTATTATCTTTGTCAATGCATGAATTTGCTCATGGTAAGATGGCAGATCTATTAGGTGATCCAACACCTAAAATGACTGGAAGGTTGACCTTAAATCCTATGGCTCACCTAAGTCTAATGGGAACTTTAGTTTTATTAATTACAAGAAGGTTTGGTTGGGCCAAACCTGTACAGGTTAACCCTAGATATTTTAAAGATCAACGGAAAGGTATGATGTTAGTAGGCTTATCAGGCCCTTTAGCTAATGTTTTATTAGCTATTGTATTTGCATTGATCTTTAAATTTGCTGCTGGATATTTATTTCAAATTGCTAATCCATATATAATTCGTTATTTGTTTTTAATAGCTATCTCTATAAATTTAGGTTTGGCAATTTTTAATTTAATTCCTGTACCTCCTTTAGATGGATCAAAGATACTAGAGGGAATATTACCAGCTAGTATGGATCATATTATTCGTAATTTAGAAGCTTATGGTCCCTTTTTCTTATTATTTTTTGCTTTTAGTGGATTTTTGGGCTCGATCTTGGGACCAATTATTATGATTGTACGTAATTTATTATTTAATATTGTTGGTATATAAGTGATAAATTTATATAAATTTAATTAATTTTTGAAAATGTAGGGGGAATTATGATGGAAAAGAAAGGTACTATTTTAAGTGGGATGCGTCCTACTGGTAAGTTACATTTAGGACATTTAATAGGTGTTCTAGATAATTGGAATAAGCTACAAGATGAATATAACTGTATCTTTGAGGTTGCCGATTGGCATGCTTTAACAACTAAGTATGATCAAACTGAAGGGTTACAGACAAATATAAGAGAGCAAGTAATTGATTGGATTAGTGCAGGAATTGATCCAGATAAGAGTATTATTTTTGTTCAATCACATGTTCCAGAGATTGCAGAATTACACCTGTTATTATCGATGATTGTGTCTGTATCTCGTTTAGAAAGAAATCCGACCTATAAAGAGCAGGTTCAAGAATTAGGAGTAAAGGATTCAATTCCTTTTGGACTATTAGAATATCCAGTTTTGCAAGCTGCTGATATTTTAGCTTTTAAAGGAACAGCTGTTCCAGTTGGCGAAGATCAATTGCCACATATTGAAATTACTCGAGAGATTGCTAGGAGGTTTAATTACTTATATGATGAGGTCTTTGTTGAGCCAGAGGCTAAACTAGGTAAGGTTACTAAGTTATTAGGCTTAGATGGTCGCAAGATGAGTAAGAGTTATGGTAATGCTATTTATCTTTCTGATAAAAAAGAAGAGATTGAAGGAAAGGTTAAAAGTATGGTAACTGATCCTCAAAGAATTCGGTTAAAGGATCCAGGAAATCCTGAGGTTTGTTCTGTATATTCTTATCATAAGATCTTTAGCAAAGGTAGAGTTGATGAGGTTGCTAAAGGATGTAAGAATGCTAGTTTAGGATGTATGGATTGTAAGGCTATATTAACTGAATCTATTGTTGATTATATGACTGATATTCATCAAAGAAGAGCTGAATTAGAAGAAAATCCTGAACTAGTAGATCAGATTTTAGCCGATGGAGCTCAAAAGGCTCGTAAGATAGCTAAAGAAACATTAGAAGAGGTACGTAGTGCAATGAATTTGAAGTGGGAATAAGAACTTAGATTTTGGTGTTAATAAATCACCTGATATCTAACTCTTAAGACCTAATTTGAGGAGTGAGAGTATGGGCTATGAAGTAAAGATAGATGCTTTTCAAGGTCCCATTGATCTGTTGATGCATCTATTGAAGAAGAATAAAGTGGAAATTTATGATATACCAATTTCAAAGATTACAAAACAGTATTTGGAATATATAGCTAACATGAAAAAGCTAGATTTAGATGTAGCAAGTGAATTTTTAGTAATGGCAGCACAGTTAATGGAGATTAAGGCCCAGACCTTATTACCTAAAAAGAAGAGTGATGATGAAGAAGAAGAGATTGATCCTCGCCAGGAGTTAGTAGAAAAACTGTTAGAATACAAAAAATATAAGCAATTAGCTTTTGAATTAAAAGAATTTGAGCATGAAAAACGTCAGTCTTATACTCGTAATGTGGCCCCTTTATTAGTAGATTTAGAATTTGAAAAATCAAATCCTTTAGAGGGAGTTAGTGTTGATAAATTTATCTCTGCTTTTCATAAAGCTATCAAAAGAGGGAAGAAAAAGCAAGAAAAGATAAATGAAGATGATAAAAGTAAGAAAAAGCTTAATCAATTACAAGAAGAAGAGCTTACAATCAAAGAACAGCAAGGTTATATTATGCAGAGATTAATTTTAAGTAAGGGTCAAATGAACTTTATGAACTTATTCTCTAATATTATTTCAAGATTAGAAATAGTAGTTACTTTTATGGCTCTATTAGAGTTGATCAAAATAAATGAAGTGAAAATTAAGCAAGATGATAATTTCGATGAGATTATAATCTATTCGGTATCTAGGTCTAGCGATAAATCTACAGATACAATAAAATAGCTATATCTCATTTTATGATGTGAGGTGATGATAAATGCTAAGTGAAGTAGAGATCAAAGCTGCTATTGAAGCATTATTATTTATGGCAACAGATCCTTTGAAGATGAAGGAGATAAAAAAAGTACTAGAAGTTGATAAAAGAAAGATAAAGCAAGCAATAGACTTAATTAGACAAGAGTATTCTAGAAATGATAAGGGTATAGAGTTGATTCAAATTAACAAAGGATATCAGTTACAGACTAAAGCTAATTATCAATCTTTTGTAAAAGAGTTACATAAACCTGAAATGAATAATAAATTAAGTCAAGCAGCTTTAGAGACCTTAGCAATTATTGCGTATAAGCAACCGGTTACTCGTGCTGAAATTGAAGATATTAGAGGTGTTAATGTAGAAAAAGCTCTAAAAACTATACAGAAAAGAGGTTTAATAGCTGAAGTAGGTAGAAAAGATACCATAGGAAATCCAATTATTTATGGGACTACTGTTGACTTTTTGCAGTATATGGGTCTTGAGAGTTTAGATGAATTACCTCCAGCTCAAGAGTTTACAGAGCTAAATGAAGATGAGATTCCAGAAGAATTATCAGAATAAAAAATAAAGAAGCTCAAGTGTTTAAACACTTGAGCTTCTTTATTTTTTGTCGCTACTTAATTATGATTTATTATTACCTTACTATCTATCTGAAATGTAAGCTTTTAAGGTATACTATTACAATCATCGGGGAAGATAATAACTATAAGTTAGAAAGGGGGTTTGCATCATTCTATTAATTTTAATCCTCTTAATAGTAATAAGTTTATTATTTTTGCCAATAAAATTAAAGGTTAAGCTTTATGCTGAACAGACAAAGGGTGATTTGATTTTTAAGCTAAGAATAACTTTTTTTAAGTATAAATTAGAATTGCCTTTTTTACATATAGATCAAAAGTTTTCTATAAGTTCTTTATTTCTACAGGCAGAATTAGAAAGAAAGTTAGGTAAAGATATAAAGATAAAAGAAGATTTAGAAGGAGGAGAGAAGAATTACGAAGATTTAAATAACATAGTTCTTTTTTTTAAGGAGATAAAACAGGGATTAAGTAATACAGAAGATATTCTTTCTATTATTGATAGGTGTGAATATTTTTCCTGGAAAACTAACTTTGGATTTGCTAATCCAGCTTATACAGGGGTTATTACGGGTTTTTTATGGTCTATAAAAGGAGTTATAATATCGATAATAGAGAATAACTTGAAATTTAAATCTAGACCTTTTTTTGAGGTTAATCCTGAGTTTGATTATCCGATACCTTTTAAGACTAAATTTGAAGGTATATTTGTATTTAAACTAGGCAATATTATGTTTATAGGCCTTAAAGTTAGTTTTATTCAACTAAAAAGGAGGTTAAAAATAAATGGCTGACCATCCAATTGAAACACTAATGTCTACGGCAATGGAGAATATTAAGAACATGGTAGATGTAAATACAATCGTAGGGGATCCAGTAGAGACAAAGGATGGAAGTGTTATAATTCCTGTTTCCAAAGTTAATTTTGGTTTTGGAGCTGGTGGGGCTGAATATTTATTAAAAGAAGAATCTAATAAAGACAAAGAAGATAACAAGTCAAAAGGACCTAGTTTTGGTGGTGGTAGTGGGGCTGGTATAATGTTGCAACCTATTGCTTTTTTAGTAGTAGCAGAGGGGCAAATTAGATTGTTACCAGTTAACAATAATGCTATAGTGGAGCGGTTAATAAATCTTGCTCCTGAACTATTAGAACAATTGAAAGGTTTTAATAAACAAAAAAATAAAGTAAAGAAACAAGAAGAACAAAATGAGGATATTACATTATAAATTTCAAGTGGAGGGAGACCTTCACTTTTCCTTTGATATTATGGAGGTGAAGTTAGCGATGAAACGTTATTTAATTTTTTTGACTTTCTTCTTATTTTTATTAAATAATCAAATAGCTTTAGCTGCTCCTCATGTAACAGCTCAAGCAGCAATTTTAATTGATAAAGAGACAGGGCAGATATTATACCAGAAGAATATCCATCAAAGGCGTGCGCCTGCTAGTACTACCAAAATAATGACAGGAATTTTGGCTATTGAAAATGGAAATTTATCAGACCGGGTTACTGCTAGTACTAAGGCTGCTTATGAAGGTGGATCTTCAATATATTTAAGTCCAAATGAAAGGTTAACTTTAAGAGAGTTAGTTTATGGATTATTGATTAAGTCTGGTAATGATGCAGCAGTAGCAATTGCTGAGTATATAGGTGGAAGTGTAGAGAATTTTGCTAAGATGATGAATAATAAAGCAAGAGAAGTGGGAGCTTTAGATACTGTTTTTAAAAATCCGAATGGATTACCAAAGGAAGGACATTTGACAACTGCTTATGATTTAGCGCAAATTGCTCGTTATGCTTTACATAATAAATTTTTTGCCCAAGTAGTATCAACCCCGAAGAAAAGGATATCATGGCCAGGACATAGTTGGGATCGAATTTTAAATAATACTAACAAATTATTAACAAGGTCAGATATAGTTGATGGGGTTAAGACCGGATATACTCGTGCTGCTGGAAGGTGTTTAGTGGCTTCAGCTACTAAAGATAATAACCAATTAATTAGTGTAGTCTTAAAAAGCGCTGATATTTGGACTGACTCTTTAACTTTATTAAATTATGGTTTTAATAACTACAAAAAGATTCAAGTAATAGATAAAGGTGAATTAGTTCATAAATTAGATATTAATAAAGAAGAGTTGGGATTAATAGCAGCAAAGGAATTTAATTATGTACTAAGTAAAGGTAGTAGCATTAAAATAAAAAAAGTAATTGATATTAAGAAAGATATTAGTCTTCCAATAATAAAAGGAGAACAATTGGGAAAATTATCTATATACAATGAAGATAATGAATTGCTTGATAGAATAGACTTGATTTCAGATGAATTTGTTGGAGATTCATCTATAAATAAATTTTGGAAGATGATAGCCTCAAAAATTCAGATTTATTTTTAACAAGGAAATCTAATAGATTCTATAGAATAAAGTTAATTAATACAATAAAAGAAAGTAAAATTATTTGAGGTGATAGTTAATGGAAAGATTACAAAAGGTAATGGCAAAGGCAGGAGTAGCATCAAGAAGAAAGAGTGAGGAAATAATTAAAGCAGGGAGGGTTAAGGTTAATGATAAGATTGTAACTGAACTAGGGACTAAGGTTGATCCTAGCAAAGATAATATAGAAGTTGATGGTGAAGCAATAACTAAGGAAAAATTAGTTTATATATTATTGAATAAACCGAAAAATTATATTACAACTGTTGATGACCCTAAAGGTAGACAGACAGTATTAGATATAATAAATATCAAGCAAAGAATTTATCCAGTCGGTAGATTAGATTATGATACAGAAGGATTATTATTATTAACTAATGATGGCAAAGTAGCCTATGGATTAACTCATCCAAGCCATCAAGTAAGTAAAAAATACTTAGCAACTGTTCAAGGAGTTCCAAATGATGCTAAATTAAAGGCTTTAGAAAGAGGTATTCAATTATCAGATGGTTGGACAGCTCCAGCTAAAGCTGAGTTGGTTGTAGAATTTAATGATAAGTCTATTGTATCTTTGGAAATTCATGAAGGTAGAAAGCATCAAGTAAAAAGAATGTGTAAATCAGTTGGGCATCCTGTTTTAGAGCTTAAGAGAATTAAGATGGGACCTTTAGAATTAGATGAGGACTTAAAAGTAGGTACCTATAGATTTTTAAATAAAGCTGAAATTAATAAACTTAAGAAGATTGCAAAACAGGTCAAAGAAAATGGCTAAGGATAATTATATAATTCCTATTTTTGTACCTCATTTAGGATGCCCCCATGATTGTGTGTTCTGTAATCAAAGGGAAATTACAGGAGTTAGAACTAGGTTAAGCCAAGATGAAGTTATACATAAAATCGATTCTTATTTATCTACAATACCTAAAACAGCCAAAAAGATAGAGGTTGCCTTTTATGGTGGTAGTTTTACAGGGGTTGATCCTAAGTATCAGATAGAACTGTTATCTGTTGCAAAAGAGAGATTAGTTCAGGGGAGAATTAACGGAATTAGGTTGTCTACTAGACCTGATTATATAAATAATCAAATTTTACTAAGGCTAAAAAAATATGGTGTAACTGCTATAGAATTAGGGGCTCAATCTTTAAAAGATGAAGTTTTAAAAGCGTCAACTAGAGGTCATAGTCGAAGTGATGTGATAAAGGCTGTTAATTTAATTAGAAAATATGACTTTAAATTAGGCTTGCAAATCATGCCTGGTCTGCCTGCTAGTAATTTAGAGTCAGATATAGCAACAGCTAAAGAAATAATTAACTTGAATCCGGATTTTGTTCGAATATATCCTACGTTAGTCATCAAAGGTACCGAATTAGCTGAGTTATACAAGGCTAAGAAATATACTCCCTTAAGCTTAGAAGATGCTGTAGAGATCAGTTCATTATTATTACAATATTTTAAAGAGGCAGGTATAAAAGTAATTAGGATTGGATTACAACCTTCAGAAGGGGTAAATAATGAACAAGTAGTTGCTGGTCCGTTCCATTCTTCTTTTAGACAATTAGTTGAATCTAGATTATTATTAAAAAAAATTGAAGAAAAGATAAAGGTAGACAAAATTAATAGATTAGTATTAGTAGTTAATTCTAAAGATATGTCAAATATTAGAGGTCAAAAAAATAGCAATATTAACTATTTATATGATAAGTATAATTTAGAAGAAATAGATATAAATATAAATGATAATTTGGCAAGGGGAAGCCTGACTATAAATATTGAATAAAAATAATTTTAAATTTATGCATATTATAGCAGTTGATTTATTATATATTAATATAAGAAATACTTAATATGGAAATTAGGGGAGGAAGTAATATGGAAATGTTAAAAGTATCATCAAAATCAAAGCCAAAATCTGTGGCTGGAGCTTTAGCTGCTGTAATAAGAGAAGATGGCAGAGCTGAATTACAAGGTGTTGGTGCTGGAGCTATAAATCAGGCTGTAAAAGCTATTGCTATTGTAAGAGGTTTTATAGCACCAAATGGTGTGGATTTAGTAGCGATTCCTGCATTTTCTGAGATTGAGATTGATGGTCAAGAAAGAACGGCTATTAAATTTATTGTTGAGCCAAGATAGGAAATAAAATAATATAAAGAGTTCTTATAAACCTACCTGCATTTGCAGGTAGGTTTTATTGTCTTATTTATTTTTTCTTCTATTTATGTTAAAATAAAGTTTAGACTTGTTATAAAATCGTAAATTTATGATTAAATTTTGAATATAAGATAATTATTTATAAATTTTTATAACAGTTATCTTTGACAACTCTTTTAGGGGAAGGATGAGTGTTATGTTTCTTAAAAATATAACAATAAAAGGGTTTAAATCCTTTGCTAACAAGGTAAAGGTAGACTTTGAACCTGCAATTACAGGTGTGATTGGGCCTAATGGTAGTGGTAAAAGTAATATCTCAGATGCGATTAGATGGGTTTTAGGGGAGCAAAGTGCTAAAACTCTAAGAGGAGCTAAGATGGAAGATGTTATTTTTGCTGGTAGTAGTAAGAGAAGGGCTTTGGGGATTGCTGAAGTTACATTAACTTTAGATAATCGAGATGGTTCTTTACCAATTGAGTATAAGGAAGTAACTGTTGGCCGAAGAGTTAGCAGAAGTGGTGAGAGTGATTATTTAATAAATAATAATCAGTGCCGATTAAAGGATATTAAAGAGTTATTTATGGATACAGGTGTTGGAAAAGATGCATACTCTATTATTGGACAAGGTAAAGTAGAAACTATTTTAAGCGAAAATTCCACAGATAGAAGAGAGCTTTTTGAAGAAGCAGCAGGTATTAGTAAGCATAAAAGTCGTAAGGAAGAAGCTGAGAAGAAGTTAGACAGTACTGAACAGAAATTACAAAGAATTGAAGATATTGTTAGGGAGATAGAAAGACAGGTTGGGCCTTTAGAGAAGGAATCGAAAAAAGCTGAAGAATATATCGAATATAAATCAGAGTTAAAAGAGATAGAAGTTAATCTTCTAAGTAATAAATATATGAAATTAGAAGAGCAACTAGATCAAGATATTGCTAATAAGCAAAGGCTATCTTATCAGCTTACAGAATCTAAGGCTGCCGTTAATGAATATGACTTAAGAATTGATAAAGAGAAAGAAAGCTTAGAAGAGTTATCAGTCTCTTCTGATAGACAGAAGGATAAGATTTTTGAAGCTAAAAGTAATGTGGAGAGAATAGAAAACAAGTTAGAATTAGCTAGACAACAAAAGAGTAATCTTTTAGACCAAGGAAAAAGGTTAAGAGATGAAATTGTTAAGCTAGAAGATAAAATAGAATTTTTTAGAGAAGAAATCAATAATAAGGATGAGAAAAGAAGAAATTTGCTAGAGACTATCAATGAACAGTCTCTATTGCTAGATGAAAAAGAAGAAGAATTATCTAGTATAAGTATTAAATTGGAAGAAAAATTAAATATAAAGAAAGAATTTCAAGATAATCAATTAAATCAGATTAATAAGATTAATAAGGAAAAACATGAATTAGAAACAGCAAATAGAGAGATTGAAAGGCATAAAAAAGAAATTGCAAAATTAGAAGATAGTAAAAGGGATTTAAAAGTAGAACTTGATGAAATTCAACGGGAAAAAAAATTAAAAGAAGAGAAGCTAACAGAGATAAAGTTGAATTTACAAGAAAATAAAGAGAAGGCTGAAGAAGAGAAGCTAAGTAATAATAAGTTACAACAGGAATTGAATAATTTAAGAGATGAGTATGATGATTTTAAAGATAGGGTTAAATCTAAAGAATCTAGATTAAAAGTTTTAGAAGGAATGGAAGAAAATTATCAAGGATACTATAGGGGCGTTAAAAACTTATTAAAATATGTTAAAGAAAGCAATCAACTACAAGGAGTATGTGGTGTATTGGCTGAATTAATCGATACCCCTAAGGATTATGAAACAGCAATTGAAGTTGCTTTAGGCAGTGCTTTACAGAATATTGTTGTAGAAGATGATAGAGTAGGGAAAAAGGCTATCTCTTATTTGAAGAAGAACAGGGGAGGAAGAGCAACTTTTTTACCTCTTAATTTAGTATCTTCTAGATATTTAAATAGTAGAGAAAAAGATGCTTTAGATATTAATGGAGCTATTGGAGTTGCAAGAGATTTAGTTAGTTTTAGTGATAAATATAAATCAGTTGTTGATAATCTTCTTGGTAGAGTGATTATTGCTAAGGATATAGATGCAGCAGTTAAGATTTCTAAAGCAGCAGATAAAAGAGTAAAAGTGGTAAGTTTAGATGGGGATGTAGTAAACCCTGGTGGTTCGATGACTGGTGGTAGTCGTAATCAGAATAATAATATATTAGGACGTTCGCGTGAGATTGAGGATTTATCTAAAGAAGTTAAAGAGCTTAATATTAAGCTATCCAGGTTAGAGAAAAAAGGTATTGAAAAGAAAGAAAATTTAGTAAAATCAGAAGATTCTTTAACAGGGTTAAATAAGAGAATACATAGTTTAGAAATAGAAGCAACAAATTATTCTAAGGATTATCAGCAAGTAAGTAGAGATTTGATAAGGTTAAAAGATGAAATCAATAATAGAGATAATGAATTAGAAGAACTTAAGGTAAGTATATCTAGTTTAAGAGATAAGATTAAGGTATTGACTCGATCCTTAGATAATTTAACAGATGATGATTCTAATATCAAGGATGTAATTTTTAAGGTGGAAGAAGATATTAAATCTTTAGAAAGTAAAAAAGAAGGGTTATCTAAAGAAATTACAGATTTAAAAGTTAGAATTGCTTCATTGAAGCAAGAAAAAGAGAATATAAGCGAGGAGATTAATTCTAAAGAAAAATCAATTACAGATGCTGAAAATGAAATTAAAAATAAAGAAGAAGAGATAACTCGTTTCAAGCAAAAGGTTGATAGTCTAGATTCTAAGCAAGATGAATTGCTTAAGGAAAAAGAAGAGATGAGCCAAAAGGTTATTAAACTAAAAGAAGATCTAGATAATTTTAGAACAGAATCGAAAAAGATTAAGGCTAAGATTGATGAATATCAGAAAGAATCTAAAGATATTAGAAGCAAGTATGAGAAGGTACAAGAAGAATATAATAAAATTAAAGTAGATTTAGCACAGTTACAAGTTAAATTAGAGAATATTGAAAATAGATTGCAAGAAGAATATGAGTTGGAGGTATATGAAATTACCTCTGAGGTTGAAGAAATTAAAGATTATGATAAAGCAGAGAAGACCATAACTAAGCTTAAAAGGTCAATGAAAAGATTAGAACCAGTAAATTTAGGTGCTATTGAAGAATATGAAACTTTAAGTCAACGATTTAACTTCTTAAAAGAGCAGCATCAAGATTTAGTCGAATCTAAAGAATCTTTGGAAGAGGTAATTGGAGAAATTGAAGAAGAGATGAAAGAAAAGTTTATAAATACTTTTAAGCAAGTTAAAGTAGAGTTTGAAAAGATCTTTACTGATTTATTTGAAGGTGGACAAGCTGAGTTAAACTTAGAAGATGAGGAAGATTTATTAACTACAGGAATAGAAATCAATGCTCAACCGCCAGGGAAGAAGTTACAAAAGTTATCATTGATGTCTGGTGGAGAAAAAGCATTAACAGCAACAGCTTTAATCTTTTCATTACTGAAGGTTAATCCTAGTCCATTTTATGTATTAGATGAGCTTGATGCACCATTAGATGATGCTAATGTTAATAGATTTGCAGAATACTTAAGAAGGCTTTCAGAGATGGCTCAATTTATTGTGATAACTCATAGAAAAGGAACTATGGCAGCAGTTAATGCTTTATATGGTGTTACAATGCAAGAGTCTGGAGTATCTCAATTAGTATCTCTAAATATGGAGGAATTAGAGGAATATGAGGAATAATTAATTTATTAAAATTAATTGAGATTTATGGTTAAAAATCTTTATCATATCTTATAGAAATCATAAATTTGATCTTATAATTATATCTGTAGTTTGAAGCTGTTAGCTTTAAATATTGATTATTAGATAGATAGTATAAGACTTGAAGTTGCATATAGAATTTAATAAAGAGGAAAAATATCCTTTAAAGGAGGTATAGTATGAAAGTAAGAGGAATAGCAAAATTTATAGTAGATAGATTAGTAGATAGAAGTAATCATTTAAGTCAAGGAAGATCAGCAGGAGCAATAGGCTTTATTAATCAAGAAGGATATGTTGATGCTTTAACTGAAATAGTAAATGGAGGAATATCTGGTTTGCCTTATAGACAGATGCTAGCCAAAGTGGCTAAGACTGAAGGTGAATCTTTGCTTGAGTCTATTAACCAGCTTCCTGAAAATGCTGTAATTATTACTACTAACCCAGGGAAAACTGGTATTATTGTAGGTACAGGAGGATTAGATATTTTTAATATCCCTCTAATTAGTATTGGGGTTAAGATGGGAGAATGTGCAGGAGTAGGTATTATATATCCAAAGAAAGAATATTTTGATTTGTCCACTGAGTCTGAAGATATTCAATTACATAGATTAACAGCTAAAACTATGGAGGAAGAACGGGAAATTTTACGAGAGTCTTTTAATTTACAACTAAATTATTTGGATATTTGTAAAGAGTTAAAGCAGATAGATATACCAGAGCAAAAGTTTGACTTAACTAAAATTAATGAAGATGATTGGCAAGTACCAGCTATTGAAGTGAATTCTATTGATAAAGAATTTGCTGAAAGATTGGTTGCTAAATCTACAGAAGTGGAACAAGGTAGAGAAGTAGCAGCAATTGGAGAAATCATAGATGGACATATTGTCCAAAAAGGAGAAATTGTTATTGGGGGGATGGGGTATGTACCTTCTCGAATGTTAGCTTCTAGTTATACTGATATTTCTGGACTTTCTTTAAAAGAAGCTTATACTAAAGTGATTCCCAACAATATTGCAATAGTGCATACTCACCCTGGAGGAACTGGAGTAATGCATATGGGTGATGCTATGGCAGGACCAGGAACTTGGGGAAGACCTGTAATAGCTATCGGCCATGATAAAGATGGAGCTATTAAAGGAGCTACAGTGATTGAACTATTACCTAAGGTAGCTGATTTAGCTGACGAATATGAAGAAGTAGGTCAGAAATATTATGCAGCTGAAACGCCTGAAGAAGAAGCAGAAATTAGAAAGAGACGTTTTGGAATTGCTCAAGAATATACAGACTTATGTAAACCGTTAGAATTGAAATAGATAGGGGGAAAGATTAATGTTAAAAAAGATCTTTGGTTTTGCTAAAAAAAATAAGAAAAAAGAAGAAATAGAAGGGGTTGAAGAAACTACTACAGCCAATGAAATGGTAGAGGAAGATGAAGTAAAAGAAGATGTAATAGATAAAGAAATTGAAAAAGAAGAAAAAGTAGGCTTCTTCTCCAGGCTAAAGAAAGGGTTAACTAAGACTAGAGAAGGATTTGTAGCTCAAGTTGAAAATCTTTTTAGTAAATTTTCTACTATTAATGATGAATTATATGAGGAATTAGAAGAGATTCTTATTCAAGCAGATGTAGGAGTACATACTACAATGAAGTTAGTAGATAACCTGAGAGGTAAGGCTAAGGAAGAAAAGATTAAAGAACTAAAGGAATTGACTAAATTATTCCAAGATCAATTAACTGAAATTCTGACTAAAGGTACTAAAGAGGAAGATAATGATCAGCCTACTATATTAATGGTTGTGGGAGTAAATGGAGCTGGAAAGACAACAACTATCGGTAAGATTGCGCAAAGAACTAAAGAAGCAGGTATGGAAGTTCTGTTAGGTGCTGGAGATACCTTTAGAGCTGCTGCAATTGATCAATTAAAGGTTTGGTCTTCTAGGGTGGGGGTTGACATCATTGCCCACCAAGAGGGATCAGATGCTGCTGCTGTAGCTTATGATGCGGTACAGGCTGCTAAATCAAGAGAAGTAGATCTATTAATTGTAGATACTGCTGGTAGATTACATACCCAATCTAATTTGATGGAAGAGTTAAAAAAGGTTAAAAGAGTAATTAAGCGTGAAGCAGATAATATGGCTGTTGAAGTATTATTGGTATTAGATGCTACAACGGGTCAAAATGCAATTTCTCAAGCTAAATTATTCAATGATGCCGTTGATGTAGATGGTATAGTTCTAACCAAATTAGATGGTACAGCCAAGGGTGGTGTAGTAGTAGCAATTAAAGAAGAGCTAGGTATTCCAATTAAGTTAATTGGTGTTGGTGAGTCTGCAGAAGATTTACAGGATTTTGAGCCAGAATCATTTATTGAAGCCTTATTTGAAGGTGGATTTGAAGAAGAGTAGTTAATTTAGGGTCGGCGATTGCCGGCCTTAAATTTATACCTAAATTTCTTAAAAATTATAAATTTAATTTTAAAATTTTATAGAGGCTTAGTGTTTATATTTCAAATTAAATCTCAGGTTAATTAGGACATGGTATTTTTTAGTAACTGTTAAGTTTAGTCTATATAAGGTTTCATAATCTGGATATTATATGATTTTTAAGTTGGACTTAGTAAACTCTAAAAGATAATTTTATTAAAATACTAAGATATTATTGACAATCCTATAATTGTGTGGTATATTATCATCTGTAAAGTGAAATCCCTTAACAGTGAATGAAGGTGATTTTTTTGTTAAGCATAGATAAGGTAGTTAGAGTTGGAAAGTTATTTAGTTTTTATTCTAGTCTTTTGACAGAAAGGCAGCAGGAGTTTGTTAGATTATATTATCATCATGATCTATCATTAGGTGAAATTGCTGAACAACAAGGGATTAGCCGTCAGGCTGTTTATGACAACTTAAAGCGTTCTGAAGAAGCATTAGAAGAGTATGAAAGCAAATTGAATTTAGTCAAATATTACGATAATATGAAAGATGAATTAGATAGATTAAAGGATTTGTTAGATAATATTGAAGCTGAACTAAAAGATAAAGAGTCAAAAGAGTTAAAAGGTATTTTATCTAGATTACAAGCCTACCAAGAGGGGGAATTGATGTGATCTTTGAAGGATTAGCCGATAAGTTACAAAATGCTTTTGATAAACTAAAAGGAAAAGGTAAGTTATCAGAAAAGGATGTAAAAACTGCATTAAGAGAAGTAAAATTGGCTTTATTAGAAGCAGATGTAAATTTTAAAGTTGTAAAGAAATTTGTTAAAAAGATAGAAGAAAGAGCTGTGGGGCATGAAGTACTAGATAGCTTAACTCCTGCTCAGCAAGTAATTAAGGTAGTTAATGAAGAATTGACTGATCTGATGGGGGGTAGTCAAAGTAAAATTACTTTTGCTTCTAACCCACCAACAGTTATTATGATGGCTGGTTTACAAGGGGCAGGTAAAACTACTACTGTTGGTAAGTTAGCCAAACTTTTGAAAAAACAAGGGAAAAATCCTTTATTAGTAGCTGGTGATATTTATAGACCGGCAGCTATTAAGCAACTACAGGTCTTAGGTGAAAGGGTAGATCAACCAGTATTCAGCATGGGAGATAAGCAAGATCCTGTCGATATTGCTAAAGCTGCTATCAGTAATGCTGAATCTAATGGCCATGATGTAGTAATTATAGATACTGCTGGACGATTGCATATAGATGAAGAGTTAATGGATGAATTAAAAAATGTTAAAAAGGCAGTAAAACCTCATGAAATATTACTTGTTGTTGATTCTATGACTGGGCAAGATGCTGTAAATGTAGCACAAAGCTTTGATGAAGCTTTAGGAATTGATGGAGTTGTTTTAACAAAATTAGATGGTGATGCTCGTGGTGGTGCTGCATTATCTATTAGCTCAGTAACTGGTAAAGCAATTAAATTTGGAGGTTTTGGAGAGAAGTTAGATGATTTAAAACCTTTCCATCCAGATCGAATGGCTTCTAGAATTTTAGGGATGGGAGATGTTTTAACTTTAATTGAGAAAGCTGAAGAGCAATTTGATGCTAAGAAGGCTAAAGAGCTTGAAGAAAAATTAAGAAAACAAGAGTTTACTTTTGAGGATTTTTTAGATCAAATGAATCAAGTAAGAAATATGGGACCTTTAGATGAACTATTAGGCATGATCCCTGGTGTAGGTAAACAACTTAAGGGATTGAAGATGGATGAAGGTGAATTAGATAAAATTGAAGCAATTATTAATTCAATGACTATTGATGAACGTCGTCATCCAGAGATTATTAATGGAAGTAGACGGCGTAGAATTGCCGATGGAAGTGGAACCACTGTTCAAGATATAAATCGTTTGTTAAAGCAATTTAAACAGACCAGAAAGATGATGAAACAGATGGGGGATATGACGAAAGGATTAGGTGGCGGTGGATTAAAAGGCAAATTTAAGCTACCTTTTATGTAAAATAGTTTTGAGTTACTAGTTATTGTTAAATAGTAATTAGTAAATTAAATATATTAAATTATAAATTATTACTCACAAGGAGGTGAAAGTTAATGGCAGTAAAAATTAGATTAAGAAGAATGGGATCTAAAAGAAATCCTTTTTATAGATTAGTTGTTGCTGATTCTCGTAAGCCTAGAGATGGAAGATTTATTGAAGAACTTGGATATTACAATCCTACAACTGATCCAGAAACAGTTAAACTAGATGAAGAGTCTGCATTAAAATGGTTAAGCAATGGAGCACAACCTTCTAATACTGTTAGAAATATCTTGAGTCGTCAAGGAATTATGAAAAAGTTTGATGAAATGAAGAAATAAGGGTGTTAAGCTAAAATTGGAGGTGCTCCCTTTGAAGAAGGTATTGGAAACAATTGCGAAGAATATTGTGGACAATCCTAAGGAAGTTAGAGTAAAAGAAAAAGAAGATGGTCAGGCTGTAATTTTAGAGTTAAGTGTTGCTGATGAAGATATGGGTAAGGTCATTGGCAAAAGAGGAAGAGTTGCTAAAGCTATTAGAACCATAATAACAGCTTCAGCAATTAAGGCTAACAAAAAGGTTACAGTAGAAATTGTAGATTGATTATTATAAAAAGGCTAGAGTTTTAACTCTAGCCTTTTACTAATTTATAGTCTGTAGGGGTATAATAAAGAGAGGTGAAAATTATGACATCAGATATGATTATCATTGGGGAGATAATTCGTCATCAAGGAAATAAAGGTGAAGTTAGGGTTAAACCACTAACTGACTTTTTAGAGAGGTTTGAGCAATTAGACAGTGTTTATTTAATTAAGAACGGAGATAAAAAAGAGGTCTATATAGAAGATGTATGGTATCATAAACAATTTATTATCTTAAAATTTGAAGGCTTTGATGAGATTGGACAAGCTATTGACCATAAAGGTTACTTGATTCAAATAGCAGAAGAAGATAAAGTAGAGTTATCCGCAGATAATTATTATGTTGAAGATGTAATAGGGCTTGAAGTTTATACTGATAAAGGTGAATATTTAGGGATTGTTAATGAAATTTTAGAGACAGGTGCAAATGATGTATATATAGTTAAGGATGAGGAAACAGAGTTATTGTTACCAGCTATAAAAGATGTTATATTAGATATTGATCTATCGACTGAAAGAATGAAGGTTAAACTATTACCAGGATTAAGGTAAGGTGATAAGATGAAATTTGATATATTAACTCTATTCCCTGAGATGTTTTCTAGTGTATTAAATTCTAGCATTTTGAATAAAGCTCAGGAAAAAGATTTAATTGATATAAATACAATAAATATACGTGATTACACAACTGATAAACATAATCAAGCTGATGATTATCCTTATGGTGGAGGGGCTGGAATGGTAATGAAAGCAGAACCTATCTTTAGAGCAGTTGATGATTTAAAGCTAGCTTCTAGAGATATACCAGTTATTTTTCTAACTCCACAAGGTGATACCTTTAATCAAGATATGGCTAAAGAATTTGCTGAAGAGAAAGAACTAATCTTATTATGTGGTCATTATGAGGGAGTAGACCAACGGGTTAGAGATGAATTAGTTACTTATGAAGTTTCTATTGGAGATTATGTCTTAACAGGTGGTGAGTTACCTGCTATGATCTTAGTTGATGCTATATCTCGTATGATTCCTGGAGTTTTAGGTAGCCAAGAATCAGCTATTCAAGATTCTTTTTATGGTGATGTCCTAGATTATCCCCAATATACAAGGCCACAGGAATATAAAGGGCTAAAGGTTCCTTCAGTATTATTAAGTGGAGACCATGCTAAAGTTGACCGCTGGAGAAGAAAGAAGGCCCTAAAGAAGACTTTATTCAAAAGACCGGATTTATTAGCTAATGCATCTTTATCAAAAGATGATAAGCTATTGTTAGCAGAGATTAAAGAAGAGATAAATGAGGAGGGATAAGATGGGAGAACCTAAATTTTATTTAGCCTTAGTACATAACCCAGTATATAATAAACGGATGGAGGTCATTACCACTACAGTAACTAATTTTGACTTGCATGATATTGCTCGTTCTAGTAGAACATATAATGTAAAGAAATACTATATTGTTAATCATTTAAAGTCACAACAAGATTTAGTCAATAAAATGAGAGAATATTGGTCAGGTGATTTTGGATCAGAGTATAATCCAGATAGAAAAGAGGCTTTTAGTGTAATTGATGTAAAGTCTGAATTAGAGGATGTAATAGAAGATATTAAAGAAATTGAGGGTGAAGATCCAGTTTTAGTAACTACAGATGCTAGAATTTATCCTAATACTATTACTTATAAAGATTTGCGTGAGAAGATACATACTGAAGATAGACCTTATCTTGTCTTATTAGGTACAGGTTGGGGATTGACTAAAGAAGTTATGACTTCTACAGAATATATTTTAGAACCAATCTATGGAGCAGGGGATTATAATCACCTTTCTGTAAGAAGTGCTGCTGCTATTATTTTAGATAGATTGCTAGGAGAGAGCTGGTTTGAATAGTATTAAGTACTTATAATTTATTTAAATTTAATTTAATGATCCTCTTGTAATCTATATGATATTATGCTATAATATTTCAGTGTGACAACAGGCGGTCCTCTGGCCTTAAGTGGTTTAAGAACGTCTTGAGAGAGGGGGCAAGACTAATGAATATTATTGATGCTATAGAAAAAGAGCAATTAAAAAATGATATTCCTGAATTTAACTCTGGTGATACTCTTAGAGTTCACGTAAAAGTTCAGGAAGGTGGAAAAGAAAGAATCCAGATTTTCGAAGGTATCGTTATCAAGAGAAAAGGTGGAGGTATCAAAGAAACTTTCACTATTAGAAAGATATCCTTTGGAGTTGGAGTTGAACGTATTTTCCCATTGCATTCTCCAAAGATCGATAAGATTGAAGTTAAGAGACGTGGAGATGTAAATAGAGCTAAATTATATTACCTAAGAGAACGTAGAGGTAAGGCTGCTCAAGTAAAAGAAAAGAGATTTTAATTAATAACTTAAATTACAGCAGGGACTGGCTATTAGCCTGTCCCTTTTTACATACATGGATTATTCTTATAGAATAATAAATTATTTTTAGTAAAGAATATATTATATTTAGCTTTTATGTAGATTGCTTATTTGCTGTTCTTTGTTAGTTTATTCTCTAGGGTCTTGGGATTTTGTGTGATCGATAAGTATATAAAAACTATCATACTTATTTTCTTTGCTAATGGATAGTAGTTAGTAGCTGATAATTATTAGCTATCAGCTAATTCCTAAGTATAGGAGTGTTGTTAAAATGTTAAAAGAGTACTTACAATCTATTTTGATTGCCTTAGTAATTTCTTTTTTAATTATTACTTTTGTTGCACAAGCTTTCTATATACCCTCAGGATCTATGAGACCAACATTAAAGCCTGGAGATAGGATATTTGCTAATAAGTTTATCTATAGATTCAGGGAACCTCAGAGGCAAGAGATAATTGTCTTCAAATATCCAGTAGATCCTAGCAGAAGATTTATTAAAAGGCTGATAGGATTACCAGGAGATAGAGTTAAAATAATAGAAGGAAGAGTTTATGTTAATGGTAAAGCTTTAGAAGAGGACTATACATTAGAAAAAAGTTATAGTGATTTTCCTGAGGTTAAAGTACCAGAAAATCATTATTTTATGTTAGGAGATAATCGAAATAATAGTGAAGATAGTAGGTTTTGGGGATTTGTTCCTAGAGAAAATATAGTAGGAAAGGCCTTTGTGATTTTTTGGCCATTAAATAGGATAGGACTAATTAAGGGGTGATATAAATGTCAATACAATGGTATCCAGGACATATGGTAAAAGCAAAAAGAAAAGTTGAAGAGAAATTAAAGTTAATTGATGTTGTAATTGAACTTTTAGATGCAAGAATTCCTGTAAGTAGTAGAAACCCTGATATAGATAATCTTTTGGAAGGACAAAAGAGAATTATAGTTCTTAACAAGATAGACTTAGCAGAACCACAGCAGACTAAAAAGTGGTTAAATTATTTTTCTAAAATTGCACCTACCTTAGCTGTTAATTCTTTAACTGGCAAAGGGGTAAATAAGATTTTAAAGTTAGCTAAGGAATTGATGGCTGATGATTTATCAGCTATGAAAGAAAAAGGGAGAATGGAAAGAGATATTAGGATGATGATTGTTGGTATACCTAATGTAGGAAAATCACAATTGATAAATCAATTAAGTAATAAAAGTAGTGCACGTACAGGTAATAGACCAGGTGTAACTAGAGGAGAACAATGGGTTAAATTAAGAAAAGGTTTTGAATTATTAGATACCCCAGGGATTTTGTGGCCTAAATTTGAAGATGAAGAGGTGGGCTTTAAATTGGCTATTGCAGGAGCAATTAGGGAAATTATCTTTGATAGTGAACTGCTTGCTTATAAGATTGTTGAAATTTTACAAGAAGTTGCTCCAGAGAAATTAGAGGAAAGGTTTAATTTGGATTATTTGAATTCAGATACATATGAATTAGTGGCTGATATTGGTCGGAGAAGAGGTTGTTTGCAATCAGGAGGTAGAATTGATCGAGAGAGGGTATCAGATATAATTATTAGAGAATTTAGAGAAGGAAAATTTGGAAGGTTAACATTAGAAGTTATGCCTAAAGATTGGGGGAGTAATTAATGGATCTATCTGATTTAACTATCAAAGAGATAAAAAAGAAAGTGAAATCTTTAGAGGTGGTTTCAGAGGATTTAATTGAAAAATTAGCTCTAGATTCAAGAAAAGGTGTGCAAAGATTAGCCCAACAGATCTTGCGCAAACAGAAGAAAGAACTAGAGGCTAGAAATAAATTTAGAAGAATGAGTGTACATGAAAATCGTTTGAGAGAACAGGGTTATAAAGTACTTGGTGGAATCGATGAAGCAGGGAGAGGGCCTTTAGCAGGACCTGTGGTAGCTTCGGTTGTAATTTTGCCAGAAGAGATATACATAAGTGGCCTTGATGATTCTAAAAAATTATCAGAGAAGAAAAGAGAAGAATTGTTTGATATAATCCAAAATCAAGCTATAGATATAGGTGTTGGAATTGTTCATAACAAGCGGATAGATGAAATAAATATTTTGCAGGCTACATATCAAGCAATGAGAGAAGCCATTAATAATTTAGACGTTAGTCCAGAATTTTTGTTGGTAGATGCAGAAACTATTCCAAATATAAGCACTCCTCAAGCAGCAATTGTAGAAGGAGATAGTCATAGTATTTCTATAGCAGCAGCATCGATTATTGCAAAAGTTACTAGGGATAGGATGTTATTAGATTATCATAAGCAGTATCCAGAATTTAATTTTGCTAGCCATAAGGGTTATGGAACTCAAGAACATATTCAAGCTCTTCGAGAACATGGACCGACTGAAATTCATCGTACTTCTTTTAAGATTGTTAATGAATTAATAGGTGGGTGATAGTAGAATGATTAAAGCAGGAGATATATTAGAGGGAACTGTACTTGAAGTTAAGGAGAAGAGTGTCATTCTTAAATTTGGTACTAAGGCTATTGAAGCCAGCTCTAAGACAGATCTCAAAGTGGGAGAGAAGATTAAGGTAAAGATACAGGGATGGCATAAAGGAAGACTTCTATTAAAAGTTTTAGATAAACCTAGTATTATGCCATCGAATTCAATAGATTTAAGAGTTTAGTATAAAGGAAATTACTATTATAATATTACAAGTTGATTTAAATACTCATAGAAGTCATCTCTTTTTTCTTTACTTTCAAATAGAAATAATTCATTTTTACCATAAGCTTCATGACCGATAAGTAGGCTAATTGTTACATCTAATCCCCAGTATTCTCCTTGAAGTTCTTCTATGAGTTCTTTAGGAGCTAATTTATCCAATTTAATTGAAGAATCTTTTTTGGTCATTAGGCTTAATAATTCTGTGAAATTTAATAAGATATTACTATACTCTAAATTTTTTTCGATATACTCTTCTATTTGAATATTCTTTTGCATATAATTCACTTCCTTATTTTAGATTATAGAATGACTTTTAAGATTAGTCTAGAATAATTATAACATAGATGTACACAATAATTGAAGCATTATAATGTATTAATTAGATAAGTGATTATATTTTAATTTTATAATAAAAGGTCAAAGATTAAAAAGCCCCAGCAAGTTAACTTGCTGGGGCTATCTATATTAAAAGGTAACCTTAAAGATTACCTTTACTCTTATTATATGCAGAAAGATTAAAATCAGTACTTTATTTAAAGAAAGATTATGTTATTGTTGCCTATTAAATACAGTTACTTTGCTGTAAAAATTAATTTGCATATTAAAGATTCTAAGGTATAAGGTTAAACTAGAACTATATATATAAGCTGAACTAATAATTTTCATAAAAATATAAATAAAAAACTTGTTTTTCTAGAAATTTAACTAATCTATACGAAGAATTTAAGAAAATTAAATTATATATAGAACATAAGAAAGAATTTAAATTTACTTAGAAAGAAGTTGAACCCCAAACTTTTTTGGATGCTAATTAAGTTCTGACCTTATTTATTAGCTAGTAGCCGTTAGCTAATAGCTAAAATACCTGCGTAAATCATCCAAGAGTTTCCACATTCATTCCTCTCTGGGGTTGAACAGATAACTCCCCGCAAGACTTTAATTCTTAAAAGATTAGTAGAATTTAAATTTTAGGTATATAATATGAAATTTTTATTAATTGATATATAAATTAATTTTTCAGTCCTTTATTCGTGTTAATTCGTGGCTAAAAATTATTTTAGTAATTAATTATGTTTTAATGAAATTCTTTAATTCAATTTATATAGATTGCTATGTGAATAATGTATAATTCTATCAATACTGGTTAGTATATCTTATAATTGGGTAGGTGGTCTTATATGAATACAAGAAGAATAGGAAGAAGAGGCGAGAAGTTAGCTAAAGATTTTTTAGTTAAGAAAGGCTATAAAATAGTAGAAGAAAATTTCTGGTGCCGTTATGGAGAAATAGATTTAATAGCAAAAAAAGAAGCTTACTTAGTATTTATAGAGGTAAAGCTAAGTAATATTGCATCTTATTTTACCCCTCAAGAAAAGGTTGATTATAAAAAGCAATTAAAATTAAAAAAAGTAGCTAGTTATTATTTAAGTCTTCACCAAATTGATAGTGATTTTCGTTTTGATGTAGTAGCTATCTCGGCTTATAGGGGTAAGGAAGAGATAGAGTTATTTAAAAATGCGTTTTATTGTTAGGAGGAATGGAATGTTAGCAAAAGCCATAAGTAATGCAGTATTAGGAATAGATGGTTATTCAGTGGAGGTAGAGGTTGATTTAGCAAAGGGTTTGCCTGCTTTTACTATAGTAGGGCTACCAGATGTGGCTGTTAAAGAGGCTAAAGAAAGGGTACGTTCTGCCATTAAAAATACTGGATATCCTTTTCCTATTAAGAGGATTACTGTGAATTTAGCTCCTGCTAATATTAAGAAGGAAGGTGCAGCCTTTGATTTGCCAATTGCTATTGCAATTTTAGCTGCTTCAGATTTAATTTATAATAAGAGATTAAAAGATTATGCTTTAATTGGAGAATTATCTTTAGATGGTAAGATTAGAAGTGTAAAAGGAATCTTATCTATGGCATTGGCTGCCAAAGCAGATGGTAAAAAGGGAATTATTCTACCGAAGCATAATGCCCAAGAAGCTTCGGTTGTAGAAGGTCTAAAGGTTATAGCAGTTAAAGATTTACAAGAAGTTATTGATTATTTAAATGGAAATTTAGAGATTGATACCATTAGCTATGATTATCAAGCTTTAAATAATGAAGAATATAAGGTTGACTTTTCTGATGTCAAAGGACAAGAGGCTGCCAAAAGAGCTCTTGAGGTTGCAGCAGCAGGTGGTCATAACTTAATTATGATTGGTCCACCTGGTTCAGGAAAGACTATGCTAGCTAAAAGATTACCTACTATTTTACCAACTTTAATCAAGAGAGAAGCTATTGAGGTTACTAAAATTTTTAGTATAATCGGTAGATTACCCCAGGGAAAATCTTTGATTACTAGTCGTCCCTTTCGTAGCCCTCATCATACTACTTCGGATGTTGGTTTGATTGGAGGTGGAAGAATTCCAAAACCTGGGGAAGTAAGCTTAGCCCATAATGGTGTTTTATTCTTAGATGAGCTTCCTGAGTTTAAGAAGCATGTCTTAGAGGTCTTACGCCAACCCTTAGAAGAAGCTAAGGTCACTATTTCTAGAGCGTTGACTACTTTAGAATATCCTGCAAAATTTATGATGATTGCAGCTATGAATCCTTGCCCTTGTGGTTATTATGGAGATTCTAAACAAGAATGCAGATGTACTCCCAAGAAAATTAATCGTTATTTAAATAAAATTTCTGGGCCATTATTAGATAGAATAGATATTCATTTAGAGGTACCACGCTTGGAAGTGGAGGAATTGACCAATTATGAAAAGGGTGAGAGATCTGTAACTATCAAAAAGAGGGTAGAGAAGGCAAGGAAAATTCAATTAGACAGATTTAAATCGGAAAGGATTAATTGTAATGTAGAAATGAATAGTGCTATGGTAGAGAAATACTGTATTATGAATAAAGCTTCTATTAATCTGTTAGAAAAGGCAATTACTAGATTGAATTTAAGTGCTAGAGCCTATGATCGAGTACTTAAATTAGCTAGAACTATAGCTGATTTGGCAGAAGAAGAGATAATATCTTCTAAACATATAGCAGAAGCAATACAGTATCGGAGTTTGGACAGAAAATATGTTAGTGGAGTCTAAATGTTAATTTTAACGGTTGTAAATGAAACTAAGAATATGTTAAGTTATTAATTTAAAAGTAGCTAAAGGATTTAGAATAAATTTAAGAGACTAGATTAGATAGCTTAAGCTATCTAATCTAGTCTCTTAAGTATTAATCACATATCTAATAGTAAAATAAATAAGGATAGTTAAAATAATCACTAGTCCATAAATAAACTGTTTTTTTCTAATCTTTTCATAGAACATTCCTAGAAATATAGTTACTTCTAAAGCTACAATATGTCTAATAAAGTCAGTCACAGTTAAGGTTTTATCATTAAATAGTATTTTATAACTAAAAAAATCATAGTTTAAGAGTATTAAGATTAAGGTCAAAGAGAATAAGCTACCAGAGAATATATTTTTGCTTAAGCTTATTTTTGGATTCTTTAATTCCTTTTTAGATAATAAGGTCTTCTTAAAGGCATTTAGTGTAGTTAAGAACAATATATTAATTGAGTAGATAGGTAGAGTAGTAATTAAAGCAAGAATTACAAGTTTAACTGGTTTATCAAGCAATAGGCTCGAGAAGTCTTTAGTATATAATTCTAGAATTAATGCTCCTGTAAAAAGCATAGCCGCTATTAAGAATATAAAAGAAGTAATTCTTTTACTATATGATGAAGCAGTATTAAAATAAGATGATATCTTCTTATTTGATAATTTGGTTTTATCAATTTCTTTATTTTCATTTTGTTCTTTTATTTTGTCTTGATTCCTTATTTTTGATTCGTTATTGTTTTTAGAGTTTTTATCAATATTCAAATTTCACCCCACCTTACTTTTTACTTGTTTTTTATCATCTAATTTAATAGTTTAATTCATCTAATAAATAATATTTTCTTTTAATTCTAATCTAATTAATGTTACTATAAAACAATTATAAAAGTTTTTATACTGCAAAAAGCTATAATATATATTTAATTATTAATACTCATATATTCTAATATTTTCTGATCTAGTGTTTGGCTTATTTCTTGAACTTTATTACTAAGCAAATTTCCATTTTCTTCAGTAATCATTATATTCATGTGATTTCTAAGACAATTTATTTGACTTTTTAATAAACTTATATAACTTGTATTCAAATTATCACCCCTTTTTATCACAGAGTTAATAATACCATAAATTATATATAATGGCAATGATAATCTTAACATAAATTTAAAGTTTTATTAACAAAGAATAATGATAAATATGGTATTATTTAATAGAGCAAAAGCTAATATGAAATTAAGGATAAATTATTATGCTAAACTAAATTATGATTCAATTCTTCCCAATAATAACAAAGAAGTACTGATCATCAGTACTTCTTTGTTATTATTGCTGTAATTAAGAAATAGTAACTTTATGAAGGTACTGATCTAATTTGATAGAATATTATAAGAAAGTATAAAATAGATGGGGGAGAGTTTGCTATTAATATTCAAAACCAAAACACAGCTTTATTTGATTTAGATGGTACATTATTAAGGATTGATTTTGAAGAATTTCTTAAAAATTATTTTAAGGCTTTAACAGCAGAGTTTCATGATTTATTAAGAGATTCTGATAAATTTATTAAGATACTGATGAAATCAACTGAAGAGATGATAAAAAATGATGGTAGAAGGACTAATCAAGAAGTCTTTATGGATTCTTTCTTTTCTTTATTAGATGTTCAAAATACAGAATTGGTGAGTTCTAGAATTGAGTATTTTTATAAGAATAAGTTTTCTTTGCTTGGAGAGGGATTTAGTGAAAATAAAGATGCTATAAAAATAATAAAAAAATTAAAGAAAGCAGGTTATAGATTGGCTATAACGACTAATCCACTTTTCCCAAAAACAGCAGTTTTAGAAAGGATCAAATGGGTTGGATTGAAGGTAAAGGATTTTGAATTAATAACTTCTTATGAAAATATGCATTATGCTAAACCCAATTTAAAGTATTATCAAGAGGTAATAAATAAAATGAAAGTTAAAGCAGATCAATGTATTATGGTAGGTAATGACTTACAAGAAGATATGATTGCTGGTCAATTAGGTGTAAAGACTTTCTTGATTGATGATTATTTGATTGATAGAAAAGATGGTAGTAGTATTAAAGTTGATTGGCGAGGGTCTTTAAAGGAATTTAGAGATATTATTGAAAGGATAGATTAATATAATTTAATAGAGAATATTTCTACTTTAAAAGTGACTAATAATTATTAGTCACTTTTAATTTTGCTTATATAAATTTATCAAAAAGAAACAAAAAGATAATTATGGTATTTAAAGCATATTAAGCAATGTAATAGTTGAAAATAAAGCTAAATTATGCTAATATTATAGTTGCAACAACAACTAATCAAGGAGGGAATATGGAAATCAATAAACCTATTGGTAAATGGATTTTGAGTCTACATAAACATAATAAAAAATATATTTCGCAAAATTTAAAAAAATATAATCTTAATCGTAATGAATCAAGTATATTGATATATTTATATAATAATGGTGATGGAATTAATCAAGAAGAATTAGCTTGGGAGATGGGGGTTGATAAGTCTACAATTTCTAGAGCGATAAAGGAACTTATAAAGAATAATTTTATTAGCAAAAGACGTTCTTTAGATGATGGAAGAGTCTTTTTGATATATTTAACTGAGAGATCTATGAGTGTAAAACAAGAAATTAAAGATGCTTATTACAATTGGTTTTCTTTAATCATGGAGGGAATTTCAAAAGAAGAAATAAATATAATTTTGAAAAATTTAGAGATGATTTTTAATAAAATAAAACATTTAGAATAAGTTATAAGCAAATAAGTATACAAGGAGGAGATAAGATGGGAAAAATTTTTAATCATTCTAAGCTGATTATTATAATTATCTTTATTATAACAGCTTTTTTTGCTTTTCAACTACCTAAGATTAAGATAAATAATGAAGTTGATATATTTTTGCCTGAGAATCATCCATCTAGGATTGCTAAAGATAAAATGGAAGATATCTATGGGAGTTCAGAAGCGATGGTAATAGCTATAAATGTCAAAAAAGGAACTATATTAGATAAGAAGAATATTACTATGATTCAAAATTTAACTGAAGAATTAGAGGATATTGAAAATGTTGATGAGGTTACATCTTTGACTAATGCAGATTATATAGATGGTACTGCTGAAGGAATGGAAGTTTCTCCACTTGCAGAAGCCCCTCAACAGACAGATAGTGAGCTATTAGATATCAAAAGAAAATTAATTTCTTGGAATCTTTATAAAGGTAATCTTTATAATGAAGATTTCAAAGCTAGCCAAATAATGATCAAATTAAAGCCAGATATTGAAATAACGGCTAAAGAGAAGATATATTTTGATGTGAAAGAAATATTGAAGGGATATGAAAGAGAAAATATAGATTTTTATTTAGCAGGAAGTCCAGCAGTTACAGTATTGATGGGTAATAATATGGAGGGAGATTTAGCTAGGCTAATTCCTTTTGTTATTTTAGTAGTACTTATCTCATTATACTTATCTTTCAAAAATGTGAGTGGGGTAGTCTTACCTACTATGACAGTAGTTATTAGTACTATCTGGGCTTTAGGTATAATGGCGATGTTAGGAATTAATTTAACTATGGTTTCTACAGTTATTCCAGTATTATTAGTTGCAGTTGGCAGTGCTTATGGAATACATATTATTAGTCATTATTATGACGAAATTAAAGCCAATATGAATGAAGATTTTAATGAAGAAGTTCACCATAAGATAGTTCTATATACTGTAAAGAAAGTTGGGAAAGCGGTAGTCTTAGCTGGGATAACAACAATAGTAGGATTTGGCTCTTTAGCAACTAGTAGTATAATGCCAATTAAGAATTTTGGTATATTTACAGCTGTAGGAGTAGCAACAGCTTTAGTGGTTGCAATTTTATTAATACCTGCTATATTGATAGTTAGACATAAGAAAGTAAAATATAATAATAGTAGAGATGAAGAAGGTACATTAACTAAAATTTTAATAGCTTTATATCATTACTTTTCTGAAAAGAGAGTTAGAATATTGGTATTAACCTTTGTTACTATTATTATTTCTGTTATGGGAACATCTAAGATAGTAATTGATAATATTCTAGTAGAGATGTTTAAAGAAAAGACTGAAATTAGGCAAGCTGATAAGTTTGCTAATAACAATCTAAATGGTACAAATGTACTTAATGTTCTTATTAAAGGAAGAGAAGAAGGTAGTTTGACCAATCCCGAAATATTAAAAGAAATGGACGAATTGGGAGTTTATTTAAAGCATAATTTTAATGAAGTTGGTAAAGTGACTTCTTTTGCAGATTTTATCAAAAGAATGAATAAAGTAATGAATTATCCGCAAGAAGAGCTGGTCTCTAAAGATCAAGCTGAAGTAAGTAACTTTGGTAAAGAAACTACATCTAGTTTTGGTGAGGAAACAACCTCTGATTTTGAAAAAGAGACTACAAGTAATTTTGGTGAAGAAACTACATCTAGTTTTGGTCAAGAGACAACTAGTGATTTTGGAGAGGAAACTACTTCTAGCTTTGGCCAAGAAGATAACTCTTCACAAGCAACTAAAGTTCGACAATTAGAGATAAAAGAACCTTCAAAGCAGGAGATCTCTGAAAGAGATTTAGTAGTATTACTTAATCAGGCTATTATTAAAGCTAAGAGATTAAACTTAACAGCAGAAGAATTAGTAGAACTAGTAAATAAAGAATTAAATTATAAAGGTGAAGCATATAATGAAATACCTTATGATCCAAGTAAATACCCTGTTGAAAAAAGAGAGGGATTGAAAAACTTAATTTCACAATACCTATTATTGTATTCGGGAAGCTTAGATGATTTAATTAATGATCAGTTAGAACCATCTAAAGCTAGAATGATGATTCAAATGAAGACGGCAAGTAATATTACAACCAAAAAAGTTAAGAAAGCTATAATAGACTATGCAAGTAGAAATTTTCCTGAAGGTTATGAAGTTAGCATTGCTGGGACAGCTGATATGTCTTTAGCAGTTAATAATTTAATAGTCTCTAGTCAAATTAAAAGCATATTACTTTCTTTAATTGTGGTATTTATTATAGTTGCAATCTCATATAGATCTTTGATTGCTGGTATTTTTGGTATAGTACCTCTATCGATTTCATTATTAATTAATTTTGGTTTGATGGGATTTTTAGGAATAAAATTGGATATTGGAACAGCTATGGTAGCGTCAATTGCTATAGGAATTGGTGTTGATTATACAATCCATTTCTTATCAACTTATAATCATGAAAGAATAAAAACTGACAATTTAGAAGTAGTAACTAAGAAGACCCTTCTTAGTTCAGGAAAAGCTATAATTTTTAATGCTGTTTCAGTAGCTGCAGGATTTGCTGTTTTACTATTTTCTAACTTTAACCCGTTAGTAAATCTTGGTTTATTGGTAAGTATTACAATGGTTACATCTTCGGTAGCATCAATGACTGTTTTACCTGTTTTATTAAATATATTTAAACCTAAATTCATTAGTAATAAAGGTATGATAGATGAAGGTAATGATTCTTTAGTAATAAATCAATAAGATAATTAGGAGGGATATAGTTATGAAAAAGATAATAACTTTATTGACTTTAATTATAGTTTTGTTAGTTGGTGCTAATGCTTTTGCTATTTCTGGTAAAGAGGTAATGCAAAGTGCAAAGGATAGAGATACCGGAAATACAATGCATGCTTTAATGGGAATGGATTTAGTAGATGATAATGGAGAAGTAAAACCTAGAACAATAGAAGTATGGGGTATCACTTATAATCAAGAAAAAGACTTATCAAAGTCAATAATGGAATTTAAGTCTCCAGCTTCAGTTAAAGAAACTAGATTTTTGCAAGTTGAAAATGATGATCGTGATGATGATAAATGGATTTATTTGCCCGCGTTAGGTAGGGTAAGAAGGATTTCATCTTCAGAAGGCGACAGCTCTTTTATGGGATCTGATTTTACTTATGATGATATGGAAACTAGAGAAGTAGAAGAAGATAAACATAAGTTGTTGAGGGTAGAAAAGTTAGGAAAATATGAATGTTATGTAATAGAGTCGATTCCAAAGGATTTAGAAGATGCACAATATGCCAAAAGAATTTCTTGGGTAACAAAAGATCACTATATTCCAGTGAAGGTTGAGATGTATAGTAAGAAGACTGGAAAAGTACAAAAGTTGTTAACAGTAAAACAAAATATAGGTAAGATTAATGGCATTTGGACAATATTTAATACTACAATGAAAGATTTAGAAAGTGGTTACTCTACAAAACTATATATCAAAAGAAGTAGTTCAGGTGCACCATATATTGAGTATAATAAAAGGATAAATCCATCTAGGTTTACACAAAGGTTCTTAAAGATGGGAAGATAAATAATGAAATTAAGGGCGAACGTAAATTTGTTCGCCTTTATTTAAGCTAATAAAGGAGGTAAAATGCTAATGAGAAAATTAAAAGTGTTTTTAATTACCTTAATATTGATAAATATTCTATTTACTGTAGATGTATTAGCAGCTGAGAGTGCTTTTGAAGAGAACAGTTCTTTTAATGAAGATACTTCTTTCAATGATAGTAGCTTTACTTCTTCTTTTGAAGAACCTTCTTCAGCACTTAGCTTTGAAGGAGAATTAGAGTCAAAAAGCAGATCATTCTTAGAGAACTCTGAAATTGAATCAAATACAATATTAGATTTAGATTTAATATATGAAAAGGAAAATTCTGAAATGAAAGCTAGTATAAATTTTGATGAAGATGATATCGAGTTAGAAGAAGGATTTATTAGATTATATTATGATAATTATGATCTAGAAATTGGAAAGATGAAGGTAGTCTGGGGTAAAGGAGATAAGTTACATGTAGTAGATAACTTAAATGGTGAAGATTTAACTGATTTTATTAATCCAGAGTATTTAGAGCGTCAGATAGGTCAAGAGATGGCTAAGTTGAATTATTATATTGGAACTGCTAAGTTAGAAGCAGTATATACTCCAGAATTTACTCCAAATAAGTTAGCTACTGAAGGGAATTGGATTACAAGTGAAGTTAATCAAATTAAAAATTTGAAGTCAAGCTTTATTGACCATTTTGGTTTGGCATCAGCAGCTATATTAGAAGATGAAATAATGAATTCAAAATCAACTAAATTTGAGGATGGTCAGTTTGCATTAAGATATACTAATTCTAAAGATGGTTATGATTATGGGTTCTCTTTCTATCGAGGTAAAATTAAGAATCCTAGTATGGATCAAAGGTCATTAGTAAAGTTAAAGCAAGGGGGTTATGATAACTCTCAAATTTTCCTAAATGACTTAGATCTGCATTATGATGATGTAACAGTCTTTGGAGCAGAATTCAGTTCTGTTTTAGCAGGTATTAATTCTCGAGCAGAGTTTGCTTACTATTTAACTGAAGATACTACTGGAGATGATCCTTTAGTTCATAATAATAAGTTGGCCTGGATAATAGGTGGAGATAGAGATTTACCATTGCATAATATGAATTTAAATCTACAGATAAAGAGTGAATTTATTCTAGATAAGGAGAATGTTGAAGATAAAGAATATGATGTAGATTATGCTGATGATTATTTTACTAATATGTTAGTTTTAAAAGTTTCAGATAAGTTTAAGAATGAAACTGTTTTACCAGAGCTTTCTCTAATTTATAATCTAGAAAGTGCAGATTATATCTTGGATAATGAAGTTGAATTAAAGCTAAAAGATGATACTAGTATTAAATTTAATTATAAGTTATTTGGTGGAGATGATAATGAAACCTTTGGTCAGTTTAAGAATAATGACTATCTATCTATAACAGCAAATTATCAATTTTAATATCTTTAATTTAATCCCTGTCATTGACAGGGATTTTAAGTATTAAATAATATATTAAGTTATTTAGTCAGCACTTTATTAGACATAATATCTAAAATATCTTATAATAGGTATATAATCTATTTTATGTAATCAGGGGGATGGCAATGAAAAAAGTCAAAGCTTTAATTATGATAAATTTATTATTTCTTAATCTTTATTTATATAGTTTGCCAGCATACTCTAATCCTCTTATTACTCAGGTTAGAAAAGATGGTGAAATATATCTTGTAGAAGATTACTATAGATTTAAGAATATAGAGGGTTCAACAGTTGGATTGGCTCTTACTGGTGGTGGTGCTAAAGGTTTATTTAATATAGGGGTAATTAAAGCTTTAGAAGAGGAAAAAATTCCAATTGATATTATAGTAGGTACTAGTATGGGATCTATTATTGCTACTATGTATGGAAGTGGATTATCAATTGAGCAGATAGAAGATATAGTAACCCAAGTTCCTTTTTCCAAAATGTTTGATTTTAATCTAGCTAGCAATGAATCAATTTTGAATACAGTAAAGGTAAATAAATTTGTAGAAAAAGTAGTAAATAGTAAGAGACTAGATCAATTTCCTATTCCAACAGCTTTGTTAAGTATTGAATTAACTAGTGGGAATAAATATCTTACTACGACAGGTAGAATATCTGAGGTTCTTCAAGGTTCTTATGCTATTCCTTATTATTTTCCTATACAAAGGGTGAAAGGGAAAGTTTTTGCTGATCCTGGGATTGTAGAAAATAGTCCTGCTAAGGCAGCTAGTGTTTTAGATGCAGATTTTGTAATTGCAACTACATATAAAGGTGAAATAAGTGATAATAATTATGATACTCCAGGGGAAATTGCTGCTAGATACATGAAATTGGTTCAAGAAAGTAATACTTCTAAGATCTTGAGTAAATATTCTGATATAGCAATTGAAAGTGATGTAGTAGATTATTCTTTTATGGATTTTAGTAAGGCAGATAAATTAATCAACATTGGATATAGGACTACTAAAAGAATGATTCCAGAAATTAAAGAAAAGTTAGAAGCTAAGAATATTAAATTACGAAATTATAAAAAAAGAGAAAAGATTGATTTGAATCAGGAGATTAAAGATTTAAAGTATGATAGGATGTTAATAGAAGAATTAAGTTATAATCCTATATGTTATTATGGACAGGATTATTCTTTCTTTAAACATGATTTAATTAGATCATCTTTATATAAATTTCAATATGGTATGAATCTTGATAAGAATCATTTTAATTTAACAGTACTATCTACTGCTGAAGATAATAAAGATGATGTAGAGTTAAAATTAAGGTTTAGAAAGTTAAGTAAAGATATTGATTTGATTACAAAATATAAGTTGAATGAAGACAAAGATGATGATTTTATGGCAGGATTAAGATATTATGGTGATGACTATATTTTAGGAATAGGCCGAGGAATTATTAATGATCAAAATTTTAATTATTTAAAGAGTAAATATAAGGTGGGGATTTCTTCTTTTCTACTAGAAGGAGAGAGTGATATATTATATCCTTTCAAAGATGAAGAGCTTAAAATCTTGATCTCTCAAACAGGTGAGTACAAATTAAATGATAATTGGATTTTACAACCTAAACTAGTATTCAATAATACAAATATTATGGAATCACCAATAATCTATCGAGGTGAAAGTCCTAATGATTTTGTTAAATTGCAGTTATCTTTAAATTTTACTTATAATCATACATTTATTAATATCATAGATTTTATGCGTATTTTTAGGTTAACCGATATCCAGGCATATTTATTTAGTGATTATCAAAAAGATGATAGCTCATCAATAGCCCTTGGAATAGGTAGTAAAGCTGATTTTAAATTATTAGGGCTTAAACCATTAGATTTAGAGGTTTATGGAGGCTATGATAAAGAAGTAAAAGATATTAAATTTGGGATGAATATTTGTTATGATTTTTAAAAAAGAGGGTTAAATTTAACCCTTTTTTTAAAAGGAGATTATAATGCCTCCATCATTTGCATATACACTACTAAGTCCACCAGTTTCAACAATAATAATATCTTTAAAGTTATATTTTTTTAGAACTTCTTCTTTAAATCTTTCTGCTTTTTCTAAACAATTACAATGAGCTATACCTAAAATTTTCTCTTCTAATTTATCATTGTGTTTGCCTATAACATTGACTAATTTTTTAAATGCTCTTTTAGATCCTCTAGCCTTATCAACTAACTTTATTTCTCCATTTTCGTCTCCCATTATAGGCTTGATAGATAGAAAAGATGCTAGTTTACCTTTTACTTTATTCATTCTGCCAGCTTTGATTAGATTATCTAATGATTCAAGTAGAAAGAAAGTTTTCATTTCTTTGATATATTTATTTGTCTTTTCTATTATTTTGCTACGAGTGTTATTTTGAGCTAGTTCCTGGATTTTTAAACTGACCAAAGTTTCTCCAATAGAAGCACTTAAAGAATCAAACACATGTATAAATTTTTCTTTCTTATCTTCTAAAAACATATTTTTAGCTAAAATAGCATTGTTGTAGGTGCTACTTAATTTTGAGCTTAAAGTGATCACAAATACATTTTCGTCTCCTTCATAAGCTTCCATAAATAAGTTTGGAGAAGGGCTTGCTGTTTTTGGTGGGTTATCATTTTCTTTCATTATATTTAGTAGTTGTTTAACGTTAAATGATTCATTATCTTGATATTCATTTTCTCCAATATTTATGGTTAAAGGAACTAATTTAATATTTAATTTCTTCTGTAATTCGGGATTTAGGTCACAACCACTGTCTGCTACAATTTTTATATTCATTAGACTACTCCTTTTCATAAGTTGTTGTTTTGATAGTTAATTATTTTATGATAGTAAAATACTAATATTGATTTATAGTAATGATATGTCAATTATACATTAAATCAGGCTAATATATCAACTTATGAATCTAAATCCTAAAATAATTATCTGTTAATTAAATAAAAGTATAGTAGGGGATAATTAATTCATTTAAACTTTAGCCTAGATAATAATGCTAAAAGATAGTAATAATTGGTCAGTCTTTAGTCTTTTAATATTTATCACAATAAGAGCTATTATACTAAAATATATTTATAATTGATAATTTGACTTAAAATAAAAGGAAAATAAAAGGTTTTATTGTATTTAGTGAAAGGGTACAGAAGAAATTGTAGTTATATTTTTTAGTTAGTGATAGGAGTTATTGATATAGTAGAAATTAACCAAGGAGGAAACATGCCAATGAATAGATCAGAGAAGATTAATATAATATTCCCAAATGGAGAAATTATAAAGTGTCATGATTTAATTGCTTTAACTCGTAGCTATAAATTTGAAGAAGAGTTTGAACATTTCGTTATAGGTGATTGGAGTTTAGAAGAAATTATTGATAACAAATTACTTTTAACTCAGATTCTAAATAATCAAATTAAAGATAGATTATCTAATAAAGATGAAATTTTATTTAAAAATATTTTAGATAAACAAGAAAAAATTAAAAAGAAGGTTAAAGCTGAATTATCTAATGAAGAAAGAGAATTGTATGATGAATTATTTCCAGAGAACAAATTAATTTTATCTTCTCAGGATCCTGAAAAATTTAGTGAAGATGATTTAATAGATTTCTTTGAAGACGTCTTATATAATTTAGATTCTGAAGAATATAATAATGATCTAGACATAACTGATGCTAATATTGAAAAGGAATCTGAACAATCTAATGTTATCAGTCTGGACAAATATCGTAATAATAAGACTTGTTTAGATTAAACAAGTCTTATTATTATTTATATAAATAAGAAATTATTTTTTTTACTGCTAAAAGTAGTAATCTTTATATACATAAATCTATAATATAATGGAATAATAACCTACTGTTTAATCTTAAACAGCTAGGAGGTAGATATTGTGGAAGAGAAACTTTATTGGATCTGGGCAAGTGGAATAAAAGGTTTGGGACCTAGAAAGTTAAAAAGATTATTAGATTATTTTATTGATGCAAAAGGTATTTGGAAAGCAGATATAGAACAAATTACTAATGTGGATAGTATTGGTCCAGTTTTAGGGCGAAGAATTATTAATTCTAAAAAGTATTTTAATTTTAAAAAAGAATATAAGAAAATAAAAAAATTTGGAGTTAGAGTTGTAACTTTAGGAGATAAATGTTATCCTAAATTATTAAAGGAGATCTATGATTCTCCTCCTGTCTTATATTATAAAGGTGATTTATCTGCACTAAACATTAAACCAACTATAGCTGTTGTTGGTTCTAGAAAATGTACAACTTATGGTGAGTTAATAGCTGAAAAATTAAGTAATAGATTAGCAAGTATGGGAATATCAATTATTAGTGGCATGGCTCGAGGAATAGATACATTTGCTCATCAAGGAGCTTTAGAGTCTGGAACAACTTGTGCTATTTTAGGTTCAGGTATTGATATTGTATATCCACCTGAAAATAATAATTTAATGAAAGAAATAATTAATAATGGTGCTGTACTAACTCCTTTTCCTATGGGGACTAGACCTTATGGAAGGAATTTTCCTCGAAGAAATAGGATAATTAGTGGGCTTTCTTTGGGGACAGTTGTAGTAGAAGCAACTAAAAAGAGTGGTTCATTGATTACTGCTGAATTTGCACTAGAACAGGGGAGAGAGGTCTTTGCTATTCCAGGTGATATAACTAGGAAACAAAGTATGGGAAGTAATAAATTAATTAAATCAGGGGCAAAACTAGTTCAGAATATAGATGATATTTTAGAAGAAATTAATTTTTCTAGCTTATTACGGACTGATATAGATCTAGATAGCTCTAATAATGACTTTAAAAATAAGAAATCAAATAATAATTTGTTAGATGAGAATATAATAAATAAAAATAATATTATAAAAAAATTGACTCCAGAACAAAAGAAAGTATATCAGAGATTGTCATATAGCCCAAAACAATTTGAATATTTATTAAATGTTATAAATTTGAATTCAGCAGAATTGAATACAGTATTATTGGAGTTAGAATTGGAAGAGCTAATAGAACAATTACCAGGTAAAAGGTTTAGATTAGCTACATAGATAAAGTTTTTATAATATAGTCATCCGACTTTAGGTTGAAATCTAAATTTGTCTCTATAGATAATGCGAAACTCAAGTAACTAGTGACCAGTAACCAGTAAATAAGTTAACTAGTCACTCGTTACTGTTGCTTTATATCCATTAAGTTTCACTTTGAATTTGGATATCTATATTTATACTTTATAAAATATAATTAAAATTTTTGCACTTATTTAGAGTTTATTATGCAGCAGGTTTTTGATTAGGAGATAGAAAGGAGGCAGTATGGTTTTTTCTTTACCATACATAGAAGATGAATCAGAATATATTTGAGATAATTAGTCAGCTAGTAAAAAGATTGCTACATGATGGAGAAATTATACAAGATGAGGAGAAATTAATAAATTCTTTAAGAGAAGAAGGGTATAACTTAGATGATATTAGTCAAGCTTTTGAATTTATATTTTCTTCTTCGGAAATAATAGATTTACCAGAAAATAAAAGTAATAAAACAAATAATAAAAGATTTAAAAATAGAGTATTAGATTTTAGAGAAAAATCAAAATTTGACATAGAAGTGCAAGGGATTATTATGAAATTGAATGTTTTAAATTTACTAAGAGATGGAGAATTGGAGAAAGTAATAACAAGGTGTTTAGTAGGTAGTAATAAAGTTATTGATATTTCAGATTTATGGAAAGTATTAAAAGAGGTAGTTAATAATGAATTAAGGTTAGCTATAATTTCTAATGAGATAAAAGAGTTTAAGGATAATGATATTAAATTAGATAATAACTATATTAATTAGTATAAAATTGGAGGTGATAAAATGCCTAGAAAAAAGAAGAAAAAGAAGAAGTTGGTTATTGTAGAGTCTCCGGCTAAAGCAAAAACTATTAGTAAATTTCTAGGTAAAGGATTTGAGGTAGCTGCATCTATGGGACATGTAATTGATTTACCTAAAAGTCAATTGGGAGTAGATGTTAATGAGGACTTCAAACCTAAGTATATAACAATCAGAGGAAAAGGAAAAACTTTACAAAATTTAAAGAAGAAAGCTAAGAAAAGTGAAGGTGTGTTATTGGCGACAGACCCTGACCGTGAAGGGGAAGCAATTTCGTGGCATTTAGCACATGCATTAAAAATAGATGAAGATAGTGAGTGTAGAATTGAATTTAATGAAATTACAAAGACAGCAATAAAGAATGCATTAGATGAAGTTCGTTCTATAGATAAAGATAGAGTAAATGCACAACAGGCTAGGAGGATTTTAGATCGTTTAGTAGGTTATAAGTTAAGTCCTCTATTATGGTATAAAGTAAGAAAGGGGCTGAGTGCTGGAAGAGTACAATCGGTGGCAGTAAAGATTATATGTGATCGTGAGGAAGAGATTGAAGCCTTTAACCCAGAAGAATATTGGACAATAGATACTAAAGTAAAGGGAGAAAGTAAGCAGGAATTTTCGGCAAAATTGCATAGAATTAATGGTGAAAAATTTAGAATAGCCAATAAAAAGGAATCAGATAAAATAGTTAAAGCTCTAGAAGAGGAAAACTTAAAAATAGCTAAAATCAAAGAAAGCAAAAGAAGAAGGTATCCTTCTGCTCCTTTTACAACTAGTACCTTGCAACAACAGGCTTCTACCAAGATTAATTTTAGTACAAAAAAGACAATGTATTTAGCACAACAATTATATGAAGGTTTAGATTTAGGTGCTGATGGAACAGTAGGTTTAATTACTTATATGAGAACAGATTCAACCAGGATTTCTAAAGAAGCAAAAGGTAATTTGAGAAAATATATAAAGGATAATTTAGGAGAAAAATATTTATCTAAAAAGCCTAAAAATTATCAAGCTAAATCTGGTGCACAGGATGCTCATGAGGCAATAAGGCCTACTTCAGTGTTTAGAACGCCTGATAAGATTAAAGGTTACTTAAATAAGGAACAATATAAATTGTATAAATTAATTTGGGAGCGGTTTGTTGCTAGTCAAATGAGTCCTGCTTTATATAAGACATTAACTGTTGATATAAAAGGTGGAGATTATTGGTTAAGGTCTAAAGGGTCTATAGAATTATTTCCTGGCTTCTTAAAGGTAGATAGCACAAAACAAAGTACTAAAGATGAACTTCTTCCAGAGCTAAAAGAAGGAGAGAATATAAGTTTAAACAAAGTAATTCCAGAACAACATTTTACTAAACCTCCGGCTCGATATACAGAGGCAAAATTAGTTAAGACTTTAGAAAAGAAAGGTATTGGAAGGCCGAGTACTTATGCTACAATTGTAGCTACTATTCAAAATCGTGGTTATGTTGAGAGAGAAGGCAGTCAATTTAAACCAACAGAATTAGGAACTGTGGTTAATGGTTTATTGTCTAAGCATTTTCCAAAAGTCACAGATATAGAGTTTACAGCTCAGTTAGAAGATGATTTAGACAGAATTGAATCTGGGGAGGTTGACTGGGTTCAGTTGCTAAAAGATCTCTATTTTCCTTTTGAAGAAAGATTAGAAGAAGCTCGTGAAAATATGGAAAATGTTACTTTAGAAGATGAAGTTACAGATGAAATATGTGAAAAGTGTGGTAGTAATATGGTTATCAAGCATGGTAGGTATGGGAAGTTTTTAGCTTGCCCTGAGTACCCAGAATGTAAAAATACCAAGCCGTTTTTAAATAAGATAGGGGTTAAGTGTCCTGAATGTGAGACTGGTGATGTGGTAAAACGAAAAAGCAAGAAGAAGAGAACTTTTTATGGATGTAGCAATTATCCAGAATGTGAATTTATGACTTGGAATAAACCTGTGAATGAGAAATGCCCTAAATGTGGAAATAAATTTTTAGTAGAAAAGAATAGTAAAGGACAAAAGAAGATTTATTGTATAAATAAAGAATGCGATTATGAGAGAAATAAAGAATAAATATTATATATAGGTATAAAAATTATTTTGTTTGGCTAAGTCGTTGGTTTCAATTATTATTTTAGTAGGGTAGGTGAACTAATATGTTTGAGGCAACTACTGTAATAGCAATGAAACGTGAAGATAAGGTTGCTATTGCTGGTGATGGTCAAGTTACGATGCAGCATACTGTAATGAAACATGGTGCTAAAAAGATTAGAAGAATTTATAATGGGAATGTATTAGCTGGGTTTGCAGGAGCAGCGGCTGATGCTTTCACTTTATTTGAAAAGTTTGAAGGAAAATTAGAAGAGTTTCATGGTAATTTACAAAGAGCAGCAGTAGAGTTAGCTAAAGAATGGAGAACAGACAAAATGTTAAGGAAATTGGAAGCATTATTAATTGTTGCTGATAAAGAATCATTATTGGTCATTTCAGGAACAGGTGATGTTATTGAGCCAGATGATGGGGTTACTGCCATTGGTTCAGGAGGTTCTTATGCTTTAGCTGCTGCAAGAGCTTTAATAGAATATTCTGATTTGACAGCTGCAGAGATAGTTGAGAAATCCTTGGAGATAGCAGCTGATATTTGTATTTATACTAATAAGAATATTAGTGTAGAAGAAATATAGGAGGAGGCTGAAAAATGGAAGAATTAACTCCAAAAGAGATAGTTAAAAGATTAGATAAATATATTATTGGTCAAAATGAAGCTAAGAAATCAGTAGCTGTTGCAATTAGAAATAGATATAGAAGAAAAAAGTTACCTTTAGATCTAAAAGATGAAGTTGTCCCCAAAAATATCTTGATGATAGGGTCTACAGGTGTTGGTAAAACAGAGATAGCTAGAAGATTAGCTAAATTAGTCAAAGCTCCTTTTATTAAAATTGAGGTTACTAAATTTACTGAGGTTGGTTATGTTGGGCGTGATGTAGAATCTATGGTTAGAGATTTGCTTGAGATATCCATTAGAATGATTAAAAATGAGAAGATTGAAAAAGTTGAAGATAAAGCTAGTAGTTTGGCAGAAGAAAGAATACTAGATTTATTATTGCCAAGACCTAAAAGTAAAAATAAAAACCCCTTTGGTGCGTTATTTGCTGATGATGATAGAGAAGATTCTATATTAGATGTTGAGAGAGAGGAAAGATTTGAAAATCAAAGAGAAAAGTTACGAGAACGATTAAGATTAGGTGATTTAGATGATAGAATGGTAGAAATAGAAGTAGAAGATAATCCATCCCAGATGGTTGAAATCTTTTCGGGAACTGGTGTGGAAGAGATGGGAGTTAATTTCCAAGATATCTTTGGTGGAATGTTTCCTGGTAAGAAGAAAAAAAGAAGAGTTAGTATTGAAGAGGCTAAATCTATAATTAAAGAACAGGAAGCTCAAAAACTAATTGATATGGATGAAGTAAGTAGAGAAGCTATACAAAGGGTTGAAGAAGCAGGAATAATATTTTTAGATGAAATTGATAAAATAGCTGGTAAGAATTCTTCATCTGCTCCAGATGTCTCTCGTGGTGGAGTACAAAGAGATATATTACCTATTGTAGAAGGTTCAACGATAATGACTAAATATGGGCCAGTAAAGACAGACCATATTTTATTTATTGCTGCGGGTGCTTTTCATGTTGCTAGTCCTACAGATTTAGTGCCAGAATTACAAGGTAGATTTCCTATTAGAGTAGAATTAAGTAGTTTGTCTAAAGAAGATTTTAAAGAGATATTAATTAAGCCAGAGAATGCACTGATAAAACAATATAAAGCCTTATTGGAAACAGAAGGTATAGAGATTGATTTTACAGAAGAATCAATTGATGAATTAGCAGATATCGCCTTTAGAGTAAATGAACAGACAGAAAACATAGGAGCAAGAAGATTACATACTATTATCGAGAAATTACTAGAAGAAATTTCATTTATAGCACCTGAGATAGAAGATAAAGAGGTAATTATTGATAGAGAATATGTAAAAGACAAATTAGATAATATTGTACAAAATAAAGATTTAAGCAAATATATACTATAATATTTGAAATAAAAATATAATTTGTGTATAATTTGAGTAACTCCATAGTAAAATGCTTGATGATTGAGGGGGAAAGTATATGGAAGAATTACTAAATAAGACCCGTAAGATAAATAGATTAATTCAACGTTCTGCTGGACATCCTGTGAATTATGATGAAATGTCTCAAGTCTTAAGTGAAACTATAGAAGCTAACATTTATATTGTTAATGAAAGAGGAAAGTTGTTAGGCTATACTTTGGTTGATGCTTTTGAATGTGATCTAATGTTTGAAGAAGTTATTAGTTCTGAGGAGTTCCCTAAAAGCTATAATGATTGGTTATTAGGTATTTATCATACTAGATCTAATTATGAACAAAAAGAAGGTTTATGTGTATTTAAGGATCATGAAGATTGTATTTTTAAGCATAAGCTAACTACTGTAGTTCCTATTAATGGTGGTGGCGAAAGACTAGGAACGTTAATTGCAGCTAGGTTTGGCCAAGAGTTTGGTTCTAGTGATTTATTATTAGCTGAGTATGGAGCAACTGTAGTTGGTATGGAGATTTTGAGATTAAGAAGTGAAAAGATGGAAGAGGAAACAAGGAAAGAAGCGGCTGTTGATATTGCCTTAGAGACGCTTTCTTATTCTGAATTAGAAGCTGTTGAACATATTTTTGAAGAATTAGATGGTACAGAAGGTCTATTAGTGGCTAGTAAAATTGCTGATAGAGTGGGGATAACTCGTTCAGTTATTGTTAATGCTTTAAGAAAGTTTGAAAGTGCTGGTGTAATTGAATCTAAATCTTTGGGGATGAAAGGTACTTACATCAAAATTTTAAATGATAGATTGCTTGATGGCTTAGAAGAAATTAAATAGCCTTAACAAAACACAGGTTTTGCCTGTGTTTTGTTAAGGCTATAAAATAGTAATTTGTAGTTTTGTGGAAAATAATTACTTATATTAGTTTTATTTGCAAGAAAAAAATTTGACATTAAACTCGAATATTTATAAAATTATTATGGTATTACATAAAAATAAAATAATTAGCAAATCTATCGAAAGGTAGTGGCGCAAAGCTATGGGTCTAAAGATATTTATCAAATATCCATGATTGCCAGGTTGCACACTTTAAAAGCTATTGGTGAGGCAACTGTAGCTTTTTTCTTTATGTAAATTGATATTTTATTTTGATTAAACCTACCTACATACATAGAATTAAAAAGAAGGATTGGATATATTTTTTTGAAGGAATTTTAGTAGATAAGTCGAAATATTGAAAGTAGAGTATTTAATGTGTTTATATATGACAAAGTTAGGGAGGATATACTTAATGAAAATCTTTGATAATAGAAATTTTGGGGTGTTGGAGAAAAGTTTAGATGGGCTTGCTAAAAATCATCAGGCTATATCAAATAACATATCAAATGCAGATACTCCAGGCTATAAAAGGAAGTATGTAAGTTTCAGAAAAGAATTATCTGATTTATTAGAAAATAGAAATGACTTAAAAGTAACAAACAAAAAGCATATTGCTATTAATTCTAAGGATATAAGTTCTTTTAAGGCAAGAGTTCATACAGAAGAAAATACTTCTGTTAGAAATGATGATAATAATGTAGATATAGATGCAGAAATGGCTATGCTTGCTAGAAACACTCTAGAATATCAAGCGGTAGTAAAACAAATTAGTAATCAATTTAAGAGGTTAGACTCAGTAATACAAAAGGGAGGTAGGTAGGAATGGGATTATTCAATAATTTTAACATAAGTGCTTCAGGGTTGACAGCTCAAAGGTTAAGAATGGATTTGATTTCTAGTAATATTGCTAATGCTAATACAACTAAAGCTGAAGATGGTAAGCCTTATCGTCGTAAGCTTCCTGTATTTAGTGCAAAATTAAAAGATGAAATCAATAAGTTTAATACTGGTGAAGATGTAGGAAATGGAGTAGAGGTATCCTCTATTCAAGAGAGCAAAGAACCTTATAAGTTAGTTTATAATCCTAATCATCCAGAAGCTAATGAATCAGGATATGTCGAAATGCCTAACATTAATATTGTTTCTGAGATGACAGATATGATTTCTGCTACTAGAGCATATGAAGCAAATGTGACTGCTTTAAATTCAGCTAAGTCAATGGCTCAAAGTGCTTTGAAAATTGGCTAGTTTAGGGGAGGAGAATTAAATGAAAATAGATCAAATTAGTAATCATAGCTTAATGAAGGTAGATAAGCTTGATGAAAAGAAGGATAAGTATCCTTCTTTTGCTAATGTTATGAAAGAATCTTTGCAAAAAGTTAACAGTTTACAACATGCTGCGAATAAAGCAGGGGAAGATTTGGCATTGGGTAAAGCTGAAAATATTCATGAAGTTATGATTACTGCACAGAAAGCTAAACTATCACTAGATTTAACTACAACTATAACTAAGAAAGCTATAGATGCCTATAAAGAAGTTATGAGGATACAGGTTTAATGTACTTGTTCAGTGAGATTGGGGTGTAAATATGGTTAAAAATTTCTCGCAAATAAAAAAGCAGATACAAAATTTGTGGAACAATTTTAATAAAAAAGCTAAAATAGTGATTATTGTATCAGCTCTTGTTACATTCATTGGAATGTTATTGCTGGCTCATTGGGCTAGCAAACCAGAATATATGGTATTATTTAATAATTTATCTATGGAGGATGCAGGGGGAATTATTAATAGTTTAGATGAAAAACAAATTACTTATCAGCTGAAAGATAATGGTTCTACTATTTTAGTTCCTCAAAAGAATGTTCATAAGTTGCGGTTAGATTTAGCAAGTCAAGGACTTCCAACTGGAGGGAATGTAGGTTTTGAAATTTTTGACCGCAATCAGATCGGGAGTACTGATTTTGAACAGAAGGTTCAATTTAACCGTGCTTTATCTGGGGAATTAGCTAGAACAATTAAGCAGCTTGATAATGTTCTATCTGCTAATGTAAGAATTACTCCTAGTGAATCAAGTATATATAAAGAGCAAGAGGAACCTGCTAAAGCATCTGTAGTATTGAAGTTAAAGCAATATACCAAATTAACTACTAAAGAAGTGAAGTCTATTGCTAATTTGGTTGCTAGTAGTGTAAATGGTTTAGACCCTACTAGAGTTACTATTGTAGATACAACTGGTAATTTATTATCGGCTAAGCTCAAAGAAGATGATGAAAAGGCTGATATTAGTGATAAGTTAGCTTTACAGAATAAATTCGAAGAGGCTATTGAAAAAGATTTGAATGTAATGTTAACTAAAGTGTTAGGGATGGGTAATTTTTCTTTAGTTGTTAATGCGACTTTAAATTTTGATCAAAGAAATATAGAAAGTAAAAGGTATGAACCTGTAGTTGATGATGAGGGAATTATACGTAGTAAACAATCAAAAACAGAGAGTAGTCAAGGTATGACTACTACCCCAGAAGGAGTTCCTGGAACTACATCTAATTTACCTCAATATAAAATTAATAATCAGGATAGAACAGAACATGATAAAGAAGAAGAAATTGTAAATTATGAGATCAATGAAGAAGTAGAAAAATATGTACAAGCTCCTGGAACACTAGAGAAATTATCAGTAGCAGTAACTGTAGATACGCCTGATGGCCAATTAGATGCTGCGAAACAAGAAGCAATCACTAATCTTATTTCAGCTGCTGTAGGTTATGATGTGAATCGTGGTGACCAGATTACAGTCATCGGTATGGCTTTTGATAATAGTTTAGAAGAAGAGGTTATCAATGCTGAAGCTAGTGAAGCAGCAAAGAGAAGAACTATACTATTATCTTTATTGATTGGTATAGCAATATTAATTGCTGTGCTATTGATAGTGTTATATAGAAAACGAAGAAATGAAATGGGTAGTGAAGCTGAGGTAGGACAAAATGTTGATTATCTAATTGATGAGGCTGAAGAAGAATTTGCAGTTGGAGATAATTTAACTAGTGAAGAAAGAGAAAGGCAGAAATTACAAAATCAATTACGCAATATAATTAAAGATCAACCAGAAGAGATAGCTGGATTAATTAAAAGTTGGCTATCTGAAGATTAATAGGAGGGAAAGGAATGGCAAATTTAACTGGAAAAGAAAAAGCAGCTATTCTATTAGTTTCCTTAGGACCAGATTCATCAGCAGAAGTTTTTAAACATCTAAATGATGATGAAATAGAAGATTTAACTTTGGAAATAGCTAATTTAGATAAAGTCTCTACAGATGTAAAAGATCAAGTTTTAGATGAATTTCATCAGATGTGTGTTGCTTATGATTATATTAGCCATGGTGGAATGGAATATGCTAAAGAAGTCTTAGAAAAAGCTTTAGGGCAAAATAAAGCTAATGATATAATTGATCGTTTAACTGCTTCATTACAAGTAAGACCTTTTGATCAGTTAAGAAAGACTGATCCTAGTCAGATCTTAAACTTTATTCAAAATGAGCATCCTCAAACCATTGCCTTAATTTTGGCTTATTTAGATACTGATCAATCTGCTTCTATTCTATCTTCTTTGCCTTATGATAAACAGACTGAAGTAGCCAAAAGAATTGCTACTATGGAAAGAACTAGTCCTGATGTTATTAAAGAGGTAGAGCGGGTATTAGAACAGAAATTATCATCATTAATGACTAATGAGTATACTGTTGCTGGTGGAATAGATTCGATTGTAGATATCTTAAACCTATCTGATAGAGCAACTGAGAAGAAGATTCTAGAAGATCTTGATGAACAAAATCCAGAATTAGCTGAAGAAATTAGACAAAAGATGTTTGTGTTTGAAGATATCACATTATTAACAGATAGAGATATTCAAATTCTATTACGTCAGGTTGATACAGATGATTTATCATTAGCTCTTAAAACAGTTAGTGATGAAGTGGCTGAAAAGATATTTACTAATCAATCTAAGAGGGCTTCTGAGATGTTAAAAGAGGATATAGAATACTTAGGACCTGTTAGAATAAGTGATGTAGAGGAAGCACAACAAAAAATTGTTAATGAGATCAGAAAATTAGAAGAATCTGGAGAAATTATCATTAATCGTGGCGGAGAGGATGAGGTTGTTGTCTAATGTTATAAAGTCAGGTCAAGTTAAATCAGGCCAAAAGTTTATAATCAATAATAGATCTGATCATAAAATAATAAAAGACAATATTGATAATAATCTTGAAGAGCAAATTGAAGAGGAAAATTATAATCTTAAACAACAAATTTTGATTGATGCTCAAAAAAAAGCCGATGAAATAGTAGCTGATGCCCAGGCTAAAGCTGAAAAAATAATTAACCAGTCAAAAGAAGAGGCTGAAAAGATCAAGTCTAATGCAGAAGCAGAAGCTAATGAAGTTATTAAAACAAATAAAGAAAAAGCTTATAAACAGGGGATTGAATTAGGAAAAGAAGAGGGATTAAAACAGATAGTAGAAAAATTTAATAGTCTGACAAATACTCTTCACGATAGTGTTGAGGAATTTGATCAAGAAATTAATGAAAGAATGGCAGTGATAAGAGAAGATATAGTTAAATTATCAATTGCTATAAGTAGAAAAATTATTGGACAAGAATTACAACTTGATTCCGAATTAATAAAAAATATTATCCAAGATACAATCAGATTATTAGATGGCGAAGAAGAAATTAGTATCAGAGTTAGTCCTGGTGATATAGAGTTATTAGGAGATTATAAAGAGCAACTAATAGCTTTAAATAATGGCCTAGAAAAGATAAAAATTATTAGTGATGAAAGCATCAAAGAAGGTGGATGTATTATTGAAACAGATTTTGGTGGCTTTGATGCTAGTATTGACTCTCAATTAAAAGAAATTGAAAGCAGATTATTGGAAGTGAATAATGATGAATAAATCATTATTTGATTTTGATATAGCTAAGTTGGTTAATGATTTAAGTTATATTAATCCAATTAAATCTTTTGGTAAAGTAAAAAGAGTTGTAGGATTAACTATTGAATCTGAAGGTCCTAATGTGCATTTGGGAGAAAAGTGTTTGATTAAACCTAAACTTAGTTCAGAGATTATTCAAGCTGAGGTAGTAGGATTTAGAGATAATAGTGTATTATTAATGCCTTTAGGTGAAATGGATGGTATTGGTCCAGGTTGTAAAGTCTTTTCTACTGGAGAACCATTGAAAGTTAAGGTTGGTCCTGAATTATTAGGGCATGTTTTAGATGGTTTAGGTAATCCTATGTCAGACTTTTCTGTTGAAGGTAAGTTGGAAGAATATTCAGTTTATAATTCTCCTCCTAATCCCTTGACCAGAAAGAGAATTACTGAACCATTGTCTTTAGGGATCAGAAGTCTTGATGGTTTACTAACTTGTGGGAAAGGTCAGAGAATGGGTATTTTTGCAGGAAGTGGCGTGGGAAAGAGTACAACTTTAGGAATGATTGCACGTAATACAAATGCGGATGTTAATGTTATTGCTTTAATTGGAGAGCGTGGAAGAGAATTACGTGATTTTATTGAAAAGGATTTGGGAGAAGAAGGATTAAAGCGTTCTGTAGTAGTTGTAGCTACTTCTGATCAGCCCGCCTTAATTAGATTAAAAGGTGCTTTGGTAGCCACTACTATTGCAGAGTATTTTAGAGATCAAGGTAAAGATGTTATGTTTATGATGGATTCTGTAACTCGATTTGCTATGGCTCAACGTGAAGTTGGTCTGGCTGTAGGTGAACCACCTGCTACACGAGGATATACTCCGTCAGTATTTGCTCTGTTGCCAAAGTTAATGGAAAGGGCAGGTACTAATGAAAAGGGAACAATGACAGGCCTTTATACAGTATTGGTAGAAGGGGATGATATGAATGAACCTATTGCTGATACAGTTAGAGGTATTTTAGATGGACATATTGTTTTATCTAGGGATTTAGCAGCCAAAAATCACTATCCTGCTGTAGATATATTAGAGAGTACTAGTAGAGTGATGAATGAAATTGTAAGTGAAGAACATAAGGAAGCTGCTAGTCAGTTAAGAAGTGTATTGGCTACTTATGAAGAAGCTAAAGATTTAGTTACTATTGGAGCATATGAACCAGGTAGTGATCCTAAATTAGATTATGCCTTAGATAAATTGGATGCAGTTAATAACTTTTTAAAGCAGGGGATTAATGAGAACAGTAGTTATAGTGATACTGTTAATTCTTTGATGAATATCTTTGCTGGAGAGTGATATAATTGAAAAAATTTAATTTTCGATTACAGTCAGTTTTAGATCTAAAAAAGCAAGAAGAAGAGGCAATACAAAAAGAGTTAGCTAGATTAATACAAGAATATCGAAAAATTGAGAAGAAGATTGATAACTTGAAAGCAGAGAAGAAGAATATTCAACAGAAGTTAGAAAAGGAAGAAGGAATCAAAATAAATCCATCGCAAGCTGTAAGAACAAGAAATTATATTAAATTTTTAAGAGATGAAATTGAAGAGTTAACCTTAAAGCTAAACTATTGGGAAGATGAAATAAAGAAGTGCCGTCAAAACTTAATCTCTAAAACTAAAGAGAAAAAATCTCTAGTTAAACTAAGGGATAGAAAATATGATGAGCATTGGCAAGAAATGTTATCTGAGGAACAGAAGTTAAATGATGAGTTAGCTATTAATAAGTTTAATTATAAAGGTAATAGATCGCAAGGCTTATGAGAGCAATTTTAATATATATATTTATATTGTTGATTAATTTGAATAATAGTTTATTAAATAGTAGTTAAGCAGGAGGAGCTAATAATGAAAAAGAAGATACTCCTAGGACTAGTAGTATTATTAGTATTAGCAGCTTTAAGTTTGTTCTTACTAGATTATTTTAAAGTTTTTACCATCGAGGATATAAAAAAGGCATCATTATCTAAGGTAGAAAGTATTCCAGCTGTAGATAAATATCTAGTCACTAAAAACGAAAATAAAGCATTAGAAGATCAAGTAAAAGAGCTTAAAGGAAATTTAGAAAAGTTGCAACAGCAGAATCAGAAATTATTTGAAGAATTAAAGACTAGAGATAATATTATATCTGAACAAAAAAATAATATTGCTGATTTGAATGCAAATATAAAAAATATTAAAACTGACAAGATCGCTTATGAAGAAAAAACAAAAAAATTAGCAGATGTATATAGTGAAATGGACGCAGAAAAATCTGCTCAAATAATACCTAAGTTAAATGAAAAGTTGGCTATTGATATATTAAATCAGATAGATGAAGAAATAGTAGCAGAAATCTTATCTAGTATGGATAGTGGGATAGCTGCTGATATCTCAACAAGATTATCTTATTGAAAGGAGGTGAAAAGATGACAGCTATGAATGCAGTTATGAATACTAATCTTCAGTCTGCTCCAAAGTCAAATAATAAAAGGATTAAAGAAGAAGAGGGTAATAGTGATTTTGTAACTTCTCTTGAGAAAAAGATTGATCAATCTTCTAAGAATAGTTCTGTAGACCAACAGCAAGAAAAAGCTGATATAGATGTAGATGAGAAAGATATTCAGAAGATAGAGAATTTGTTAAAGGGAGATTTGGAGAAGGTAGATGAAGATGATTTAGAAAATATAGTTTCTATTTTAAATAAGATTATAAAACAATTAGATTTACCAAATGAGTCACTACAAGGTGTAAAAGTAGTAAGTGATGAAGTATCACAAAAATCAAAAGGTCACCTATTACTTCAAAATCCTTTAAAAGAATTAGAGCTTATAAAGGAAAGGTTAACTTCATTATTAAAAAATAGCCAGACTAATGAAGGTAAAATCAATATAGGCAAAAACTTAGAAGGTGAATTATCTACTCTCAAAGAGTTGATTAGTAATTTGAAAGTTAAGGATATTAGTGATAGTACTTCTGAAAAACAAAGATTAATTCATCACAAAGCAATGAATCAATCTAGTATAGCTAAATTAAGTAGATATAATCAAAATAAATTTAGATATAACACTAATGTAAGAAGTGAAGAAGAATCTATACATTTGAATAAAAAAGGAAATGTTGAAGGTAGTAAAATCCTAAATATAGAGACAAATGATAACAGATTATTGTCTGAAGGTTTAGAAGATGTTAAGACTAAGAATGCTGATAATTTAGTAAAAGATATAGATGTGAATATTAATCATAATATTCTAGCTAATGAGTCTGAGGTTTCTAATGGTATCAATAAACTTCAGTCTAACAAAGAGGTCAATTTTAAGAATATAGTTAGTCAGGTTAATGAGAAAATTGATTTGACAACTGTTAATAAAGGTAAAGAAATTACTATTGAGCTAAAGCCAGAATCATTAGGTAGATTACATGTTAAAATTACTCTTGAAGAAGGACATTTATCAACTAAAATTTTAGCTGAAAATGGACAAGTTAAAGAGCTATTAGAGGGTAATATATTCAAGTTGCGCGAGAGTTTAAGTCAGAAGGATTTACAAATTGAGACCCTAGATGTTTCTACAGCTTTTGATGGAGAAGATTTATCTCAAGCCTTTAGTGGAAATGAACACTCTGCATTTAATGAGGAGCAAAGCAAGAATAATAGCGGAAAATTTAATTTGGATGATCTAGATGAATTAGCTTTAACAGTAGAAGACACTATTACTGAAGAAGCTAAAGGTGAAAATAATGGTTTAAATGATAAATTGAATTATATTGTTTAGAAGGAGGGGGATAGATTGAGTACAGTAGAAGGTACATCATATTCAAGTGTTGAAGATATTCGAAATTCTGGAAATGCTACTACAAAAACTAATAAAAATGAGTTGACTACAGATGATTTTTTAAGTTTGTTAGTAACTGAATTACAATATCAAGATCCAACTGAGCCAATGGAAAACAGCCAAATGATGTCACAAATGACAGAATATACTTCTTTGCAGCAATCTGATCAATTGACTAAAACTATAGAAAACTTAAATACTAGCATATCTAGTCTTATAAATTATCAACAGTTTTCACAAGCAGGTCAATTAATAGGTAAAGAGGTTACTGTAGAACAGACAAATTCGGAAAGCGAAGAGGTAGAAACTATAACTGGAAAAATTGAAAAAGTAGATCTGTCTGATGGAAATATTAATGTTGTTATTGACGGTGAATCCTACTCAGTAGCTAATATACAAGAGATTTTGTCATAGAAGGAGGATTATGTATGAATAAAATTTATTCAAATCGCTCCTTACATTTATCACAACAGTCTCATCGAAAATCTGATAATATTGATAAAAATAGTTCAAGTGATAGCTTTAAAGCTTTGCTGAAAAATAAATTGGATGATAATGATGGTTTGAAGTTATCCAAACATGCTGTTAAAAGACTGCGGTCAAGAAAGATAGGGTTTACAAACCGAGATATTGATAAATTAGAAACAGCAATAGATAAGGCAAAGAGCAAGGGTGCTAAGGAGTCTTTAGTTTTAATTGATAACAATGCTTTTATTGTTAGTGTCAAAAATAATACTGTAATAACTGCAATGGATAAGGATAGTATGGAAGAAAATCTATTTACAAATATAGATAGTGCCATTGTGATGAAATAACTGGACCCTAACGGGAGGTTATAATCGCTGATTGATAGAGGCGATAGAAGAATTTAATTTATAATTAAAAGTAAATATAGTTTTTGAATGATTTAAATTATTGCTTTAAAAACAAGGAGGTTTTGATAGATGTTAACTTCATTATATTCTGGAATATCAGGATTAAAAGCTCATACTAAAAAGCTTGATGTTATTGGTAATAATATTGCTAATGTAAATACTACTGGGTTTAAGAGTAGTAGTGTCAATTTTACAACTATGTTAAATCAAACTATCAAAGGGGCTACTTCTGCCCAAGATGGACGTGGAGGTACTAACCCTCAACAGGTAGGATTAGGGGTTACAATAGGTAGTATTGATCAAAATATGAGTGGAGGAAGCTTACAATCTACTGGTGTTACTACAGACTTAGCAATTGAAGGTGATGGGTTCTTCGTCTTAGAGAACGGAGGTAGCAGTTTATATACTAGATCTGGTGCTACTACATTTGATGAAGATGGTAATCTGGTTAATTCTGCCAATGGACTTTATGTACAAGGTTGGATGGCTGGTGCTGACGTAGATGGAGATGGTAAAAAAGATGTCGATACTAATGGTGATTTAGAAGCAATATCATTAACTTCATCGATGCCAGCTAGAGCCAGTGAAAAGATTAATTGTACTGGTAATTTAGATGCTAGTGCAGAAATAGATGATAACCATACTACTTCAATTTCTGTTTATGATTCTCTAGGAACTAAACATACTGTTGAATTAGAGTTTAAAAAAGTTGCTAATAATGATTGGAGTTATACAGTAACTAATGTTGATGGTGCTAATATTGACAGTGGAGATACAGGAACTATTCGTTTTGATACTAATGGAGATGTTCAAGGGATAGATGCTGGTAATACTGGTACCTTTACTAATTTAGATGGTGACGGAAATGGCAATATTACTGATGCAGAATTAAAGGCTGCTTTGCCTAAGTTAGAGGTTAGTCCGACTGGAGGAGCAGCACTTAATCAAACTATTACTCTTGATTTTAGTGAAATAACCCAATATGGTGATGTTGCTATGAGTGCTAAAGCAGAAACTGCAGATGGTTATGCTGCAGGTGAACTAGAAGGTATTACTATTGATAGCGCTGGAGTAATAACTGGTTCTTATAAGAATGGTCAGCTTGAGACTATAGGGCAAATAGCAATGGCCACTTTTAATAACCCTGCTGGTTTAAGCCAAGAGGCAGGTACTATGTATGCAGAATCTAATAACTCAGGTCAGCCTGTAATTAGTACAGCAGGTGTAGGAAATGCTGGAGTTATTAAACCAAGTAACTTAGAAATGTCTAATGTTGATTTGTCTAAAGAACTTACTGAAATGATTACTACTCAACGTGGATTTCAAGCTAACTCAAAGATAATTACAACAGGAGATCAAATATTAGAGCAATTAGTAAATCTTAAAAGATAAATTATTTTCATTTAAATCAATGAGTAAAGGGATTAATCCCTTTACTCCTAAATTGATATAAACTAAGAATTTTATGGTTTATTTGCTGTTTTATATTAGATTAATAAAGGGTGTGGTGATTATTATAGAAGTAACTAGGTTAAATGATTCTAAGTTAGTTATAAATGCAGAGTTAATTGAGACTATAGAATCAACGCCTGATACAGTAATTACATTAACTACTAATCATAGATTGATAGTTAAAGAAGATATTGATGAAGTGGTTGAAAAAGTAATAGCCTACAAAAGAAAGGTTGCTTTTCAGCCAGAATAAAAGTGAGGTGACAGAATGGATTTAGCATCAATTGTTGGATTATTATTGGCAACAGTATTAGTTTTAGCTGGTATGTTTGGCCAAGGGAATATTATGATGTTCATTGATCCTTTCTCTATGTTAATTGTTTTTGGAGGAACGATAGGAGGAGTTATTTTATCTTATTCCTTTAAGCAGCTAAAAAATGCTGTAGCAGCAATGAAAATTGTATTTTCAGATAAGGATAATGAAGCATCAGGTATCATTTCTATTTTGGTAAGTTTTGCAGAGAAAGCTAGAAGAGAAGGGTTATTAGCTCTAGAAGAAGAAGTATATGAGTTAGATGATGATTTTTTGAAGAAAGGGGTTCAATTAATTGTTGATGGTACTGATCCTCAGTTAGTAAAAAGTATTATGGAAACAGAGCTTAATTTTTTAGAAGAAAGACATTCAATTAATAAAGGTGTCTTTGATAAAGGTGCTGAATTATCTCCAGCCTTTGGTATGATAGGTACCTTAATTGGATTGATTGGTATGTTAGCTAACTTAGATGACCCTGGATCATTGGGTGCAGGTATGTCTGTAGCCTTAATTACTACCTTATATGGATCTATGATGGCTAATATGATATTTATTCCTGTTGCCGAAAAATTAAGGATAAAAAGTGAGGAAGAAATTTTATCTAAAGAAGTAATGATTGAAGGTATTTTATCAATTCAAGCTGGGGAGAATCCAAGAATTGTAGAAGAAAAACTTAAAGCTTTCTTATCACCAAGCTCAAGAAGTGGGATTAGCGCTGAAGAAGAGGCTGGTGAATATTAATGGCACGCCAAAAGAAGAGTAAAAATGATGATGGTGGAGGCGCTGGCTGGCTAGCTACCTATGGAGATATGATGACCTTATTACTATGTTTCTTTGTATTATTATATTCTTTTTCTAGTATAGACGCTGAAAAATTTAGAATGATGATGGATGGGCTGCAAGGGAAGTTAGGAGTTTTAACTGGAGGAAAAACTATATCTTCTGCTGAATTAATAGAATCAGGTTTAGACGCTAATAGTCCCAGTTATAGACAGCTTAGTAATATGCAGAACACTATTTCACAATATATTGATAAGCAAGGACTACAAGATGATATTAAGTTGGAAATTACCGATAGAGGTTTAACTATTCGTTTTAGTGGAAAGATATTATTTGATTTGGGTAGGGCAGAGATTAAAAATAATGGTCAAGGAATTTTAGATAATATTGCTGGATTTATCAAAAGTATGCCTAATAGTATAGTAGTAGAAGGTCATACTGATAATTGGCCTATTAGTAATTCACAGTTTCCTTCCAACTGGGAATTGTCTACCACAAGAGCAACTAATGTAATAAGGTACTTTATAGAAGAAGGGAATATTAATCCTGCACGACTATCTGCAGCAGGATATTCCAAATATAAACCGATCAAGTCTAACAATACTAAAGAGAATAGAGCTATTAACCGTCGAGTTGATGTGATAATTTTAAGGATGGACCAGAAGGAGGGAATTATTAATGAGTGATGAGAAGAAAGGTTTGAATTTGATAATAGTAGTTGTTTTAACTGTATTATTAGCTACAGGATCTTCTTATTTTATGTTTACTAAATTAGGAGGAATGAATAATAACAAAGAAGAAGTGAATAAAGCATCTAAAGAATTAGGACCGACTACATCTATAGGTGAATTTTTAGTTAATTTAGCTGATGGTAGAAGATTTATCAAAGTTAATATTACTTTAGAAGTTAGTAATGATGAGGTTGTTAGTGAAATAGGAGAAAGAACACCACAAGTCAGAGATGCTATTATATCTATTTTAAGAAATAAAGATACTAAAAATATTAATTCAAATGATGGAGTTAGAAAGTTAAGAATGGAGATTATGGATCAAATTAATCAGAATTTATTAAAGGGGAAAATAACAAATGTCTTCTTTACTGAATTTGTTGTTCAATAATATACTTATATAAAAAGAATGGACTAATTATAATTTTGATATATTTTATAAAAGTAGAGTTGAATTATTAATTAATAATTAAATTTGCAAATTTAATTATTAATTAAGTAGGGGGAAAAATTATGTCATCAAATAGAGTTTTATCCCAAAATGAAATAGATTCATTATTAGATGCATTATCATCGGGTGAGATGGAAGCAGATGAATTAAAAGATCAAGAAGATGAACTAGTAGAAGCCTATGATTTTAAGCATCCTAACAAATTATCTAAAGACCAATTAAGAACTTTAAGGATGGTTTATGAGGGTTTTGCAAGACTATTAAGTACTAGTATTTCTACTCAATTAAGAACAATGACCAAAGTTGAACTTACATCAATTGATCAATTATCTTATGAGGAATTTATTAGTTCTTTACCTCAACCAACTATTTTATCAGTTTGTGATTTCTATCCTCTACATGGAGAATTTCTTATTGAGATTAACCCTAAAATAGGATATGCTATTATTGAACGTTTTTTTGGTGGAGATGCAGGTGATAGTTCAGGTACACTTAGAGAGTTCACTGATATTGAAGAAGTAGTATTGAAGAAGATTAATAAGACCATTTTGGATAGTTTTAGTGAATCATGGGAAAATGTTGTAGATTTAAGACCGAGAGTGAAAGAATTAGAATCTAATCCACAATTCACCCAGATTGTTCCTAATAATGATATGGTTATATTAGCTACTTTTGAAGCAAACATTGGTAAGGTTGATGGTTTAATCAATATAAGTATTCCTTATATTGTTTTAGAACCGATTGTTTCTAAATTAAGTGCCCAGTATTGGTTCTCTTCAACTAGAAAGGATTCTGCAGCCGAAAGCTTAAGCAAGATCAAGAAAAGACTTGGTAAGGCTAAGTTGCCTGTTGAAGCTGAATTAGGAAAAGCCAATATAAAGATTGCTCAATTGTTACAGTTGACTACTGGTGATGTAATAAAGTTAGATAATAAAGTCAGCGACAACTTATCACTATATATAAATAAAAAAGAGAAATTTTTAGTAAAGCCTGGTAAGTGCGGAAGTAAATTAGCGGTTGAAATTACTTCTGCTATTTCTGAAGATGAGTGGGAGGATGAAGACGATGAATGATGCTTTATCACAAGAAGAAATAAATGCATTACTGAATAGTGATGTTGATGATAATGATGTTGACAAGCAAGATATATTAACTGATTTAGAAAAAGATGCTATTGGAGAAGTTGCTAATATATCAATGGGCTCTGCTGCTACAGCTTTATATGGGTTGTTAAATCAGAAAGTAGAGATTACAACTCCAAGGGTAGAACTAAGTACAGTAGAAGAACTAGTTGATAGCTATAGTAGACCATGTGTAGTGGTTGATGTTCAATATGTTGAAGGATTAAGGGGAAATAACCAGTTAATCCTTGAATCAGGAGATGCAGCTATTATTACAGACTTAATGATGGGAGGAGATGGAACAGAACCGCCTGAAGATTTAACAGAGTTGCATATAAGTGCTGTAGGAGAGGCTATGAACCAAATGATGGGTTCAGCATCCACCTCTATGTCTGATTTTTTTGAGGGAGATAAAGTTAATATTTCTCCTCCTAAAGCAGAATTATTAGAATTAAGTAGTGATATCTTCAATTTAGAAGGTGTTGAAGATGATGATATAGTTGTTAAGATTGTTTTCGATATGCATATTGGAGATTTAATTGATAGCCAAATTATTCAAGTTATGACTGTAGAGTTTGCTAAGAAGCTGGCTGATGCATTAATGGGAGGATTTGACTCTGAAGAAGAAAATATAGATGAGTCTCCAAATAAAGCGGCACAACAACAACCAATGCAACAGCAAGCAATGCAACAGCAACCAATGCAACAACAACCAATGCAACAACAACCAATGCAACAACAACCAATGCAACAACAAAATGTTGAGGTACAGCAAGTAGAGTTTAATCAGTTAGGCAATGCAGCAGCTAATGGTTTAAATAATGATATCAGATTGATCCATGATGTTCCTTTAGAATTGACTGTTAGGTTAGGTAAGACTAGGATGTCAATTAAAGATATCTTAGAGTTAGGACCAGGATCAGTTGTTGAATTAGATAGATTAGCTGGTGAAGCTGTTGATTTGTTAGTTAATGGTAAATTAATAGCTAAAGGAGAAGTAGTTGTTATTGATGAAAACTTTGGCTTTAGGGTTACAGATATTGTTAGTTCTCAAGAAAGGTTGAGTAAACTATAATTGTAAGGATTGATAATATGGATTATACCGCAGATATTTTTAAAGTATTGTTTTCATTAGCAGTTGTTTTAAGTATCTTTTATTTAGTAGCTAAATTATTGAAAAATAAAAGATCTTTATTTAACAATACAAATCAGATTAAAGTTTTAGAAAGATGTTATTTGGATACAAATCATAGCCTTTATTTAGTCAAAGTGATAGAAAAAGTATGGTTGGTATCTGTTACAAAAGAAAATATTGAATTTATAGAAGAGGTTAATTTGAGTGAATTAGAGATTCAGGAGAAGAATATATCCAGTTTCTTTAGGAAGGATAAGGAATGATTTGATGAAATATAAATGGATACAGATAGCAGTACTTTCATTAGTTATATTACTAATGGCACAAAATATTGCTTTGGCTGAAACGAATTTTAACATTCCAAATTTAAAGATACAAATTGGTGATAATGCTAGTAATAATCAACCAGAAGATTTATCTGTTTCATTAAAAATATTATTACTAATAACGGTATTAACTTTAGCACCAGCAATATTAATATTAGTAACTTCTTTTACTAGAATTATTGTTGTTTTATCTCTTCTAAGAAGAGCTTTGGCAACTCAACAAATGCCACCAAATCAAGTTATAATTGGCTTAGCTATCTTTTTAACTATTTATATTATGTCCCCAGTATGGACTGATATTAATCAAAATGCCTTACAACCATATTTGAATGAAGAGATAGATCAAAATACAGCTTTTGAAACAGCTTTAGTTCCAATACGTGATTTTATGTTTGAAAACACACGTGAAAAAGATCTTGCTCTTTTTATAAATATGTCTCAAACGGCTCGGCCTAACAGTAAAGAAGATGTGCCAACGTATATTTTAATACCTTCTTTTGTTATAAGTGAATTAAAGACAGCGTTTCAGATTGGATTTATGATTTATCTACCATTCATAGTAATAGATATGATAGTTGCAAGTACTTTGATGTCTATGGGGATGATGATGTTACCTCCAGTAATGATTTCATTGCCTTTTAAAATATTATTGTTTGTTTTAGTCGATGGCTGGTATTTAGTGATAAAATCCTTAGTAGAGACATTTCATTAAAGGAGGATTATAGATGAATCAAACTCAAGTTCTTGAATTAGGTACTAAAGCATTATTAACAGTAATTAAAGTTGCTGCTCCAATGTTAGGGTTAGGAATGACCGCTGGTTTATTAATCAGTATTTTTCAAGCAACGACTCAAATTCAAGAACAGACTTTGACTTTTATTCCTAAAATTTTAGCAGTATTATTAGCTATTATTTTTTTTGGTCCATGGATGTTAAATGTTTTAGTAGAATTTATGAATGAATTGTTTGTTAATATTCCTAATTATATAGGATAGTAAGAGAGGATAATTTATATGCAAGATGAGCTATTGGTCCAAATATATAATTTCTCTTTAATATTAAGCAGGATTTTAGGCTTTTTATTAATTGCTCCTATTTTTGGTAGCAAATCTTTGCCGAATAGATTCAAGTTAGCATTGGCTTTTTTAATTACTATTCTTTTATTTCCGCTTGTTGCTGACCAGAATATTCAGTTTCCTAATCAATTATTAATAATTTTATTTAGAATTGTCGTAGAATTATTAATCGGATTTATAATTGGTTTTATAATGCTTTTAAATTTTATAGCTATACAATTAGCGGGTCAGTTTATTGATACAAGAATGGGTTTTGCAATGGCAAATGTAATGGATCCTCAAAATGGTATGAAAGCTCCTTTAGTGGGGCAGTTTCAGAATATCTTAGCAACTTTAGTCTTTCTCTCAATTAATGCACATCATCATTTATTAAAAGTATTAAGTGATAGTTTTACTATAGTTGAGATAACTAAATTCCAATCATCTAAAGATTTAATTCCTTCGTTATTTAGAATTATTGGTAACTTATTGCCTTTAGGATTTAAATTGGCATTACCGATTATAGCAATTTTATTCATAGTTGATTTAGCTTTTGGTTTGGTCGCTAGAGTTGTTCCACAGATAAATGTTTTTATGATGGGTTTACCTACTAAGACCTTTGTAGGATTACTCTTTTTAAGTTTAATTATGCCAAGCTATATAAATCATCTTCAGTTGATTTTTTCTGATGCTGTTGAAGACATATATCAGATATTAAAATTAATGATAGAAAGAGGATAAATTATGCCATCAGGAGAGAAGACAGAACAAGCCACCCCCAAGAAGAAAGAAGAAGCAAAAGAAGAGGGACAAGTAGCTAAAAGTAAGGAATTAAATAGTGCTTTTACTTTGCTTTTTAGTTTTTTGCTACTATCTTTTTGGTTTTCTTATATGATACGTGAAATTGTTACTTTTACTGATAAAGTTTTAGTTAATTATTTTAATATGCAATTATCTATTCATAATTTTCACACGTTATTTATTGAGGTTATTCTCTTTGTTTTAAAGTTAATCTCTCCAATTATGCTTACGATAGCCTTTGTTGGGGTAGCTACAAGTTATTCACAAATTGGTTTTCTCTACACTCCTAAGGCTCTAAAACCTAAATTGAGTAAGCTAAATCCATTAAAAGGATTAAAAAATATGTTCTCCAAACGAACTTTGGTTGAATTGCTTAAATCTATTTTAAAAATTATTATTGTGGTTTCAATATCTTATGCTAGTATAAAGAAAGTAGCAGGAAAGTTTACTCTATTAACAACTAGTAGTTTAAGAAATTCAATTAACTTAATAGGGGATACTGCCTATTCTTTAGCTATGAAGATAAGTGCAGTTTTTATTGTATTAGGAATAGTAGATCTGTTTTATCAAAAATGGCAGCATAATGAGGATCTTAAGATGACTAAGCAAGAAGTAAAAGAAGAAAGAAAACAGAGTGAAGGTAGTCCAGAGGTCAAATCTAAACGTAGACAGAAACAACAAGAAATGGCTATGAGTAGAATGATGCAAGATATTCCAGATGCATCGGTTGTTATTACTAACCCTACTCATATTGCTGTAGCAATTAAGTTTAATATGGATGAAATGGAAGTGCCAGTTGTTGTAGCAAAAGGTCAAGATGAGTTAGCTCAAAGAATTAAAGAGGTTGCAAGAGAAAATGATGTTGAGATTGTTGAAGAAAAGCCTTTAGCAAGAGCATTATATAAGGTAGTTGACATAGGAGAAGATATACCCTTTGAATTATATCAAGCGGTAGCTGAAATCTTAGCTTATGTTTATCAAATTGATCAGGAAAGGAGGTTGTAGTAATGGCTACACCTATGGAAAGACTAGAAAGTAATAATTTTTCTCAATATAGTGATGTCTTTTTTGCTTTAGCAGTAATTATGGTAGTGGTAATGTTCATTATCCCTTTACCAACAGTATTATTAGATATTTTGCTAACTTTAAATATAAGTTTAGGATTGACTATTTTACTAGTATCAATGTATCTTGTAAATCCTTTAGAGCTATCTGTATTTCCTTCTTTATTATTAATAGCAACTTTATTTAGATTAGCTTTGAATGTATCTACTACTCGTTTAATATTAGGACAGGCAAATGCAGGAAAAGTTATTGAAGCCTTTGGTGAATTTGTTGTTGGAGGTAACTATGTTGTAGGATTTGTTATATTTGTTATCTTAGTTGCAATCCAATTTATTGTAATTACTAAGGGTTCTGAACGTGTAGCTGAGGTATCAGCCAGATTTACACTTGATGCGATGCCTGGTAAACAGATGAGTATTGATGCTGACTTAAGTTCAGGATTAATGACAGAAGCAGAAGCTAGACAAAGGCGTGAAGAGATACGCCAAGAAGCTGATTTTTATGGGGCTATGGATGGTGCCAGTAAATTTGTAAAAGGTGATGCTATTGCTGGTATAATCATCACCCTAATAAATGTATTAGGTGGATTAATTATTGGAGTTATTCAAATGGGAATGCCAATCACTGATGCTTTACAAACATATACTTTATTAACTGTTGGAGATGGATTAGTAAGCCAAGTGCCTGCTTTACTTATCTCGACTGCAACAGGTATTGTTGTTACTCGGGCAGCTTCTGAAGGTAATTTAGGACAAGACTTTAGTAAGCAGTTATTGGCTCAACCTAAGACATTAATGATGGTATCTAGTGTGATTTTTCTATTAGGTGTATTAACTCCATTACCAACTTTTCCTTTTGTATTATTAGCTATTGTTATTGGAATTACAGGTTATACTTTATACCAATCTAGCAAAGGACAAGAGGAGTTGGCTAATGATGAAGAGGAAGAGGAAATAGAAGAGTATAGAGAACCAGATAATCTTTCTCAGTTATTACAGGTTGATCCTATGGAATTAGAAGTAGGATATAACCTAATTCCTTTGGTAGTTCCTGAGCAAGGTGGAGATCTATTAGATAGAGTTTCTATGATTAGGCGGCAATGTGCCTTAGAGTTAGGTATGATTATACCACCAATTCGAATTAGAGATAATATGCAGTTAGAACCAAATCATTATCGAGTAAATCTTAGAGGAATTGAGATTGCTCAACATGAGATTGAAGTTGATAATTACCTTGCTATGGATTCAGGAATGGTCACTGAAGAGGTAGAAGGTAAAGAAACTACAGAGCCAGCTTTTGGTTTGCCTGCATTATGGATTGGTGAAAGCCAGAAAGAAAGAGCAGAAATGCTTGGTTATACAGTAGTGGATCCACCTTCTGTAATGGCAACTCACTTAACTGAATTGGTTAAATCTCATGCCTATGAGTTATTAGGTCGACAAGAAGTTAAGGAATTAATTGATAATATAAAAGAAGATTATTCGGCTGTTATTGATGAGTTAATTCCAGACTTATTATCTATTGGACAGGTGCAGAAAGTTTTACAAAATCTTTTAAAAGAAGGTATTTCTATTCGAGATTTAGTTTCTATTTTGGAGGTATTAGCTGATCAAGCTAAGAATACTCAAGATACAGGTATTTTAACTGAATATGTAAGACAAGAGGCTTTATCACGACAGATTTCTAAGAAAGTAAAAGATGATAATAACAATGTATATGTTATTACTCTAGCACAAGAATTAGAGGAAAAAATTTCAAATTCTATTCAACATACAGAACAAGGTTCTTATATTACATTAAATCCTAATATAGCACAACAGATATTTAATAGTTTATCCCAACAGATTGCTCAAGTTAGTAATCAAGGTTTAGATCCAATTGTTCTTACGTCACCTATAGTAAGATATCATTTCAAACAATTAACAGAACAATCAGTACCTAATTTAACTGTATTATCTTTTAATGAATTAGAATCTTACTTGAATGTTCAAACAGTAGGGATGGTGAAATTATAGATGAAAATCAAGAAATATCAGGCTGAGAATATGCAAGAGGCTATATTAAAAGTTAAATCTGATTTAGGTTCAGATGCTATAATTTTGCATAGTCGCAAATTTAAAAAAGGTGGTTTTTTTGGTTTCTTTGCTAAGAAAATGGTTGAAGTTGTAGCTACTGTTGAAGCTAAGAGTAATAAAACAACTAAAAAAAATAAAAAAGTAGAAAAATTAAATGAAACGAATACTTACTTAAAAGAAGAACTAAACCAGATGAAGAAGATGATGAATAATCTTCTTGGGGAGGTTAAATTCAGTAATAAAAAACATTTTAATTCCTCAATAAGTCCCCAACTAGAACAGTTAGTTGAAGGTCTAAGTAAACTAGGTTTTAGTCATAAAACTGCTATTAATTTAGCTAACAAAGTTGCTAAAAATGTAGATATAAATAATTTAGAGGAAGAGAAATTAAAAGAATCTTTAAGAGAGGAGTTTAAGACTCTTATTGATTCCATAGTTCCTATAAAATTAGAAGAAGCTAAGACTAAAGTAGTAGCCTTAGTTGGTCCAACAGGAGTTGGAAAGACCACTACTTTAGCTAAGTTAGCTGCTAATTTTTCATTATTTGAGAATAAAAAGGTAGGCCTAGTTACAGCAGATACTTATAGGATTGCAGCTGTTGATCAATTGAAGACTTATAGCGAAATTCTAAATTTGCCTTTAGAAGTAGTTTTTACACCTCAAGAATTAGTAGCTGCAATTGAGGGCTATGCAGATTATGATTTAGTTTTAGTTGATACTGCAGGAAGAAGTCAAAATAACCAAATTCATATCTCAGAGCTAAAGGGTTTTATAAAAAATGCACCAATTGATGAGATATGTCTTGTATTGAGTGCTACAACTAAGCTTACTGACTTGATTAAGATTATAGATATTTACAATGAAGTTGATTTAGATAAATTAATTATTACTAAAGTGGATGAGACCAATTCTTTAGCTACTTTATTAGAAGCAACCTCGAAAGTTAAAAAACCTTTATCATATATAACTATAGGACAAGATGTACCAGAAGATATTAAATTAGCTGAAATAGAAGAGCTAGTTGATGATATAGTAGAGGAGTTAGAATTATGAAAGATCAAGCATCTAAACTGAGAAGTTTAGTACAGAATGTAAAAAAAGGTAATGATCAATCGCTAGTAGAAAAAAGTAAAGAGAATGATAAAGGTGCTTATATTTATACTATTACAAGTGGTAAGGGTGGAGTAGGAAAATCAAATTTTACAGCTAACTTATCCTTAGCTTTAAAAAAACAAGGAAAAGAGGTTGTTATCTTTGATGCAGATTTAGGAATGGCGAATTTAGATGTTATTTTAGGAGTAACTCCAAGATATAATCTAGAACATGTTATTCAAGGAAGAAAAAGTATAGAAGAGATAATGGTTCAGGGTCCAGAAGGATTATCATTAATTCCAGGGGGATCAGGGATACAGGAATTAGCTAACTTATCTCAGTATCAAATTAACAATTTGATCAATGCTTTTATAAAGATTGGAGAGAAATTTGATATTATTTTAATAGATACTGGGGCAGGATTAGCCCATAATGTTGTTAATTTTATTTTGGGTGCAGATGAAGTTATTGTAATTTCAACTCCTGAACCAACTTCTATAACTGATGCTTATGGAGTTATTAAAGTTATTTCTAATCAAGATAAGAATGTAAAGGTGAAATTAGTAGTTAATCAATCTGAGAATGAAAGAGAAGGAGAAAGAATAGCTAAGCGTTTAATTAAGACAGCTAATAATTTTTTAAATTTAGATATAGAACTACTAGGAGTTTTACCTAAAGATAATGCAGTAGTAAAATCAGTAATGGCTAGAAGCCCTTTTCTATTAGAATTTCCTAGATCTAAAATAGCTAGAAGTATTAATAATACTGCATCTAAGCTAATAGATACTAAAGTTGCTAAGAAATCTCAAGGGATTCGAGGGTTATTTAATAAATTATTAGGTTTTTAAGAGTTTCAGGAGGTGTTTTTAGAGTGTCGGATAGAAATGCAAGACCTCTGAATAGATTTGATCTAAGCAGAAGGCTAAATATTAATCAGAATATAGAATTATCTATTAATTACGGTAAATATGAAGGGGAATATTATTCTCAAATAGCAGATATAATTGATGAAAAGCATTTTGTTATAAACACACCGTTTTCAGAAGGGAAAGTTGTTAATATTTCTCGGGGAATGAAATTTAAAGTTTTTACTAGAGAAAAAAATGGACTTTATGAGTTACCAGTAAGGTTGGTTAAGAGAAAGGTAGAAACTACTCCTTTATTGGTTTTAGAGCTAATTGGTATAGTAAAAAAGATACAAGAAAGAGAATTTTTTAGGCTAGAGATCTATCAAGAAACCAAATTTACTTTAATTGCAGAAAATAATATGCTAAATAGAGAAGTTGATATTGAGGAATTAATGGACAATTATAATTCTAATAAAAAGAATATAGATACTGCAATAATACAGGATATTAGTGCTAGCGGCTTAAAGATGGTTACTAAAAAGGATGATTTATCTGAAAATCAAATTATAGAAATAGATTTTGATTTTGCTAATTTACCCTTTGAAAGCATCTTTGCTAGAATTGTTAGGGTAACTAAGGAAGTAAAATCTGAAATTAAGAGATATAGTGTAGGTGTAGAATTCATCTATCAAAATAAAGGAGATAGAGATAAATTAATGCAGTGGTTATTTTCTAAGCAGAGAGAGTTAAGAAGAAAAGGTCTTATTTAATAAAATATTAATCTAAATAGGGGGTTATTATATGAGAAAATCTAGATTGAATATTAATCAAGAGGTTAGTATAGAAATAACAGAAGGTTCTCATAAAGGAAGTTATAAATCTAAAGTTTTAGATTTTGATAAAAAATTTATAGAACTAGAATTACCTTTTGATGAAGATAATAATCCTCTACCACTAAAAAAGAAGACAGGTTTAGTTGTTTTTTTTAATACTTCTACTGCATTATATAAGTTTGAATCTACTGTAAAAAAGAGAAAGAAAAAGCCTGTTTATTCTTTAGTAATTTATAACACTAATAAATTCCAAAGAATTCAAAGAAGATGTTTTGTTAGGATACCTATTCAAGAAGAGATTGGATATCGAGTTGTATCTTATCAGAACATAGAAAAAAAGGTTGATTTAGTAACAGATGATAAAGAATTCAAAAGAGCTAACACCATGGACATAAGTGGTGGAGGCTTGATGCTTGCTTTGAAAGATTTGGGTGAGATTACTAAAGGACGGATGTTAGAAATAAATTTAAATTTTATAAATTTGCCTATTAATATACTTAATGGAGAGGTTGTAAGAGTTCAAAGAAAAGAGATATTTAATGAGAACTCAAGCACTTATTTACTAGGGGTTAAATTTGTAAATATCCCAAAAGATGTCAGAGAAGAAATAATTGAATGGGTATTCTCTAAACAGAGGGAATTAAGGAAAAAAGGTTTAATATAATTTTTGTAGAAAAGTAATATAAGAGGTGAAATAAATGAGTAATTTAGATGATAAACTATCTAAATTGGGACCTATACAATTAGATGCTTTAAGAGAAGTAGCTAGTATAGGTGCAGGAAATGCTGCTACTTCTCTTTCGGAAATGTTAAATAATAAGATAGATATGAAAGTTCCTAAAGTAAGTATTTTGCCTGTTGATCAGGTTCCTGAAATGATGGGAGGAGTAGAAAATTTAATAACTGCTGTATTAGTTAGAATAAAGGGTGATATTAATGGTGGAGTATTGTTTACTTTAGATACTTCAAGTGCTAATACATTACTTTCTTTACTTATTGGGGAAAAGGTTAATATAGAAGATAGTATAGGAGAAATTGAAGATTCAGCTCTTAAAGAAATAGCCAATATTTTAACTGGGTCAAATTTAAATGCATTTTCTCAGATGCTTGATATTCAGATTAAGCCAGAGGTACCATCTTTAGCTTATGATATGGCTGGAGCAATTTTAGAAGTAGCATTTATAGAGTTAGGTCAAATAGGAGATTATTCTTTGGTTATTGAGACTGAAGTTTCAGGTAGTATAGCTGAAGAAATTAAAGGGCATTTTTTCTTGATTCCAGACCCTGATTCTTTAGATGTGATATTAACTAAGTTGGGTGTTTTAGTTGACTAAAAATAAGATTCGAGTAAGAATGGCTGATTTAAAGGTTGGTAATAAAGATGATATTATTATTACATCTGGTTTAGGATCTTGTGTAGGTTTAACTTTATATGATAATAAATCCCAAATAGGTGGAATGGCACATATTATGCTACCTGAATGTCCTAGTAATAGAAAGCAGGGTAAGCCTGAAAAGTATGCAGATACAGCTATAGAGATATTGATTGATAAATTACAGAAAAAAGGAGCTAATACTAGGGGTTTAGAAGCAAAAATGGCTGGTGGAGCTCAAATGTTTAATTTCTCCAATTCTAACGATCGAATAAGAATTGGAGATCGTAATATTGAAGCAGTAGAAAAAATTTTAAGAAGTAAAAATATTCCCATAATAGGAGCAGAGGTTAGAGAAAATTATGGGAGGACAATGGAATTATATAATGATACTGGAAAAGTAATTATTAAGACAGTAAAGCATGACAATATTGTGTTATAAGGTGATTTTTTAATATTAAAACTGATACTTTATTATAGGGAAATAAAAATATAAAGGGGGAATATAAATCATGAGTTCCCTTTCACAGAAACTGATGTTATTATTTTTATTTGTAGCTATGGTTATAGTTTTATTGGTATCTATAGTTATTAATTTAGATTGGTTGACAACATTAAAGAGATTAGCGATTGGTGGATTTTTATTTAGTATAATTGGTGGAATGATAGGACAATTACTATCTAATAATTTAGATATTAATGGGGATTTAAGTGGAAATATCATAAATGAAGAGGTAGTGTCTAATAAGAAAACAAATATCAGTGATGATTTATCTCAAGACAATGGAGAAGATATGGTGCCCTTAGAATTTCAAAAGTTAAATGAAGAGGAAGAAACAATGAATATAATTAATGAAGATACAGATAAAATTGCAGAAGTTATTCAAGGTATGAGTAAGTAATGAGTATTAGGAGGCATCCTTAAATGGTAGAATTAGATAGTGCAACTGAAAAATTATTATGGGATAAATATAAGTCTGATAATTGCCAACAAGCCAAAGAAGAATTAATTTTAAATTATATACCTTTAGTTAAATATGTTGTTAGTAAAATTATTGTGAAAATTCCTGATAAATTTACTTTTGATGATTTACTAAGTTATGGTTTATTGGGTTTGATGGATGCTATGGAAAGATTTGATATAAAACGTGGAATCAAATTTTCTACTTATGCTGTTCCTAGAGTAAAGGGAGCAATATATGATGAAATTAGAAAATTAGATTGGGTTCCACAATCAGTTAGAAGAAAGTCTAAAAATCTTACTGCTGCGTATAGTTCTTTGAGAAAAAAGTTAGGAAGAAATCCAACAGATGAAGAGGTACAGAAAGAGTTAGGGCTATCTCAAAAAGAATTTTATAAGTTATTAACTGAGGTTAATATTCCTGAGAATGTATCATTAGAGTCATTATTTACTCCTAGAGAGGGAGATAAAATCGAATTAAAAGATTTAATTAGTGACTCAGAAGATAAAGAACCTGATAATTTATTCTTTTATGATGAAATAAAAGATATATTAGCAAAAACAATAGATAAATTACCAGAAAAGGAAAGGTTAGTTGTTGCTCTTTATTATTATGATGATCTAACTTTAACTGAGATTGGAGAAGTAATGGAACTTACAACTGCTCGAATTTCTCAATTGCATACAAAGGCTATTTTTAGATTAAGGGGACATTTAAGTAGAAAGAAGGATGTATTAATCAGTTAGAGGGGAGGGAAGTATTATGTCAGAAGTAAAAAAGATTAGAGTTGAAGCTAAAAATAAAGAAGAAGCGTTAGAAAAGGCTTATAATAGTTTTAATGAAGAGGTGGAAAGGGATTTTAAGTTAGAAGATATTTCTTTAAATCTATTAGAAGAACATAAAAAAGTATTTGGATTATTTGGTAATAAATTAATTTATGAAGCTATTTTAGAGTTAGAAGATGAAATAGAAAGTAAAGATGGGGATTTTGAAGTTGTAGTATGTGATGAAGGTATTTTTGTTGAAGTATATCAACCTGAAGGTAATGGCAGAGAAGTTAGAATGGATATGATTGAAGAAGTAATAGAAGAGAAGAAGATAGTTGAAGTAGATTATGGAGCTATTAGTGAAGCATTAACTTTAGATGGAGAAAGGGTCAAAATAGCAGAAAGAGATCATGATTTAGATCTTGATGCTGAGGTAAAAGTTGATATCAGTGATGATAAAATGGAAGCATATATCAGTTATACTCCACCTTTAGGTGGTAAAAAGTTAGATTTAAATCAGATGATAAAAAGATTGAATGATGAAGGTGTTGTTTTTGGAATAAAAGAGGAAGAGTTTGCTGCCAATTTTAACCCAAATGAATTAATAGAGCGTTTTTTAATAGCGACCGGTCAAGAACCAACCCCTGGTAAAGATGGGCAGATAAATTTAAATTTTGATCTTAATAGAGAAAATAAGAAAGTTAATTTGAGAGAGGATGGTAGTGTTGATTTTCGTAATCTAGACAGGATAATAAATGTAGAAGCGGGAGATTTGCTAGCTACCAGAGAATTAGCTGTAGAAGGTAAGTCAGGAAAGAACGTAAAAGGTGAAACTGTTCCTCCTGAGCCTGTACAAGATGTAAAGATATCTGCAGGGGAGAATGTTAAATTAAGTGAAGATGGGATGTCTGCAATTGCTGAGATTGAAGGACAAGTTGTTTATGCTAAAGATACTATTAATGTATTGGATGTATATACAGTTAAAGGTGATGTTGATTTAACAACTGGAAATATAGATTTTAATGGTAGTGTAGTTGTAAATCAAAATGTAACTGAAGGTATGCAGATTAAAGCTCAGGGAAATGTTTTAATTAAGGGAAGTGTCTATGGCGGAATCATAGAGGCAGAAGGTCAGGTAGTTATTAAAAAGGGCTTTGTTGGTGCAATTAAAGGAGAAATTAGGGCTAAGGGAGATGTTGAAATTAAGTTTGTTGAAAATGCCTCGATTTTTACTGAGGGAAGTTTAATTGTGGAAGACGCAATTATGCATAGTAATATAGATGTTGGAGAAAAGGTAATAGTAAAAAAGAAGAAAGGTTTAATAGTTGGAGGTAAGGTTAGAGCTGCTAAGGAGATAGATGCTAAGATTATCGGTTCTAACTTAGCTACACCAACAGAAATTTTTGTAGGTGTAACACCTGAATTAAGAGATGAATTTACAACAAAAGATGCCCTGTTTAAAGATAAACAAGATAAATTAGACCAAATTATTAAGAATATAAAGCTGCTTAAAAAACAGAGAGAAGAAAACGCTGGGAAGTTGTCCCCTAAAAAACAGGATTTATTAAATCAATTAACTAGAGCAAGATTTTCGATTGCTTCTGAAATCGAAAAAATCAAAGCAGAGCGTAATGATTTAGCTGATAAATTAAAAGAAAGTAAGGAAGGGAAAGTTAAAGCTAGTGATACATTATATTCTGGTGTTTTATTAACTATGGGAACATCTATGAAAAAAATTGACGAGTCTAAAGAAAGAGTTCAATACTATATTGATAATGGTGAGGTTAAATCAAAACCTTATTCATAGGAGGTGGAAATATGGTAGAACCTATTAACCCTAAGACCATACTTCCTCGTTCTTTACAGGTTAGCAAACTAGAACAAAATAGGAAAATGAAGCCTAATGTCAATTATAATCAATTATCCCAGGACTTACAAGAGAAGAGTGTGAAGAAAAGGGAAAGAGTTAAAAAATCTGAAGAGACAGAGTATAAGAAAATTAAGGATGAAGAAAAGAGTAAGCAACAGAAAAGACATAATAATAAAAGAAATGAAGATGAAGAAACAGATGATAATCAGGCAAAAAAAGATAAGAATTTAGTTAGTAGAGGTCGACATATTGATATCAAGGTATAATTGGAGGTAATAAATTTGGAATATATATTGTTTGTTGCCGGAATAGTAATAATTTTTATTTCTTTATTTTTAACTCATAGAGCTCAATCTGATAATGATCAGTATTTTTTAGAGAATGAAATGATTTCAAAAGTTAGAATTTTAAAGAAAGATTTAGAAAGTAAGTTAGAGAATATATCCAAAAATAAGAATGATTTTAACCATATATTAAATAATGAATTAAATAATAATGTTCAAAAAAAAGAATTAGCTATATTAAATGAAAAGCTTGAAGAATTAATTTTTAAAGTAGAAGAATTTGAATTTAAATTAGAGGGTATATCTGAAAGACTAAATCATAGTAATAATCTATCTAAATTGGATAACATAGAAAAAACACCATTAAACAACGCTGATAAAAATAATGAATATCAAGAAATAAAAAAGTTAATAGATCAAGGTTTAAGTATAGTAGAGGTAGCTCAAAAATTAGATATGGGAAGCCGTGAAGTGGAGTTAATATATAAATTTAATAGTCGGAGGGAAATTTAATGTTACGTCATACTCTATTAGGAATAGGTATTACATTAATATTAGTCTCGCTACTGTTGATTGGTTTTAATATTAACTTTGAAAAAAATACTACTATACCAAAAGAAAAGATTATAAAAGAAGCAAAAAAGTTAGGTATGAGTTTTCCTGGAGAAGAATATGGTAATGAAATCAGCCTGGAAAAGGATTTTAATTTAGAAAAAGCACTATTGCAATTAGAGATAGATAATCCTTTAGAGCAAGAAGGTAATCAAAGTGACAATTCAAATCACAATCAGCAGAAAATTAAAGACAATAGACAAGAGGATATAGTTAATAAAGATTTAACAGAAACTAAGGAAAGAGAAGCAGATAAAAAAGATTTAAATCAAAAATTAAAAGAGCAGCTAAAAACAGAACTTAAAAAAGAGATAATAGAAGAATTAGAGCATCAAAAAGTATTATTAAAGATACCTCAAGGGATATCTAGTAGGGATGTTGCAACTTTATTAGAGCATAAAGGACTCATTCAAGATAAAAAGAAGTTTATACTATTACTAGAAAAGTTAGAGCTTGAAACCAAAATAAAAGCGGGTACCTATTCAATTAAATTACCAATAGAAACCAAGGAATTACTATTAATGTTAACATCTAAATAATTAAAAATAAATTAAATAATTTTATTGATATTATTTTTAACATGTGGTATACTATCTAATGGTGTAAGAGAGAAAATCACAACACAACACACACTTTTGGACTTTAATAAAGGTGCCCTTTGGGTCTTATTAAAGGCTGAAGAAAGTGGAGGATTAAAAACCGAGAGGAGGTGCTACATTAATGGGTGTAGTTACTATGAAGCAATTACTAGAATCTGGAGTTCATTTTGGACATCAAACTAAAAGATGGAATCCAAAAATGAAGCCGTATATTTTTACGGAAAGAAATGGGATCTACATAGTGGATCTACAACAAACAGTTAAGTTGGCAGAAAAAGCTTATAACTATGTTCGTGAAATGGCTGCTGAAGGTAAAAATGTTCTATTTGTAGGAACTAAAAAGCAAGCTAAAGAAACAATTAAGCAGGAAGCTGAAAGATGTGGAATGCCTTATGTTAATGAACGTTGGTTAGGTGGTATGTTAACTAACTATAAAACTATTCGTAAACGTATTAATCGTTTAGAAGAGTTGGAAAAGATGGAAGAGGAAGGTATCTTCGAAGTACTACCTAAGAAAGAAGTAATGCAATTAGAAAAAGAAAGAAATAAATTAGAACGTTTCTTAGGTGGAATTAGAGATATGAATGGTCTTCCAGATGTTCTTTTTGTTGTTGACCCTCGTAGAGAGGAAATTGCAGTAGCTGAAGCTAAGAAATTAGGTATCCCAGTGGTAGCTATTGTAGATACTAACTGTGATCCTGATGACATTGATTATTTAATTCCAGGTAATGATGATGCTATTAGAGCGGTTAAATTATTAACTGGTGTTATCGCTGATGCAGTGGTAGAAGCTAATGAAGGTGAGCAAGTTCAAGCTGAAGAAGCAGAAGCTGCAGAAGTACAAAATAAAGATCAATAATAAAAATAACAAAGGGCGTGTAGTAAGGATGTTAATCGTCCTTATGAAGCGCCTTTTTTAAATACTGGAGGAGGTTTTAATAATGTCAATTACTACAGCGGATATAAAAGAATTAAGAGGATTAACAAATGCTGGTATTTTAGATTGCAAAAAAGCTTTACAAGAAAATGATGGTGATATGGATAAAGCAGTTGAATATTTAAGAGAAAAGGGTATTGCTTCTGCTGAGAAAAAAGCTGGTAGAACTGCTGCTGAAGGGTTAGTAGCTTTTGAAAGTAAAGCTAATATAGCAGTAATCGCAGAAGTTAACTGTGAAACTGATTTTGTTGCAAAAAATGATAATTTTAAAACTGTTGTGAATGAAATTTTATCTCATCTTTTGACTCAAAAGCCTGCAAGTGTAGATGAAGCACTTAAGCAAGAATTGAATGGTGAAGGTAAAGCTCTTCAAGAGTACTTAAAAGAATCAATTGCTAAAATTGGTGAAAATATTTCTCTAAGACGTTTTGAGATTCTTGAAAAATCTGATGATGAAATCTTTGGTACATATCTACATATGGGTGGGAATATTGGTGTCTTGACTCATATTGAAGGTGGAAATGAGGATGTAGCTAGAGATGTAGCTATGCATGTTGCTGCTTCTAATCCAAGTTATCTATCTAAAGGAGATGTTCCTGCTGAAGATCTTGAAAAAGAAAGAGAAATTCTTACAAAACAAGCACTTGAAGAAGGTAAGCCAGAGCATATTGTAGAGAAAATGGTTGAAGGAAGATTAGGGAAATTCTATACTTTAAATTGCTTACTAGAACAAGAGTTTGTGAAAGATACTGATATTACTGTTCAAGAACTACTTAATAACAATGATGCTAAAATTAATGAATTTGTTCGTTATGAAGTAGGAGAAGGTATTGAAGTTGAAGAAGAGGACTTTGCTGCAGAAGTAATGAGTGAAGTTAATAAGTAAAGATGAAGCTAAAAGAGAACACTTTAGTGTTCTCTTTTTTTGAAGTAAATTTTCATCATAAAAAGGAGTTTGGGTTATATTATAGAAATATAAAAGATAACTGGGGGTTGAAGGGATGTCAAGAGCAAAGTTTTCTAGAGTAATTTTAAAATTAAGTGGGGCTGCTTTAGCTGGTAATCAAGAATACGGCATAGATCCTAAATTTATTAATTCTATTGCTACTGAAATTAAAAACTGCTTAGAAACAGGGGTTGAAATTGCAGTTGTAGTAGGAGGAGGTAATATTTTTAGAGGGATTGCTGGTAGTGCTAAGGGAATGGATCGTGGTACTGCAGATTATATGGGAATGTTGGCCACTGTTATTAATTCATTAGCCCTTCAAGATGCTTTAGAAAAGTTAAATATTGATACTAGAGTACAAACTGCTATTGAAATGAGACAAATTGCAGAACCATATATTAGACGTAGAGCTATGCGACATTTGGAAAAAGGAAGAATTGTAATCTTTGCTGCTGGGACAGGTAACCCGTTCTTTTCTACTGATACAACTGCTGCTTTAAGAGCTGCAGAAATTAATGCTGATGCTATTTTGATGGCAAAGAATGTAGATGGAGTTTATGATTCTGACCCAGTTAAGAATCCGGATGCTAGAAAATATAAAAATTTAGAATATATTGATGTGTTAAATAAAGGTTTAGGTGTAATGGATTCTACTGCAGTCTCTTTATGTATGGATAATAACATTCCATTAATAGTATTTGGAATGAAAGAGATGGAAAATATTAAGAGAGCGGTATTGGGAGAAGATGTTGGGACTTTTATAAAATAAATAATATTTAAAATTAGGGAGGTTATACATATGATTAAGCAAGTAGCTAGTAATACTACAAAAGAGATGGATAAAGCTATCGAAAGTACTAGGCGGGAGTTTTCTAAAATACAAACAGGTAGAGCTAAGCCTGCATTATTAGATGGTATTAAGGCTGAATATTATGGTGCTTTAACTCCAATTAATCAGATGGCTAAGATTTCAGCTCCTGAGGCAAGACAATTATTGATTTCTCCTTTTGATAAAACTGCACTTGAGGATATTGAAAAGGCTATTTTGAAGTCGGATTTAGGATTGAATCCTAATAATGATGGTGATGTAATTAGAATTAATATTCCTCAATTAACTGAAGAAAGAAGAAAAGACTTAGTGAAGGTTGTTAAGAAAAAAGCTGAGGAAGGTAAAATTGTTATCAGAAATATCAGGCGTGATGCTAATAGTGAACTAGAAGCTTTAGAAAATGATGGTGATATTTCAGAGGATAATTATCGTCGTGGTTTAGATAATATTCAAGAAATTACTGATGAATATATTGCAAAGATAGATGAATTATTAGAGAATAAGACAGCAGATATAATGGAAGTATAGAATGAAAGATGTTATTTCTTTAGAATATAATCTTGCTAAAGAGTTATTAGAAGTATCTAATTACGAAATTAAGACAAGATATACTAGACCAACAAGAAAATTACTCGGATTAGGTCAATTAAGAGTTGTAGGACAAAGATTAATTGATGAAACAACTATAGAATTGATAATAAGTCATGAAGATTATCAATTTGGGTTAGCAGATAGCAAATAGGCCCAATTAATAAACCCCCTCTATTATATACTGAGAGGGGGTTATTTTATAAATTAGGGGGATCATCGATGTGGGATATTATTCATAAATTTTTTAATAAAGTAAAAGATAAAGGTGATTTAGAAAAAGTAATTTTAGAAATAAAGAAAGGTCAGATCCCTGATCATGTTGCTATAATTATGGATGGAAATGGTCGCTGGGCTAAAAAAAGAGGTTTACCAAGGACTGCAGGACATCAGGCTGGAGTAAAAACTTTAAAAGAAGTTATAAATTTATCTAAACAAATAGGAGTTGGATATATTACTGCTTATGCTTTCTCTACAGAAAACTGGAAAAGACCAAAACAAGAAGTAGATTTTTTAATGAGTCTTTTCGAAAGAGTTTTTTTAGATGAATTGGATAATTTCAATAAAGAAGGAGTAAAGATAAATATTATTGGGTATAAAGATAGGTTACCTAAAGCTGTTAGAGAAAAAGTAAAAGATGTTATGGAAATAACTAAGGATAATAAGGAAATAGTGGTTAACATAGCATTAGATTATGGTAGTCGGGCTGAGATTATTGAAATGGTCAAAGAAGTTTCTGATGATATTATAAATAATAAATTGTCAGTAAATGATATAGATGAAGAATTAATATCTAACAAACTATACACAACAGAGCAACCTGATCCTGATTTATTGATTAGACCTGGTGGGGAAAAGAGAATTAGTAATTTTTTATTATGGCAAATTGCTTATGCTGAGATTTATTTTAGTGATACTTATTGGCCTGATTTTGATACAGAAATATTTTTAGAGGCTATTATTGATTACCAGAAACGTGAAAGACGTTTTGGTGGACTTAAGAAAAGTAGGTGATATCTATGTTAAAAATGAGAATATTAAGTGCAATAGTAGCAATACCGTTATTGATTTTAATTTTTAAATTTGGAGGGCTACCTTTTTTTATTTTAAACTTGGTGGTTGTAGGTTTGGGAATAAATGAATATTTTAAGTTGGCTCAAGCAAAGGGGATAGAAGTTAATAAGCTATTGGGAGTTCTTCTTGGTCTAATTTTGATTTTTATTACATATTTAAATAGTAATACTCCATCAATTATTTATGGCTATTTGATTCTTAGTTTTTTGATTATACTATTAAAACAAGTTTTAATAAAAGTAGATGAATCTGCTCTTTTGGCTACTGCGATTACTTTTTTTGGCGTTTTTTATATTGCTGGATTATTTAGTCATTTAATTTTACTATATAATTTAGAGGGGATTGATGGTAGAAATATAGGTAAATTATTTGTGTGGTTACCGATTTTAGCAACTTGGATTACTGATACTGGAGCATACTTTACAGGGATAAATTTTGGTAAACATTCTTTATCTCCCAAGATTAGCCCTAACAAGACTATAGAGGGTTCAATTGGTGGCTTGCTTTTTAGTGTTATTTTGACAGTATTAATTAGTATACACTTAGATATTAATTACTTCCATGGTATTATATTAGGTATAATAATTGCTGTATTTGCTCAATTAGGTGACCTTTGTGAATCGGTTTTTAAAAGGGATGCACAAATTAAGGATTCAGGAGATGTTATTCCAGGACATGGGGGAATATTAGATAGAATTGATAGTTTACTATTTACTTTACCAGTTGTTTATTACTATCTTCAATGGTTTATTTTAAAGTAATAGGAGGTAAAGATGAAGAAAATTTATAAAGTGTCTTTAGGATTGATTTTGTTACTCCTGATAAGTATTTTGTTTTTGAAATATGCATTAAATTATTTACTTCCTTTTGTTATAGCTTTAATTATAGCTAGCTTAATTGATCCGGCTGTAAAGTTACTTGAGGAAAGGGCTAATTTTTCTCGTGGCATATCTATAATTATTATTTTATCTATAATAATTATCATGATTAGCTTATTGCTAACTATAAGTTTTTCTAGGTTATTTATTGAATTGAATGATCTTCTAAATAATTTACCTGATTATAAAAGCTTTAGTGAAAAAATAAATTGGATATCTGAACGTAATGATCAATTGAGTAAATTTATAAATGAATTAAAAATACCAGAGTCTGTTCGAGAAACTATTAATAGTAACTTCCAGGGTTTTTATGATAAAATTAAAGAGGTAATACAAAATGCAAGCACATCATTACTGAATATTGTAAAAAAGTTACCTCGATTAGTAACAACCTTATTAATTAGTTTAATTGCTACCTTCTTTATTAGTAGAGATAAAGAATTAATTATGGCAACGATATTAAAGCCATTTCCAGTTAAATGGCAAAGGAAGATAGAACAGGTGGAAGAAGATATTATGAAAGCCGGAGTTGGATTTATTAGAGCTCAAATTCTTTTGATTACAATAACAACTATAATATCTATTACAGGTTTGAGTATTTTAGGAAGTAGTTATTCTATTGTGGTTGGATTAAGTGCTGGTATTTTAGATTTGATTCCAGTTATTGGCCCTAGTTTAATATTTATCCCTTGGGCAATTTATAATTTAATAATTGGTAATATGAAATTTTCTATAGGTTTAATTATTTTATATGTTTTAATGGGGGCGATTCGTCAAATATTAGAAGCTAAGATTGTGGGGCAGAGTATTGGAATCCATCCTTTGGCAATATTATTTGCTATGTATTTAGGAGTTCAATTTTTTGGAGTTTCGGGTTTTTTTATCGGACCTGCATCAGTAGTAGTACTAAAAGCAATTTTCCAGGCTGGCTTTATATCAATTATTGTGAATGAGTAGGAGGCAATTATGAAAAAAATAACGATTTTAGGATCAACAGGATCAATTGGAAAGCAAACTTTAGAAGTTATTAAAGACTTAGAAGAAATAGAAGTTTTAGCTTTGACAGCCAATAGTAGTGTTGACTTGTTAGCAGAACAAATTAATCTCTTTAAACCTAAATATGCAGTTTTAATGAATGCTTCTTTAATAAATGAGTTAAAATATAAGCTGAATGATAAAAAGACTCAAATTTTAGCTGGATTAGAAGGTTTAATTGAAGTGGCTACTTTAGATGAAATTGATTTAGTGGTTAATGCCGTGGTAGGTGCTGTAGGTGTAAAGCCAACCTTAGAAGCAATAAGAGCAGGAAAAGATATTGCTTTAGCAAATAAAGAAACATTAGTAACTGCAGGGTCAATTGTTATGAGAGAGGCAAAAGAGAATAATGTAAAAATTCTGCCAGTTGATAGTGAGCATAATGCTATTTTTCAAGCTTTACAGGGTGAAGATGAGAATATGGTTAAAAAGATTATTTTGACTGCTTCTGGTGGACCCTTTAGAACTTTTTCTAAAAATAAGCTAACTAATGTAACGGTAAAAGAAGCTTTAAATCATCCAAACTGGGATATGGGTGGTAAGATTACTATCGATTCGGCTACTCTTATGAATAAAGGTTTAGAAGTAATTGAAGCTAAGTGGTTATTTGATTTAGATTATGATCAAGTTGATGTTGTTGTACATCCACAAAGCATAATTCATTCTTTAGTTGAATATGAAGACCATTCTATATTGGCCGAATTGGGGTTGCCAGATATGAAGATCCCTATTCAATATGCACTAACTTACCCTAGGAGAAAGCCTAATAATTTAGAAAGTTTAGATTTAGCTAAAATAGGTCAATTAACTTTTGAAGAACCTAAATATGATCTTTTTCCATGTTTAAAGTATGCTTATCAAGCTGGGGAAATAGGGGGAACAATGCCGGCTGTATTGAATGCTGCTAATGAGATAGCAGTCAATAAATTTTTGAAGAATAAAATTAAATTTGTTGATATTCCTAAAATAATTAAGAGGGTAATGTCTGCTCATCAAGTGGTTGACAATCCAATTTTAGAAGATATTTTAGAAGCTGATGTATGGGCTAGAAAGCAGGCAGAGAAGGAAGGTGAGAAAGTTTGTTATTAACTATTTTTTCGTTTATAGTTGTTTTGGGAGTTTTAGTGTTTTTTCATGAATTAGGACATTTTATGGTAGCTAAGTATGTTGGAGTTCAAGTAGAAGAATTTGCTATAGGAATGGGACCTAAAATTGTAGGTAAACAATATGGTGAAACATTATATTCTATCAGAGCATTACCATTGGGGGGCTTTTGTAAGATGACTGGTGAAATGCCAGTTGATGATGAAGATACTAGTGAGGAAGAAGTGGAATTATATAATAAGGCTCTCAAAGATAAAAGGTGTTTATTTCAAAAGAGTGTTTGGGAACGTTTTGGAGTTATTTTTATGGGGCCTATGATGAATTTTCTATTGGCTGCTTTACTTTTTACTCTTATCTTTAGTATTTTTGGTGTAGAAGTATCTACATCTAATAATACAGTAATAGGGCAGGTTTTCCCTGAACAGCCTGCTTATGAAGCGGGATTGAGAGATGGAGATAAGATATTAACTGTAGAAGGACAAAAAGTAGAAAATTGGGAAGAGTTAGCAGGGATGATACATCAAAATGCTAATCAAGAGATTTCAATGAAGGTTGAAAGAGGAAATAAAATCTTTGATTTGAAGGTGGTTCCTAAACTTAACAAGGAAAGACAAGTAGGTGTTATTGGAATTATTCCAGTTTATAATAGAGAGTCAGTTAATCTTTTTAAAGCTTTATGGTTAGGAATAAAAAGAACTATTATATATATTTTTGGAATTATTATAGGTTTATGGCAGATGATAACTGGTAAAATTGCTAGTGATGTAAGTGGACCAGTAAAGATAGCCCAATTTGTAGGTGATGCAGCCAGATCAGGTATGTTGAGGTTGATGGAGTTTGCTGCTCTCATTAGTATAAATTTAGGGATTATGAATTTGCTACCAATACCAGCTTTAGATGGTGGGAGACTTGTGTTTTTAGGATGGGAAATTATTAGTGGAAAACCTATAGACCCTGAAAAAGAAGGTATGGTTCATATGGTAGGATTTGTCTTGTTAATGATATTATTTGTTTTGATTATGATTAAAGATATTAAAAGTATTATTTAGTGATAAAAATTTTTAGTTTATATACTGTTTTTAGTTCAAGAAAAAATTGAGGTGATTAGAAATGGCTAAACAAAAAAATAGAAGTGGTAGCAAATGGTTAGATCCAAATAAAGTTACTGGGCGTAGAGCAAAGAGGTATTGTAAGCTTTGTGGAACAGAAGCTACACAAGTGAGAATTTTAAAGAATGAGAATATTTGTGAGAATTGTGTTAGAGAGTTAGAGAAAAAGAAGGGTGGAGTATATGCTTGTAAGGGGTGTGGAAAAGTAGCTCCTAAGCAAGTTCAAGATAATAATGGTTATTGTAAATCATGTGTTTGTAGAGCATGTGGTAAACCGGATCCTGAATTTGTACAAAAGCATGGTTTCTGTGAAAGTTGTTTTGAATTAATAGGAACTGATTGTCGTAAGTGTGGTAAAGAAGCAGCGGCTCAAGTAAGAAGAAATGATGGCCTCTGTGACAAATGTGCAGGAAGATAGTAGTAGGTGTTGTTTACTGGTGATTAGTGACTCTGCTTTCTAATCACTAGTAAATGTGAAAGGAGTGATAGTATGTTAGATGAGCATGTAACTCTAGAATCGTTGTTAACTGATAGTGTCTCTAAGAAACATTTACCTAAGGCTGGCTATGCTCATGTAGTATCTACTGCAGAGTATGCTTTTGAGTTAGCAACACAAAGAAATATCTGTGTTGATTTAGCTACTAAAGCAGCTTTACTCCATGATATTGGCCATACTAATTGGGAAAGAAGAGGAGAATGGGATTATGAATCTTATAATGAATTTGATATTCATACTATTAAAGGAGCAGAAAGAGCCCATGAGTTATTGATTTTAAAGGGAGAAAGTTTGGGTAAGGCTAGAGAAATTGCCTTAGCAATTCTGTTTCATAGCGATTCTAGTCCTGTTAATAAAAATGTTAAACTGACACCTTTACAAAGTTTAGTGGCGGAAGCTGATGATATGGACGAACAAGAAGGAGGAGCCCACCACAATGTTGAGATAAGCTTTGGGGAGGCATTACAAAGAATCAGAAGATTAGATATGTTAGTTTATCCTCATATAAGAGATTGTGGGTTTGATTGTGAAAAGTGTGATTGTCTAAAATAAAGTAGGTGATATAGGTGAAGAGAAGAAAAACAAAAGCAGTAACTATAGGGGATGTACAAATTGGTGGAGGTGCGCCTGTTTCTGTTCAATCTATGACAAATACAGATACAAGAGATGTAATTTCAACTGTTGAACAGATTAAAAGTTTAGAAGAATCAGGGTGTGAGCTGGTTAGAGTCGCAATACCTGATCAAGAAGCTGCCACTAAAGTAGATAAGATTAAGGAACAGATCAATATACCTTTAATAGCAGATATTCATTTTGATTATAGGTTAGCTTTAGAGGTATTAGATAGAGGTATTGATGGATTAAGAATAAATCCAGGAAATATAGGAGATGAAGATAAAGTAAAAATAGTTGCTCAAAGGGCTTTAGAAAGCGGAGTACCAATAAGGGTTGGGGTTAATGCAGGGTCATTAGAAAAGAGTTTATTAAAGAAGTATGGTCACCCAACAGCAGAAGCTATGGTAGATAGTGCTTTAGAACATGTTAAATTACTAGAGGAATTTGGTTTTGAGGATATAATCATATCCCTTAAAGCTTCTAATGTTATGATGACGTTAAGTGCTTATCAGTTAATAGCTGAAAAAGTAGATTATCCACTACATATTGGTATTACAGAGGCAGGTACGATTAAATCAGGTACTGTAAAATCTGCTGTAGGAATAGGTGCTATTTTAGCACAGGGTTTAGGTGATACTATTAGAGTTTCTCTGACAGGAGATCCTGTAGAAGAAATAAAGGTAGCCTATGAAATACTTAAATCATTAAATTTGAGAAGATCAGGAGTTAATATTATTTCATGCCCGACTTGTGGTAGAACAGAAATAAATTTAGTCGAGATTGCAAATACAGTAGAAGAAAAACTTGCTGGATTAGATAAAGATATTGAAGTTGCTATTATGGGATGTGTAGTAAATGGTCCGGGAGAAGCTAGAGAGGCTGATTTAGGTATTGCTGGTGGCAGAGATGTTGGATTGATCTTCAAAAAAGGAGAAGTAATTAAAAAGGTTTCTGCTGATGATTTAGTAGATGAACTACTAGCAGAGATAGATAAGCTTGACTAGAAAATAATATTGAATAACTGCTAAACTAACTATTAGCATCTAGCTTTCGAAATATTGACAAGGATATAGATTATTGATAAAATTTAAATTAGTCTTTATTTAAAATTTGAAATAACAGATCATGATTAAATTAAATAAATAGAATTAATTGAAATGATTAGGGAGGATTTATATTATGAAGATGTCACAACTGTATATACCTACATTAAAGGAAACTCCAGCTGATGCAGAAGTTATTAGTCATCAACTGATGTTAAGAGCTGGTTTAATGCGAAAATTAAGTTCAGGAGTTTATACATATTTACCTTTAGGATATAAGGTGATTAGGAAATTTGAAGATATTGTAAGAGAAGAGTTAAATAAATCTGGAGCTCAAGAATTATTATTACCAGCTTTACAGCCGGCAGAATTATGGGAAGAATCAGGCCGTTTACAAAATTATGGTCCAGAATTAATGAGATTAAAAGATCGCCATGGAAGAGACTTTTGTTTAGGACCGACTCATGAAGAAGTAGTTACTGATTTGGTTCGTGATGAAGTTAGATCATATAAGGAATTGCCATTAAATTTATATCAAATTCAAACTAAGTATAGAGATGAAATTAGACCAAGGTTTGGTGTTTTGCGTGGAAGAGAGTTTATTATGAAAGATGCTTATAGCTTTGATATAGATAAAGATGGTTTGGAAGAAAGTTATCAGAATATGTACAATGCCTATTGTAGAATTTTTGAAAGATGTGGTTTAGAGTTTAGACCTGTTGAAGCAGATACTGGAACAATTGGTGGGGATAATTCTCATGAATTTATGGTTTTAGCTGAGGCTGGAGAAGATATAGTGGTTTATTGTGAAGAGTGTGATTATGCTGCTAATTTAGAATTGGCTAAATCTAAACTAGAGGTTGTTAAAGCTGATGAAGAAGCTAAAGAATTGGAAATAATAGATACACCAGGATTAACAACTATTGATGAGTTGGTAGAAGAATTAAATATAGAAGCAGATAAGATGATTAAAGCTGTTTTATATGAAGTAGAGGGTCAAGGTATATTAGCTTTAGTTCGTGGAGATTATGAAGTTAATGATATTAAGTTAGGTAACTTATTAGATGTTGTTAATTTAGAGATGGGTAGTGAAGAGCTTTATAAAAGGTTAAATACTGTTAAAGGCTTTACTGGAGCAATAAATTTAGATGCTGTGAAGATTATAGCTGATGAATTGGTTATGAATATAGTCAATGGTGTTGCTGGAGCAAATAAAATTGACAAACATTATGTTAATGTAAATCCTCAAAGAGATTTTGAAGTAACAGAAGTAGCTGATATTAGAGAGGTAAAAGAAGGAGAAGAATGTATTCATTGTGGGGGAAAACTCAAATTAACTCCAGGGATTGAAGTAGGTCAAGTATTTAAGTTAGAGACTAAATATAGTGAAGCATTAAATGCTACTTTCTTAGATGAAAATGGAAAGAGCCAAGTAATGGAGATGGGATGTTACGGAATAGGAATCACTAGAACTATTGCAGCTACTATTGAACAAAATCATGATGAATATGGTATTATATGGCCTAAAGCATTGGCTCCTTATTTAGTAGAAATTTTACCTTTGGGGAATAATGATGATGTGATAGAAAAATCTGCACAAATCTATGATGAATTAACTGCTGCTGGTATTGATGTTCTGTTAGATGATAGAAAGGAAAGAGCTGGCGTTAAATTTAATGATGCTGATCTAATTGGTTGTCCATTAAGAATTACTGTTGGGGCTCGTTCATTAAAGGAAGGAAATTTAGAGGCTAAGATCAGAAAAACTGGAGAAGAATTCAATATTAATCTGGAGGAATACTTATCTCAAGTTAAAGATATAATTGACAATTTAAGCTAACCTAGGAGGTTCTAAGCAATGAAAATTACTGCTATAGTTCCGGCGTATAATGAAGAGAAGACTATAAAAGGGGTGTTAACTGTAACTAAAAACCATCACTTAATAGATGATGTTATTGTGGTTAGTGATGGTTCAACAGATAATACTGCTATTATAGCAACTCAAACAGGAGTTCAAGTTATTGAATTATCTGAAAATAAAGGTAAAGGTGCTGCTATGCAAGCAGGGGTAGATCAGACAGTTGCTGATATAATTTTATTTCTAGATGCTGATTTACTAGGGTTGAAAATAGAACACATTGATAAATTATTAAATCCAGTGCTAAATGGAGAAGTAGAAACAACAATTGGTGTTTTTTCTGATGGTAGAAAACTCACAGATCTAGCTCAGAGAATAGCGCCTTTCCTATCGGGACAAAGGGCAGTAAAAAGAGATATATTTGATGGTATAACTGATTTGGATATAACTAGGTTTGGGGTTGAAGTTGCTTTAACACAATATATAAAAGATAATAATATTAGTAGTAAAGAGGTTATTTTAGAAGATTTATCACATATGATGAAAGAAGAAAAATTGGGTTTTTTAAAAGGCTTCACAGCTAGGTTAAAGATGTATTGGGAGATATTAAGGAATTTATCTATTAAGAAAAAAGTTAGATGAGATAATATATGAATTGACTATAATGTTGGTTGTTTAAACAACCAACATTATAGATTTTTAGGGATGTGATATAACTTGAGTGAAAAAGAAGTTGTACTAAGGTTGGTTTTAGCTTGTATATTAGGTGGAGCCATTGGTTTTGAACGTGAAAGAAACTCCCGTCCTGCTGGATTTAGAACTAATATTTTAGTTTCATTGGGTTCTACTATAGCTATGATTGTATCTATTAAATTATTTTTAGAATTTAAAGCTTCCCAGTCTGTTGATCCAGGAAGGATTGCAGCTCAAGTTATAAGTGGTGTTGGTTTTTTGGGTGCTGGAACAATTATTAGAGAAGGTTTTTCTGTAAAAGGTTTAACTACTTCAGCTGGGCTATGGGCTATTGCTGGAATTGGTTTGGCTTTAGGTGCTGGTTTTTATTTAAGTGCTATTACTACAGCTATATTAGTTATTCTAACTTTAACTTTATTAAGCAAAGTGGAGAAGACCATATCAAATATTCATAAGAAATATCTGATCAGAATTAAAGCTTTTGATCAGCCTGGTTCTTTAGGTAAAGTTGGTTCAATTTTAGGAGAAAATAATATTATCATTAAAGATATTAGTATAGAACATTGTTATAATGAACCTAATATTTATGTTAACTTTAGGGTGAAGAAACCTAGACATATAGAAGTGAATTCAATGTTTGCCTTGTTAGCAGGAATATCATGGATAATTGAGGTTCAAATTAAGGAGTTAGATTGAAGGAGAGATAGTTATGCCCAAAGTATTAATTAAGGCTAAAGATAATAATATGTTTGAAGATAAGCTAAGAGAGAAATTGGATATTTCTGATGAGTTATTTAATATGATTCGTATTAAGGGTATAGAAGTTGATATAAAAGATCAATGTTGTGAAATTAATTTGAAAGTACCTAATAATATGGATATAGATGATATAATTGCATCGATAGGAAATGAAATTTTTTCTACAGAAAGATTTAAATATAATCTTCATTATTATGATCCTAATTTATCTTTAGAATTAATTTTAAAAGAAGATTGGGAAGAAATAAAAGAAAAATTAAGAGTTAAACTGCCACAAGCTAATGGTTGGCTATCATTATGCCGCTGGAAAGTTAATGATAATACTCTGGTAGTTGAAGTGAAAAATAATATGGCAATTGAAGCATTAAAGAATAAAAAATGTGATATGACCTTAAAGAAATTATTGCAAGAAGAGTATAATAAGAGAGTTAAAGTAAAGTTTGCTTTGGGGGATTTTTCAACTGAATTAGCTCAAATGGATAATGAATTAGAAAAAGAAAATAATAGCTATATGAGTAGTTTGATAGATAGTTTTTCTAAAAGAGAGAAGAACATTAATAGTGGCAAATCAAAAAAGGGTACTTCTAATAGTAATTCTGGAGTATGGCTGGGTAGGAAGATTAAGCAAGAAGCAAGTTCAATCTCTGATATTACAGGGGAAAATAATAATGTTATATTAGAAGGAAAGATTTTTAGTGTAGATATTAGAGAGTTAAAAAGCGGTAGGAATTTAGTTATTTTTTCTATTACAGATCGAACCGATTCAATAACAATTAAAGTTTTTGAAAATAAAGGTGATACTTTATCTCAAAGTATTAGTAAAGGACGCTGGGTCAGGGTAAGAGGAAGAGTTCAACATGATAAATATGATCAAGAGTTATCGATGATGGCCAATGATGTAATGCCGATTTCTGTAGAGAAGAAACAAGATGAAGCAGAAGAAAAAAGAATTGAATTACATTTACATACTAAAATGAGTGCTATGGATTCAGTTGTAGAGGTGAAAGATGTAATTAATCGTGCTGCAGAATGGGGCCATCCTGCTATTGCTATTACTGATCATGGTGTTACTCAGGCTTTTCCTGATGCTTATAATGCTTCAAAGGATAAAGATATAAAGGTGATCTATGGTTTAGAAGCTTATTTGGTTGATGATGGAGAACCGATTATTTTTAATCCAAGAGATCAAAAAATCGAAGAAGAAACTTTTGTAGTATTTGATTTGGAGACTACAGGCTTTAACCCTCATAATAATGAGATTATAGAGATTGGTGCTGCTAAAATAAAAAATGGTCAAATTGTAGATATATATCAAAGCTTTGTTGATCCTGAAAGAAGTATACCGTCTGAAATTACAGAATTAACAGGAATTACTAATGATATGGTATTAGGTGCTGCTAAGTTGAGTGAGGCTATAGAGGAGTTTTTAGAATTTGTAGGAGATAATACTATAGTAGCACATAATCTTTCTTTTGATTTGGGTTTTATTAATGATAAATTAAGAAGGTTGCATAAAGAAGAGTTATCAAATCCTGCTTTAGATACTTTGAATTTATCTAGAGCTATATTATCAGAATTAAAAAGTTATAAGTTGAATAAACTAGCTAAATATTTTAATAAGAATTTAGATAATCACCATCGGGCTAGTGATGATGCTAGGGTAACAGCAGAAATTTTATTAGAATTAATTGATTTAATGAAAGAAGATAATATCTTTAATTTAAATCAAATCAATCAGTTAACTAGTGAGATTGACTATAAACGATTATACCCACATCATACTACTATTTTAGTAAAAAATCAGATTGGTCTTAAGAATTTGTACAAGTTAGTATCAAGTGCTCATATTAATAATTTTCATCGAGTTCCTCGAATTTTAAAGAGTGAACTGTTAGAAAAGAGAGAAGGGTTAATGATTGGTTCTGCTTGTGAAGCGGGTACATTATACAAAGCAATACTAAAAGCAAAACCAGATCATGAGATTGAGAAGTTAGCCAAGTTTTATGATTATTTAGAAGTCCAGCCGATTGGAAATAATAAGTTCTTGTTAGAAAAAGGAGAAGTTAATTCTTTAGAGGAATTACGGGATATTAACCGTAAAATTTATGAATTAGGGAAGAAACTTGGTAAACCTGTTGTAGCTGCTGGAGATGTACATTTCTTAGATCCTGAAGATAGTATTTATCGACAGATTTTAATGGAAGGACAAGGATTTAGTGATGCAGCAGATCAAGCTCCATTATATTTTAGAACTACAGATGAAATGTTAGCAGAATTTGATTACTTTGGAGAAGAAATAGCTAAAGAATTAGTTGTTGATACTCCTAAACAGATAGCAGATATGATTGAGGAAATTGAAGTGATACCTGATAAATTATTTACTCCAACTATTGAAGGAGCAGATGAAGAGATTAGGACTATGGCTTATGAAAAAGCTAAGTCTTGGTATGGAGCCCCAATACCAGAATTAGTAGAAAAGCGTTTAGAAAGAGAATTAAATTCTATTATTGGAAATGGATATGCTGTTATTTATTTGACCTCTCAAAAACTTGTAAAAAAATCATTAGATGATGGTTATTTGGTTGGTTCTCGTGGATCTGTTGGTTCTTCCTTTGCTGCTACTATGACTGGGATTACTGAGGTTAATCCTTTACCACCTCATTATAGATGTTCCGAATGTAAGTATTCTGAGTTTATAACTGATGGATCAGTGGGAGTAGGGGTTGATTTAGAAGATAAAGATTGTCCAGAGTGTGGAAGAGAATTAATTAAAGATGGTTTTGATATTCCTTTTGAGGTATTCTTAGGATTTAAAGGAGATAAAGTTCCTGATATAGACCTTAATTTCTCTGGAGAATATCAACCTGAAATTCATAAGTATACTGAAACCCTTTTTGGGAAAGAATATGTTTATAGAGCAGGTACTATTTCTACCATTGCTGATCGTACAGCTTATGGTTTTGTTAAAGGTCATATGGAAGATAATGCTTTAATTTTAAGAAAAGCTGAGATTAATAGATTAGCGTCTGGTTGTACAGGAGTAAAAAGAACTACAGGGCAACATCCAGGTGGACAGATAGTTGTTCCAAATGATAAAGAAATTTATGATTTTACTCCAATTCAAAAACCAGCCAATGATATGACAACTGATACATTAACAACACATTTTGATTTTCATTCTATACATGACAATTTATTGAAATTAGATATTTTGGGTCATGATGATCCGACAAGTATTAGGATGTTACAAGATATTACAGGTCTTGATCCTCAAGACATTCCTCTGGATGACCCTGATACTATGGCTATTTTTTCCAGCATAGATCCTTTGGGGGTTAGTGAAGAAGAAGTAGGAGTTAAGTTAGGTACTTTAGGTATTCCTGAATTTGGTACATCTTTTGTACGAGGTATGCTTAGAGAGACAAGGCCAACTGCTTTTGCCGAATTAATTCGTATTAGTGGTTTGTCTCATGGAACTGATGTATGGTTGAACAATGCTCAAGATTTTATTAAAGCAGGTGTAGCAGAATTATCAGAGGTAATTTCTGTACGTGATGATATTATGAATTACTTAATTCAAAAAGGGGTAGAGCCTTCAGCTGCATTTTGGATTATGGAGCATGTTCGTAAAGGAAAAGGTTTGACAGATGAAGAAGAAAAGATGATGAAAGATAATAATGTTCCTGATTGGTATATTGAATCTTGTAAGAGAATTAAGTATATGTTTCCTAAAGCTCACGCTGCAGCTTATGTAATGATGGCTTTTAGAATAGCTTACTTTAAGGTTCATTATCCACAGGCTTTCTATAATACTTATTTTACGATTAAATCTGATGATTTTGATTCACAAATTGTTCTTAAAGGAAGAGAGTTTGTAGAAAAGACAATTCAAGAGATAAAAGCTAAAGGAAATGATGCGACTGCTAAAGATAAAAATACATTAACAGTACTTGAAATTGTAATTGAAGCTATGGCAAGAGGGATTGAATTTACTATTGTCGATATTTATAAATCTAAAGCAAGAGAGTTTCAAATCACTGAAGATGGATTATTACCACCATTAATTAGTTTACAGGGCTTAGGTCAAAGTGCTGCAGATAATTTAGTTGAAGCTCGTAAAGATGGAGAGTTTACTTCTATTGAAAACCTTAGCAATCGGGCTGGTTTAAGCAAGACTGTAATAGAAGTTATGAGAGAACATGGTTGTTTAGAAGGGTTGCCTGAAACCAATCAATTATCTCTCTTTGGCTAAAGTGGTTGCAAAATCATTGATAATGTGCTAAAATGTAGTATGCATATTAATTGATAGTCAGTTGGGAAAAGAGTGGGTTTTAGACCCACTCTTTAGTTATGTAATAGATTTTGATTTAGTAAAATAAAAATTATAAGAGGAATAATTTGGTCTAAAAAATGGTAAGATAAAATGAAATTATAAGAATGAAAGGGGAGCATTATGGCAAAAAAAGCAGAAACCTTAGTAGAAGAGCTTGCTAAACCTATTATTGAAGAAAAAGGTTTGGAACTAGTTGATGTAGAGTATAAGAAAGAAGGAGAAAATTGGGTTTTGAGAGTTTTTATAGATCAAGAAGATGGAGTGTCTTTAGAAAATTGTCAAGAAATTAGTAGAATGTTAAGTGAACAATTAGATATAGATGATCCAATTGCAAATTCTTATTTATTAGAAGTGTCATCCCCTGGTATTGATCGCCCTTTAAAAACTGAAAAAGATTATAAAAGGTTTAGTGGTCGGTTAATAGATATATCTACATATGCCCCAATTAATGGTCAAAGAAAACTAACAGGAGAGCTATTAGGTTTAAAAGATGATAACATAGAAATTAGAATAGATGGTGATGAAATTCTAGTTCCACTTGATAAGGTATCACAGACTAGATTAGCAATTGAGTTTTAGGAATTATTAAGGAGGAGTTTTGATGAATATTGAATTGATTCAGGCGTTAGAAGATATTGAAAAAGACAAAGGTATCCCTAAGAAAATGTTATTAGATGCTATTGAAGCTGCTTTAAAATCCGCTTATAAACGTGATTTTGGTGCTGCTGGAAATGTTGAAGTAGAAATTGACGAAAGCAGTGGAGAAGTGAGTGTATATTCTAAGAAGATAATTGTAGAAGATGTAAGTAATCCAGAACAAGAAATTTCTTTGGAAGAAGCTCAAGAAAAAAATCCAAATTACTCTATGGGAGATCAAGTAGAAATAGAAGTTACTCCAGGTAATTTTGGTAGAATAGCTGCACAGACTGCCAAGCAGGTAGTTATTCAAAGAATTCGAGAAGCAGAGCGAGATATTATTTTTGAGGAGTTTGCTAATCGTGAAGGAGATATTTTAACTGGTATTGTACAAAGGGAACATAAGAATAATATTATTATTGATTTAGGTAAGACAGAAGCTATCTTAATTCCTACTGAACAGATGCAAAGTGAATATTATAATCCAGGCGATAGAATTAAAGTTTATGTTGTTGAAGTAAGTCAAACTTCTAAAGGGCCTAATATTTTAGTTTCTAGAACACATCCTGGGTTACTAAAGAGGTTATTTGAGCTAGAAGTTCCAGAAATTCATGATGGAGTTGTAGAAATTAAATCTGTATCAAGGGAGTCGGGGCATAGATCTAAAATAGCAGTATATTCTACACAAAAAGATGTGGATCCTGTTGGTTCATGTGTAGGACCTAATGGTTCAAGAGTTAGAGCTATTGTGGATGAGTTAAGTGGTGAGAAGGTAGACATTGTTCAATGGAGTGAAGATATTGAGAAGTTTATAGCAAACTCATTGAGCCCAGCCGAGGTGGTTAAAGTGGAGGCTAATGAAGAAGCTAATGTAGCAAAGGTCATTGTTCCAGATTATCAATTATCTTTAGCAATTGGAAAAGAAGGACAAAATGCTAGATTGGCAGCTAAATTAACTGGTTGGAAGATAGATATTAAAAGTGAATCACAACTAGATAGTTAGAAATCTACTTTGTAGCTAGGCTAGGTTTTAGAGTTGTTTTGAGGATACAAATAACGGAGGTGTATGGATAATGGGTATTAGAATTTATAAGTTAGCAGAAGAACTAGAAATGGAAAATAAAGAATTAATTAAGATATTACAGGATTTAGGTGTAGATGTTACAAGTCATATGAGTACGGTAGAGAAAGAAACAGCAGAATTAGTATTAGATATGATAGTCGATGAAGAGGAAAGTGAAGATGAATTTGATGAGGATAAAATAATTGAAGTTGAAGGTACTTTAACAGTAAAAGAGTTAGCTGAAGAGTTAGAGATTGAGGCTAATGATTTGATGACTAAGTTGATTAATCTAGGAATTATGGCTATGATTAATCAAGAATTAACTATGGAGCAGATGGAAAATATTGCAGCAGAGTATGGTTATCAAATAAAAGAAGAAGAGAATACAGGTGATGAAGATAATATTTATGGCTTAGTGAATGATATTGAAGATAAAGAGGAAGATTTAGAGTTAAGACCACCAGTTATTACAGTAATGGGGCATGTTGACCATGGTAAAACTACATTATTAGATGCAATTCGTGAAACTGAAGTAACTGCTGGGGAAGCTGGAGGAATCACTCAACATATTGGTGCTTATCAAGTTGAGGTAGATGAACAGAAAATTACTTTCTTAGATACACCGGGTCATGAGGCATTTACTTCAATGAGAGCTCGTGGAGCTCAGGCAACGGATATTGCTATATTAGTTGTTGCTGCTGATGATGGAATTATGCCACAGACTATAGAGGCTATTAACCATGCAAAATCTGCAGGAGTTCCTATTATAGTAGCCGTTAATAAAATTGATAGACCAAATGCACAACCTGATAGAGTTAAGCAAGAGTTAACTGAACATGGATTAGTACCTGAAGAATGGGGAGGAAATACAATCTGTGTTAACGTATCAGCTCTTAAAAAAGAAAATTTAGATGAATTATTAGAAATGATCGTTTTAACTGCTGAAATGGAAGAGTTAAAGGCTAATCCAAATAGAGCAGCTAATGGTGTTATTATTGAAGCTGAATTAGATAGAGGGCGAGGTCCAGTGGCAACTGTGCTAGTTAATAACGGCACATTAAAGGTTGGAGATGCTATTGTGGCTGGAGTAGCTTCTGGTAGAGTTCGAGCAATGGTTAATGATCGAGGAGAAAGATTAGAAGAAGCGGGCCCTGCTACACCTGTAGAAGTTTTAGGTTTATCTGATGTACCGAATGCAGGAGATCTTTTAGAAGCAGTTGAAGATGATCAAAGTGCAAGAGGAGTTGCTCAAAAAAGAAAGGATAAGAAAAGAGTAGATGAATTAACTAGAAATACAACTGTTAATTTAGATGATTTATTTAGTCAAATTCAGCAAGGTGATGTTAAAGAATTAAATATTGTTGTTAAAGCTGATGTGCAAGGTTCTGTAGAAGCAGTTAAGCAATCTTTATTGAAACTAAGTACTGATGAAGTTGAAGTGAATATTATCCATGGTGGTGTTGGAGGAGTTACAGAAACTGATGTTATGTTAGCTTCTGCTTCTAATGCTATTATTATTGGATTTAATGTTCGTCCTGGAGCAAATGCGCGTAAAGTGGCAGAAAAAGAAAAGGTAGATATTAGAACTTACCGTGTTATCTATAAAGCTATTGATGATGTTAAGAGTGCTATGGAAGGATTATTAGATCCAGATTATAAAGAGATTGTATTAGGGCAAGTTGAGGTTAGACAGACTTTTAAAGTTCCTAAAGTTGGTGTAATTGCTGGGGCATATGTAACTAATGGAACTGTTAATAGAAATTCTAAAGTAAGACTTCTTAGAGATGGTAAGATTATTCATGAAGGAGATATTGGTTCCTTGAAAAGGTTCCAAAATGATGTTCGTGAAGTAGCAGAAGGATATGAATGTGGAATAGGTATTGAAGGTTATAATGATGTTAAAGAAGGAGACATCATGGAAATCTATGACTTTGAAGAAATTAAGAGAACATTATAATTCAGTGACAGGTGACAAGTAATGAGTAACAAGTAAATAAAGGACTAGTTACTTTTCACTAGTCACTCGTTACTAATTGATAGGAGTTGATATAGATGGCAAATCATCGTCCAGAACGTGTTGCAGAATTAATTAAACAGGAAGTAAGTGATTTGTTGCAAAAAGAGATTAAGGATCCTCGGATAGGATTTGTTACCGTTACTGATGTTGAGGTATCTGGAGATTTACGCCATGCTAAGGTCTTTGTTAGTATTCTAAATGGTGATAAAGATCAAACTATGGAAGGTTTAGCAGCAACTACTGGTTTTGTTCGTCGTGAAATAGGAAAAAGAATTAGATTACGCCACACTCCAGAGGTTATATTTAGATATGATGATTCGATTGAAACTGGAACGAGAATATTTAAAATCCTTAAAGATATAAAAAGTGATGAAACAGGTGGAATTGATGAAGAATAATAAATTAGTTGAAATTACTAATTTAATATCTCAAAAGCAACGCTTTTTAATTACAAGTCATGTTAATCCTGATGGAGATAATCTGGGATCAGTTATTGCTTTAAAATTAGTTCTAGAGCAGCTAGGAAAAGAAACAGTAGTAGTTATAGATGATGAAATTCCTAGCTGTTTCTCTTTTTTACATAGTATTGATGAAATTATTAGATATGAAGATGGTTTAGATATTGATTTTGATATGTGCTTTACATTAGATTGCAGTGATTTAGACCGTATTGCTAAAGTGAAGAATATAATTAAAAGTAAAGCTATTATTAATATTGATCATCACGGAGACAACCCTTATTTTGGGGAGTATAATCTAGTCAAAAATACAGCAGCTACTGCAGAGATAATTTATCAGTTAATTGATGCTTTAGAAGAAGCTAAATTAAACAAAGATATAGCTACTGCTTTAGCAACAGGATTGATCACTGATACTGGTTCTTTCCGCTATTCTAATACTACTTCTAAAACTCATAAAATTATGGCAGAATTATTGAATTATGATGTTGATACTGCTGAAATTTCTAAAAAGGTATTTGATACTCATTCTTATCAAAGTCTAGTTTTGCGAGGGAAGGTATTGCAAAATTTACAAATTGATGATTCAAAGAAGATAGCTTGGGTAAAAGTAAGCCAAGATTTATTATCTGAAGTAGGAGCAACAATGGAAGATACAGAGGGAATAGTAAATTACCCAAGAAGTTTAGCGGGAGTAGAAATTGCTATTTTATTTAAAGAAACAGAGGAAGAGATTATTAGAGTGAGTTTAAGGTCTAATAGTTACTTTCCTGTTGATAAACTTGCCCATAAATTTGGTGGTGGTGGACATCCAAGAGCTGCGGGATGTAGTATAGATGCTAACTTAAATGAAGCAATAGAAGAAGTAGTAAATGCAGCTAAAAAAGAGTTAAAGCAGGTGAGATAGAGTGAAAGGGATTATTAATATTTTGAAACCACCTGGAATGACTTCTTTTGATATTATTTATTTTTGTAGAAAAGTTTTTGAAATGAAGAAAATTGGACATGCTGGTACTCTAGACCCTGGAGCAGCTGGAGTCTTAGCAGTTTGTCTAGGTAGAGGAACTAAGGTAGTCCCTTTTTTGACTGATACCCGTAAAGCTTATCGTGCTGAAATTACATTAGGTGTTGAAACTACTACTCTTGATGCTTTTGGTGAAATAACAAAAAAAGCCGGAGAATTCTCTGTGAACCAGGAAGAGGTTGAAAAAGTTTTAAAAGAATTTATAGGTGAAATTGAGCAGATCCCTCCTATGTATTCTGCTATTAAACATAATGGAAAAAGATTATATAAATTAGCTCGACAAGGGAAAAAGGTAAAACGTAAGCCAAGGAAGATTGATATTTATAATATAGATCTAGTATCTTTTGAGGGAAAGAAATTAATTATAGATGTAGAATGTTCTAAAGGAACCTATATTCGAACATTATGTGCTGATATAGGAAAGAAGTTAGGTATTGGAGCATATATGTCTTTTTTAGTCAGAACAAAAGTAGGGAAGTATTCTTTATCAGAAGCATTGACTTTAGAGGAGATAGAACTGTTAAAGAAAAAAGATAGAATAGAAGAATTAGTTCAACCTCTAGATAGTGCTTTGACCCATTTGAGAAGTATTCGAGTAAGTGAAGATGCTAATAAAACTTTAAAAAATGGTGCCTATATAAGCTTAAATCAATTAGCAGATGATCTAATTCAACCACCTAAAGTAGGTGAGAAGTTTAGAGTATATGATTTTGATAATAATTTTATAGCTGTTTATGCTTGGTATACTAGTGATGATAAGAATATCTTTAAGCCAGAGAGGGTTTTTGTATAAATTTTTCCTTTTGTGAATATATTTAATAATCTTAACTTAAATCCCTCCTGAAAGGAGAGGTTATTTAAATGGAGATATATTATAATCAAGCTAGAAATTCAAATACAATAATTACTTTAGGTACTTTTGATGGATTACATCTAGGGCATCAAGAAATAATTAAATTAACAGTAAATAAAGCAAAGAAATTAGACTATAATAGTGCTCTTTTTACATTTAACCCTCATCCCTTAAAAGTTGTATCACCTAATAATACACCTAAATCATTAATGAGTTGGAAGCAGAAAAGAAGAGTTATTGAATCTTTAGGAATTAATCAAATAATTGTAAAAAAGTTTACTGAGGAATTTTCTAGGATTCCTTATGAAGATTTTGTATTAGAATATTTGCTTAAGCGTTTTTCAGTAAAGGAGATAATAGTAGGTGAAGACTTCAAATGTGGCTATAAAGGTAAAGGAACACCTGATAGATTAAAGAAGTTGGGTGAAAAGTTAGGATTTGGAGTACAAGCTATACCTTCTATTAAGTTTAAAAATAAAGAAATTGGTAGTACTTATATTCGAAATTTAATCTTAGAGGGAAGAGTAGATGAAGTTAAGGAGCAATTAGGTAGAAACTTCATATTGGATTGTGAGGTTATAAAAGGTGATCAACGGGGGAGAAAGCTAGGTTTTCCTACAGCTAACTTACATCCTTTTGCTGATTATGTTTTACCACCATTAGGAGTATATGCTTGCAAAGTAAGAGTTAAAGATAAGATCTATGGTGGTGCAGTACATCTTGGATTAATACCTACTTTTAATAAAAATAAATTCAGTATTGAAGTTTATATCTTTGATTTTAGTGATAATATTTATGGTGAAAGAATAGAATTAGAATTTATAAAGAGAATTAGAGGAGAAGAAAATTTCAAAACGGTTGAAGAATTAATCTCTAGAATGAAAGAAGATGTTCGAGTATCTAAAATTATTCTTGATAAAATAGATAGCTTATAGTTTATGGATGTGCAAGCTTAGAATGAAATTTAAATACATAGTTATAGATAAAATGACAGTTCAGTAACTAGTGACAAGTAAGCAGTAAATAGATTAACTAGTCACCTGTTACTAGTCACTTGTTACTGTCACTTTATACTCATTAACTTTCATTTTAAACTCGGTTAACCATATAATATCTAAATTAAAAAACTAATTAATATTGTTTACATTTTAATCTTGGTATGCTACAATGTTATATGTAATTAACCATTAACTAGGTTATTCGTTGCTCCGACGTTTGACTTGGTAATTGGGGATTGAAGAATATAGGGAGGTGAAAGTAAATGTTATCTGAAGCTAGAAAAGAAGAAATCATTGAGAAATATGCTATTCATGAAGGTGATACTGGTTCTGCTCAAGTTCAAATTGCTATTTTAACTGAGAGAATTAAAGAACTTACTGAACATCTTAAAACTCACAAAAAAGATCACAATTCAAGACGTGGATTATTAAAGATGGTTGGTAAAAGAAGAAGATTACTAAAATACCTAAAGAATAAAGACATTACAAATTATCGTAATTTAATTGCTGATTTAGGTATTAGAAGATAATAGTAAACTATTTAAGAGCGGGAATTCCCGCTCTTAAATTTTAATATTTGGATAATTTTTGACAATAAAGGAGTTTTAACCTTTTATTGTTAGATATAAATGAGATGATGACAGATTATATATTGTTTTTATAATTATATCAATAAATACATATGATAAAGGTAGTTTATAAGAAAGGAGTTTGAATTATGTCACATAAATGGTCAATGGATTTTGGTGGTAGAGAGTTAAGTGTTGAGACTGGAAAGTTAGCACAATTAGCTAATGGTTCAGTATTAGTAAGATATGGAGATACTGTTGTATTGGTAACTGCAACTATGTCTGATCCACGTCCAGGAATTAGCTTTTTTCCATTAATGATTAACTATGAAGAACGATTATATGCTGCTGGAAAGATACCAGGAGGATTTATCAAGCGTGAAGGTAGACCAAGTGATGCTGCTACTTTAGCGGCAAGGTTAATTGATCGCCCTTTAAGACCTTTATTTCCTAAAGGTTTTAGACATGATGTACAAGTTGTAGCTACTGTATTATCTTTAGATCCTGATAATACAGCTGATATATGTGCTATGATAGGTGCTTCAGCAGCTTTAGCTATTTCGGATATTCCTTTTGATGGTCCAATAGGTGGGGTGAAAGTTGGATTAGTTGATGGAGAATTTATTATTAATCCGACAATAGAACAGTATGAAGGTAGTTCTCTTGATTTAACGGTAGCCGGAACAGATGATGCTGTAATGATGGTAGAAGCAGGAGCTAATGAAGTATCTGAAGAAGATATGATTGAAGCAATTGATTTTGGACATCAAACAGTTAAAAAAGTAGTTGAATTCCAAAATGAAATTGTTTCAGAAATTGGAAAAGAGAAAGCAGAAGTAGAATTTGAAACTTTTGATAATCCTGATTTAGAAGCAGAAGTAGAAGAATATGTAGGTGGAAGGTTAAAAGAAGCTTTACAAACTAAAGATAAAAAAGAGCGTGGAGCTAATAAAGATGCAGTAAGAGAAGATGTTATTAATCATTTCCAAGAGAAATATGAAGAAGATGAAAATTTAGAGGAAGTTATTAAGGGTGTAAAGTCTGTTTTAGATAAAATCTCTAAAAAAGAAATAAGAAGTCTAGTATTAAATGAAAGAATTAGAGTTGATGGTCGTAAGTTGGATGAAGTAAGACCTATTTGGTCTGAAGTAGGTTTATTACCTCGAACTCACGGTTCTGGAGTATTTACTCGTGGTCAAACTCAAGCAATGACAGTAGCGACTTTAGGTGCTGTTGGAGATGAGCAGGTTTTAGATGGTTTAGAAGAAAAAGAATCTAAAAGATATATGCATCATTATAATTTCCCACCATATAGTGTTGGGGAAACAAGTCCTTTAAGATCTCCAGGAAGAAGAGAAATAGGACATGGTTCTTTAGGAGAGAGGGCTCTTAGACCAATGATACCATCTGCTGATGAATTTCCTTATACAATTAGATTGGTTTCTGAGGTGTTATCTTCAAATGGTTCCACTTCTCAAGCAAGTATTTGTGGTAGTACTTTAGCTTTAATGGATGCAGGTGTACCGATTAAAGCTCCAGTAGCAGGAATTGCTATGGGACTAATGAAAGAAGGAGACAATGTTGCTGTTTTAACTGATATCCAGGGCTTAGAAGATTTTAATGGAGATATGGATTTTAAAGTAGCAGGAACTAAAGAAGGTATTACAGCCTTACAAATGGATATGAAAATTAAGGGTGTATCTAAAGAAATCTTAGCTGAGGCCTTAGAACAGGCTAAAGTAGGAAGACTTCATATCTTAGCTGAAATGTTAGAAGCTATTTCAGAACCTCGTACTTCACTATCAGAATATGCTCCAAGTATAATTACAATGAGTATTGATCCGGAAAAAATTAAAGATGTGATTGGAAAAGGTGGAAATACTATAAAAGGTATAATTGATGAAACAGGAGTTAAGATTGATATTGAAGATGATGGAACTATTTTCATTGCTGCTGATAACCAAGAAAGTGGTCAACAAGCAATTGATATAATTGAGAAGTTGACTAAAGAGGTTGAAGTTGGAGAAATGTATTTAGGTGAAGTAAAAAGAACTACAGGTTTTGGTGCTTTTGTTGAGATTCTACCAGGAAAAGAAGGTTTAGTTCATATATCTAAGTTAGCAGATCATCGTGTGGATAAGGTAGAAGATATTCTAAAGACTGGAGATGAAGTTCTGGTTAAAGTAATAGAAATAGACAATCGTGGTAGAATTAATTTATCTCGTAAGGATGCTTTAAAGCAGGAGAATGAAGATAAAAAAGAATAATATAAAAAACAAGACATAAACTGGATTTTCTGGTTTATGTTTTTTTAATATTTATAAACTTATTTTTAGAAAAAATTACATAGGTAAAAATTTAAGATGAATTTTTGCTATAAATGGTGTTAAAATTAAAATTGAGGTGATATAATGAGATTTGGAGTACATACTTCAATTGCAGGTGGAATTGATAAAGCTGCTATTAGAGCAGCAGAATTAGAATGCGATACTTTTCAAATATTTTCAACCAATCCTCGTGGATGGAAATCTAAAACTATAAGTAAAGAAGAGGCCAATGACTTAGCTAATAACTTAGATAAATATAACTTAGGTCCAATTATAATTCATACTCCCTATTTGATTAATTTGGCTTCACCTAAAGATGATCTATATGAGAAATCAATTAGAGCCCTAATTGAAGGGGTAAAAAGGGCTGATTTAATAAAAGCAAAGTATATGGTTTTACACCCAGGTAGTCATACAGGTTCTGGAGTAGATAAAGCTATAGATAGAATTGCATCAGCTCTAGAACAGGTGATAAAAGAAAGCAATCCTAAGGTAATGATCTTGTTAGAAAATGTAGCTGGTGCTGGAACATCTGTAGGCAAGAATATTGAGGAGTTAGCACAAATAATAAATAAAGTTGATAATAGTGAACATTTGGGGATATGCTATGATACTTGTCATGGATTTGCTGCTGGTTATGATATTAGAGATAAGCAGAAATTAAGAAATTTAATAGAGGATATAGAAAGAAAAATTACTTTAGATAAGTTAGGTGTTATCCATGCTAATGACTCTCTTGGTGAATTAGCTTCAAATAAGGATCGTCATCAACATATTGGACAAGGTGAGATTGGATTAAAAGGTTTTAGAAACTTGGTCAATCATCCCAAATTAAAAGATAAATTATTCATTTTAGAGACGCCAGTTAATGAAGATGGTGATGATCAAAGAAATTTAGCTACTATTAGGGGCTTAGTAGAATAAGGAGTTTTAAATATGAATCAAAAAGAATATTTAAAAGATGTAAAAGATTTTTTTCTTCCAGGAAATAAACTAGATTTATTTTTTGAAAAATATGAATATCGACCGGAACAACAGAAGATGGCTGAAAAGGTTTCAGAGGTTTTTTCTAAGCACAGACATCTATTAGTAGAAGCTGGAACAGGAACAGGAAAATCTTTAGCTTATTTAGTTCCAAGTATTTTGTTAGCTTTAAAAAATGAAGAAAAAATTATTATTTCGACTAATACTATTAACTTACAAGAACAATTAATTAAAAAAGATATACCTTTATTAAAAGAGATCTTTGATTTGGATTTTAAGGCTGTTTTGGTTAAGGGAAAAAAGAATTATATTTGTTTAAGAAGGTTAATTCAATTTGGAAAAATTGCAGACTTAGATATTACAGGATATAATACTCTTTCTCAAATCAATAATTGGGTCTTAGAGACTCAAACAGGATGTCGATCCGATTTGAATTTTAGAGTTGATTATAAGTTATGGGATCAAATCTCTTGTGAAAGTGATCTTTGCTTGAGAGGTAATTGCCCTTATTATGATCAATGTCATGTTATGTTTGCCAGAGAAGAAGCTCAGGAGGCAGATATATTAATAGTTAATCATCATATATTATTTGCTGATTTAGCTTTAAGAAAGGCAAGAGATCTTGAGGATGAAAGTGCTGTACTTCCTCCCTATAAAAAGGTAGTCTTTGATGAGGCTCATAATATAGAAGAAGTGGCTACAAGCTATTTAGGATTTAGAGTTAGTAGAAAAGCGATAATTAAGCTTTTAGAATCTTTATATAATCCAGATCAAGGTACAGGATTATTATTAAGGACTCGATTAGAAGTAAGTAATTTAGAGACTAAGGTTAAGAAAAAATTTCAACAAAAGATTGACAATGATTTAATTTCTTTAGTCAGAAAGATAAATGATTTAGGACAGAGTTTGTTTAATAATTTAATATCTTTTATTGATAAGAAAAGTGGTAATAGAGAGAAGAAGTTGAGGCTAATAAAAGAAACTAGAAAAGATAAATTCTGGGAAGAAGTTTTACTGGTTGAATTTGAAAATTTATTAATTAATTTAAATAAATTAGGAAAAATGTTAAGTGATCTATTAAATGATTTAATAAATTATGACGAAGAAATAGAAGAAATTGATGTTTTAACAGTAGAGTTAAAGGCAAATATAGATTCAATTCTTGAAATAGGTGAAAATATAGCTGAGATAGCTAATTATCCTGAAGAGGATTATGTCTATTGGTTAGAAAATCAAGGAGAAAGGTGTAGTCTTCATTCTGCTCCTTTGAATATTGGCCAAGAACTACATGATAATTTATTATCTAAGATGGATTCTGTAATTTTAACCTCAGCTACGTTGACAGTAAATAATTCTTTTGATTTTGTAAAAGAAAGTTTGGGGTTAATAGAACATGATGTAGAGACTCTAGAAGTTGGAAGCCCCTTTAACTATCGTAAGCAATTAAAAATTGGTATTGCTAAAGATTTACCTCAACCAAATCAATCTGACTTTATCAATGGAGTTATTGCTAGTTCTAAAGAGATAGTTCGCTCTACTAAAGGTAGAACATTATTTTTATTTACTTCTTATGGAATGTTAAATAAAGTTTATCATTCTTTAAATGATGAGTTAGAGAAATTGGAAGTGGATAATATTTATTGTCAAGGTTTAAAATCTAGACGTTATCTAGTTGAAGAATTTAAAAAGAGTGAAAAAGCAGTATTATTAGGTACCTCTAGTTTTTGGGAGGGAGTAGATATACCAGGTGAAAAACTTAGTTGTGTAGTTATAGTAAAACTACCTTTTGTAGTACCAAGTGAACCAGTAGTAGCAGCTAAGGTAGAACAATTGAAAGCAGAAGGTGAAAATTCATTTTATAAATATATGCTGCCTAAAGCTGTGATCAAGTTTAAACAAGGCTTTGGTAGACTAATTAGAACTAAAGAGGATAAGGGTTGGATTGTTATGTTAGATAATAGAGTTATAAGCAAAAGTTATGGGAATATTTTCTTAAGGTCTCTTCCTTCAGATTGTCAGATATTAATTGATAGTTTAGGAGATTTGACTAATAAAATTGAAAAATCAATTTAATCAGGTAGGAATATAAAAAAGGGATGTCGAAAATCTATATAATAGTCATATCAAATCAAATATATAGGGAGGTAGATTAGTTATCAATGATAAAATCTAAATTTATTTTATTTATATGCCTTATGTCGGTTTTTATAATTGCACAAGTGAGTTTTGCCACACCTATATTTCAAATTCAATTGATTTATACTGTAGAACAAGGTGATGCTTTAATTAACTTAGCTCATAAATTTGATGTAACTATAGATCAAATTAGGGAGGCCAATGATTTAAAGGAAAATGAATTTATTAAAGTAGGTGATAAATTAATTATCCCACAGAATTATGAAATTCCTGAACAAACACAAGATAAATTCTCTTTTTATACTAAAAGAGATGAGTTAAGTGAATATAAATTAGATTTGAATCAAGAATATAAAGTAAAAATAGAAAAGAAGAAAAATAAAAAAAGATTTGATTTAAGTGGGTTGAAGACTTTAAATTATTATATTAAACGCGGAGATAATCTATACGATTTGGCTAAGGAATTTAATACTAGTATTAGTGTGCTTAAAGAGTTAAACGATTTAGATAATAATATGATTCGCTTGGGAGATCAAATTAAACTACCTATTAATAATTTAACTCCTAAAGAGGTATTATATCATACTATAAGTAATCGAGAATTTGAACTTTTGGCTAGGCTAATTTATGGAGAAGCACGTGGAGAGCCTTATGTTGGACAAGTAGCTGTAGGAGCAGTAATTTTAAATCGTGTAATTGGCTCTTATTTTCCAAATAATATAACTGATGTGATTTATCAACCTAGACAGTTTAGTCCAGTTGCTAATGGTCAGATTAATTTAAGACCTAATAGAACGGCTTATCAAGCTGCAAGAGCTGCTTTAAGAGGTGAAGATCCTACTAGGGGTGCTCAGTATTTTTATAATCCACGTACAGCTAAGCATCAATGGTGGTTTAAGACAAGGAAGGTTCTTGTTCAAATAGGAAATCACGTCTTTATGAAATAAAAAGCAAGGTGCTAGTTAACTAGCACCTTGCTTTTTATTTTTTATATCCAAAAAATTACTTTGATAAATTTAATGCTTTTATATATAATAAACAAAGTCAAAAGGCTATAAATTTAGACATTAAGGAGGTAGATGATATTGAATAGGAAATTTACTATTTCGTTACTTGTAGTTATGTTAGTAATAATAGGATTGACTATGGTTAGTGAAGCAGCCTCTTTAGGAGATAGAATTTTATATTTTGGAAGTACAGGTTATGATGTTAGACAATTACAAACGAAATTAAGCCATTGGGGTTATAATCCAGGTATGGTTGATGGTGTTTATGGAAAAGAAACTGAGAAGGCGGTTATTAACTTTCAAAGTGATCAGAATCTAAGGATTGATGGTTTTGCAGGTAGAGAGACAATTAATAGATTGTTAGGTAAGACCACTTTTAGTTATGCTGCTAAAAATTTGTATAAAGTTAATAATAGTGTAGAAGCAGTTAAAGCCAGTAAGTATATTATGCCAGTAAATCAAGAAGAACTTAACTTGTTGGCAAGAGCAGTTTATTCTGAAGCAAGAGGAGAGTCTTATCAAGGGCAAGTGGCGGTTGCTGCTGTGATTTTAAATAGGGTTAAAGATAAAGAATTTCCAAATACGATCAAAGGAGTAATCTTTCAACCGTGGGCTTTTACAGCTGTTCATGATGGACAGTTTTGGTTACAACCTAATAGCCAAGCAATGAAGGCTGCTAAAGATGCTTTAAAAGGATGGGATCCAAGTTATGGAGCTACCTTCTATTATAATCCAGCAAAAGTAACCTCTATGTGGATTTATAGTAGACCTATTATCACTAAAATTGGAAGACATTATTTCGCAGGATAAGAAAAGAATCTCTCTTAATATTAAGAGAGATTCTTTTTGTTTTTTTGGATTTTATAGAAGATACTCATGCTAAGATTAATATTATAATAGTATTCAATATTTGGGAGAACTAAAAATCTATTAACTTGTCCTCTATTATTAGTTACTTGTTACTAATATGCTATTTACAAGGTATCATTTATAATAATTAACTAGTCTAAAATCTATTTAATAATCATATATTTTACTAAATAGATGATATAGTAGCTATGATGTTAGTTAGGCAGATTAGATATATGTAAAGAGATCTGGAGATGATAAGATTGAATTTAATCTTAAGTATGTTAATTGGAGTAGGCTTAAGTGCAGCTTGTGGTTTTAGGGTATTTATTCCTTTGTTAGTTATGAGCATCTCTGCTTTAACAGGAAATCTTGAATTAGCGAGTGATTTTCAATGGATAGGTAGTGATTCTGCTTTGTATGTATTCACAATTGCTACAATTTTAGAAATGATTGCTTATTATATACCTCAAGTTGAAAGTTTTTTAAGCAGTATTTCTACTACAGTGACTGCAATTGCAGGAACTATTGTAATGTCTTCTTTTGTAGTGGATGTCAGTCCTTTATTGCAATGGTCATTAGCTATTATTGCAGGTGGTGGTACTTCTACTGTTGTTCAAGCAAGTAGAAATAAAATAAAAAATGTTATTAGATTAAGAGATGTTGCTTCAAATAATTTTAACTTATTGAGTGTAGAAGTATTAACTGCTGTTTTGTTATCTTCATTACTTATTATTAGTCCAGTATTAACTCTGTTCTTAATAGCAATAATAATACTTATTTTATTTAAAAAGTTTATATTTAATGTTAGTATTAAGTTTATTAGATTTTAGTTAGAAGTATAACTATTTGATCTGCTATCTAAGGTTATTATTGATCAATAAAAGTAGAGTGAAATTTCACTCTACTTTTATTTGTTTTATCCTATATTTAAGTTCTAGTACTGGATATTTAACTTTAATTAACCAGTATGAATCTTCTATTTTTAGTTATATTTTAGTACTTAGTTTAGTGGATGATCTAAGAAAAAATGACTAGTACTTAAGTGTTTTCCTTCTACTAAAAGTTGTACTTTTTCAATTCCTGGTATCTGAGTCATGGTCTTTATCACAGATCTTATTTTTAACCATTCTCCAATACCACTTGTATTATTATTTATAAATTCTTGATTGAAATTGATATAGGCTATATTATCAATAATATTAATTCCTAATAGTTTTGTAGAGTTAGGAATTAACTTGAAGTGGTGCTTAAGATGAGGCCCTTTTAATAATTCTTTAATAACATGAGTAGCTAAAGCTTCAATAGGTGAAATATTGTTTAGATTAATAACTTTTAAATTTTTCAAATTAATCTCTTCACTAGATAGTTTTTCTTCTTCTTTGAAGGAATAATCACCAAAGTAAAGTTTTATGCTATTTTTGATATTATTATTTCCCAAGCTAGGTTTATCCTGAGGATTTATTTTTAAATTATGATTTAGATAATTAATAATTCCTTCACCTATACCTTGTGCAATTTTATCTTGTTCTTTAGAATTTGATATTCTCTTTCTGTCTTCAGGGTTACTAATAAAGCCAACTTCTACAATAACAGAGGGAATTTTGCTTTTGCGTAGTATATAGTAAGGTCCTTCTTTTATTCTTCTATAATTTTTAGGTTGGATTTCTATTAATTTTTCTTGAACGAAATTTGCTAGTTCTTTACTTTTTTCAGATTTGGGTTTATAAAAAGTCTGTCCTCCAAAGGATTGAGAACTAGGAAAGCTATTTACATGTATACTAATTAAAATATCAGCTTTACTTTCTTGTATTAATTCTGCTCTGTGAACAATATCTTTGTTACGATCATCTTCATATAATTTATCCTCAGTTCTGATCATAATTGTTTTAATACTTCCCCTATCATTAAAAAAAGTGTCCAATTTTTTAGCTATGGCTAGATTGATATCTTTTTCTAAAATATTAGCTTTATTAGCTCCTACATCTATTCCACCATGTCCAGCATCAATTATGATAGTCTTATCTAGTTTTGAATAATTTTCGGTACTTTTTACTGTGAAAGTAATAGCAATGCTCAAGATAAATATAAATAATAAAGATAATATAATAGCTAAAGGTGAAATAAAATATACTTTTAAGCTTTTCATAATAAACATCCTTTATATAAGTTAGGGTTATAAAAGTATATTAATAAGAATTAATAATATTCAGAGAAAAATATTCCATTTTACTATTTCCTCATAACCTATATTAGATATAACATATATTATATTAATTTGATGTATATGTATATTGAATAAAGTACTTATAATTTATTGCAAGGGTTATATTCTATAATGCTTTTGAATAAATAGATAGCAGAGAAGGAGGAGGTTATTAGTGGAAATAGATTTAACTAAGAAAGACTTATTGATTTTCTCTGTTGTACTAAGTATTAGTTTTTTTTTATTGGGCTTAGTTACTAATGATATCTTTAATCATCAAGCAATCAGGGTTAGCAATAATAAACTAGTTCCAATTTATAAAGTAGATACTTCAGAAAAGAAGGTTGCTATTACTTTAGATGGGATGTGGGGGTCAAAAAATACCTCAGAATTATTGAAGATATTTAGAGAAAATAATGTTAATATTACTTTCTTTTTTGGTGGCAATTGGCTAGAAGAATATCCTCACTTGGTAAAAGAGATAGCAGCTAATGGACATGAAGTGGGAAATCATAGTTATACTCACCCACATATGGCTTCTTTAAATCGAGAACAAATAGAAGTAGAGTTAAATAAAACTGGAGAATTAATTAAGGATTTGACTGGAAAGAAGCCGTTTTTATTTAGACCACCTTTTGGAGAATATAATAATCTTTTAATCAAAACTTGTGAAGAGTTAGGGTACTATCCAATTCAATGGAGTATTGATTCCCATGATTGGATGGATGTAAGTACTGATTATATTGTTAAGCGTGTATTAGATAATATTGAAGCTGGTTCTATTATCTTGATGCATAATAATGGTCAAAACACGCCACAAGCATTAAGAAAAATACTGCCTGAACTAAAAAGAAGAGGTTATAAAGTTGTACCCCTATCTAAATTAATTTATCTTAAAGATTATTATGTAGAGAGTTATTCTGGAATTCAGAAAAAGAGAGGAGTTGAAAAATAGTGTCTAGACGAAAGGTTAAAATATTTTATTTACCCTTAAACAGAGATGTTCTGTTAGGGTTAATAGGAGTAGTAATGTTATTAAGTTTTGGGGTTTTACACTTTGATCAGTCTGATCAAATTCAAGAACAGGCTGTTTTTAATCCACAAGAAAAGGCTTATTATCAAGGGCCAGCAGCTAAGAAAGCAATGTCTTTAACTATTAATGTAGCTTGGGGAGAAGAATACCTTCCATCAATGTTAGATACTTTAGATAAATATCAAGTAAAAGCTACCTTTTTTTTTATTGGACGTTGGGTTGAGAAATTTCCCGATAAGACCAAAGAGATTAAAGAACGTGGCCATGAGTTAGGTAATCATGGTTATCGACATTTACATCCCAAAAAATTATCTAAGGATAAACTTATTAAATTAATTAAGGATAATGAAGAATTGATATATAAGACTACTGGTATACGAACTAATCTTTTTGCTCCACCATATGGGGAAGTAGATGATAGAATCTCTGAGGTTGCATCTGAAGCTGGTTACAAAACTATAATGTGGAGTGCTGATACAATAGATTGGCAAAGACCAGCACCAGAAGTAATTATTAATAGAGTACTAAGTAAAGCACAAAATGGAGGAATTGTATTAATGCATCCAACTAAACCTACTTCTCAAGCTTTAGCACAAATTATAGAAAAGCTACAAGCAAAGGGTTATAAGCTAGTTACTGTTTCTGAATTGTTGGAATAGGAAAATTATCATGGCTAAAAGAAAGGGTTCTATGTATACAATTCAAAGAGGATTAATTATATTAATAGTTATTATTTTAATTGGTATTTTGATTTTGGGATTAGTTGCAGAAGTAGATAAGTTACTTCGTATTATTTGGGGTGTAGAGGAAAATGTTTATTTTGAAAATCAAGATTTGAGTAGATATTTGAGAAGTGAAGTTGAATCTTTGCTGTATTATTACTCCAAAGATAGCATCTTATATCCTGTTAATGCTACTATAGATCATGATAGTGGAGAGATTGTTTCTGAATCTTATGGAGAGATAATTGATATTACTGCTACAGGGAATAGAATATTTGAAGTTGAGAAAAATTCTAAAATAAAGGAGATTAAATATAAAATAAAGCCTTATTTATATAAAGAAGATATAGAAAAGATAAATAAAAAAATTGGAAACTATACTACAACTGTAAGAGGAAGTGATGGTAGAAAAGAAAATATAAAATTAGCATCTGAATTGATTAATAATAGATTACTTTTATCTGGAGAAGTATTCTCTTTTAATAAAGTAGTAGGGCCTAGAACTAAGGAGAAAGGATTTAAAGAAGCTCCTGAGATTATTAATGGAGAATTAAGCTTAGGTATTGGTGGTGGAATCTGTCAGGTATCTAGTACATTATTTAATGCATTAAAAGCTGATGAGTTTCAGATTATAGAAAGGCATATTCATTCGAAAGATATTACTTATGTTCCTGATGGAAAAGATGTAGCAGTTGCTTGGGATTATTTAGATTTTAAGTTTAAGAATAATTTTTCTAATCCAATTATAATTAAATCCAAGGTGATTTATAATCAATTGACCATAAATATTTTAGGTTCTTTAGAAGAGGACTGATACTTCATTTCGATGTTGACATAATAATCGATAAAAGATAAAATTAAATTTAATAATAGTAATTTTTGGAGGGGCAAATGATGAAAATTAAGATTAGAAGATTAAATGATGCAGCTATTTTACCAGAGTATCAACATGGTAGTATAGAAGATGCAGGGATGGATTTATGTTCGATTGAAGAAGGAGTTTTAAAGCCAAGTGAGTATAAAATTTTTAAAACGGGAATTGCCATTAGTTTAGAAGAGGGTTATATGGGAAAAGTAGCACCTAGGAGTGGATTAGCATTAAAGCATGGAATTACAGTTTTAAATGCTGAAGGAACAATTGATCCTGGATATAGAGGAGAGATTGGTATTGTATTAATTAATCATGGTAAAGAAGCGTTTAAAGTTAATAAAGGAGATAGAATAGCGCAATTGATTGTTCAAAAATATGAAACAGTTGAATGGGAAGAAGTAGAGCAATTATCTGATTCTAAACGTGGTGAGGGAGGTTATGGTCATACTGGGGTATAATAATTATAAGTTTGAAAATTATTATAACTTTAAATGATCTCAATATAATATATAAATAGAAAAATAGCACATATATATGTGCTATTTTTCTATTTATATATCTTGGGTTTATTTCATTTTAATTTATAATAGAACACTTTAGCTAATAGATAAAACCCAAATTATTAATATTTTTTTCATGCTCTAACATAAATATAATATTAGATATTACTTTTCTAAATGGAATTTAAGAATATATAAGAAGTATCTAATAAACTGGAGGGGAGAAATAATGAATTTAACCGAATTAGAAGGAAAAGAGATTATAAATATTAATGATGGTAGTAGATTAGGAATGGTTGCTGGAACGGAATTAACCTTTGATCCTAACACAGGTGAGCTAGAATCAATTATGATTCCACAACAAGGTGGGGTCTTTAGTTTATTTTCCACAGTTAAGCACTTTTTTATTCCTTGGAGTACAGTAATTAAGATTGGAGATGAAGTAATAATTGTAGATTTGAATTCAACTGATTATGATCAATATTTGAGCCATGCAGAATATTAGACACTTATTTGGATAAAATATAACTGTAATATTAAATCCCCAAAAAGGAGGGCATAAATATGCCCAAATTTACTATAGGAGGAGCTAAAGATATGCCAAAAGTTTTAGGATTATTCAATGATCAAGAGGCAGCTAAAAGTGCAATTAGTAGTATCAAAGATCTAGGAATATCTGAAGATAAGATTTCACTAGTAGCAAAGAATGGTGAAGATCAGGACATTGAAGCTGGAGCGGAAATGGGAGCTGAAGGACAAAATTTAGTAGATGGAACTACTACAGGTGGAGCTATAGGAGGAGTGGCAGGTGTTTTAGCTAGTGCTGGATTATTAGCAATTCCTGGTTTAGGACCTGTGTTAGCTGCTGGACCTATAGCAGCAGGTTTAACAGGTGCTGCAGCAGGTGGTGTTACAGGTGGTTTAGTTGATTATGGAATTGACCAGCAAGAGGGTGAAAGGTATGCTGGTGAAGTTGAAGGTGGTAATATTTTAGTAGCGGTAGAAGACACAGAGCAAGAAAAAATTAATGATGTTGCTGCTAAATTAAAAGATGCTGGATCTTATGATGTAGCTACTCATTAATAAAGAATAATTGAGTGAGAGAAATAAATCTCTCACTCTTGAAATTTATTTATAAAATTTTATAAATAAGCTTGACAAAAGTAATTAAATATTAGAAAATAATTAACAAGTTATATAATATTACTCAAGAGTTATTTATAAATGATGATCTTATTAGTTGATCATTTTTGAAGTGCTTACATAAATATAGATTTTATCATATATAATTTAACTATCTAGTATTTTATGTTCATACCTAAATTAAAAGTAAATAATATGAATGAGATTAAGATTGAGGAGCAAAAATCATCAGTATCTATAAGGAGCTAGCTAGTGTAGATCTATAGTGAAAGGGATTTTTGCCGAAATTAAGCTATGATTAGCTATCTAGCTTAGTTGGGCTTGTACTTAATAGGTATAAGACTGTCACTAGCTTATCTAGTGGGGGGCTATCTTATCCTTTATTTTTATAAAGCGATTGGTAGTACTACCAATCGCTTTTTATAGTAAGAGGTAATAAAATAAATAATACTTTTTATTAGTCACTAAATTAAAAGGAGTGAGAATATGCTAAAGAAGATAGTAGTATCTGGAGCTAATGGAAAGATGGGTCGAGAGGTTGTTAGAATGATTGCTGGGAAGGATGATTTTGAACTAGTAGGAGCGGTCGATGTTACAGGAGTTGGAGAGGATATAAATCAATTGTTAAGTTTAGATGCCCCTGTTGTAAGAATTAGTGATGATTTAGCTGAGACTTTAGATCAAACTCAAGCAGATGCAGTAATTGATTTTACTAATCCTACAGTTGTTATGGATAATATTAAATTAACTAGTCAAAAGGGAATAGATATTGTAGTAGGAGCTACTGGAATTACTGAAGTAGATTTAGAAAAAATTGAAAAAATGAGTCAAGAGAATGGAAATAAAGTTATCATAGCTCCTAATTTTGCTATTGGAGCAATTTTAATGATGCAATTTGCTCAACAAGCAGCTAAGCTTATGGATAATGTAGAAATTATTGAATTACATCATGATAAAAAGATTGATGCTCCATCGGGAACAGCAATTAAAACTGCTGAGTTAATTAGCAAGAATCTCTCTAAAAAGAAGGAAAAAGTAGAAGAGATTGAAAAGATAACAGGTGCTCGTGGTGGAGAGCATGATGATATTAATATTCACAGCGTACGTTTGCCAGGTTTTGTTGCTCACCAAGAGGTTATTTTTGGAGGTTTGGGTCAAACTTTAACTATTAGACATGATTCAATTAATCGTAAATCTTTTATGCCAGGTGTTGAATTAGCTGTTAGAAAGTTAGATGAAATTGAAGGTGTTGTTTATGGATTAGATAATTTGATTGAGATTTAATAAACTTTCAAGCTGTTATAAGTAGATTTTCTTTAGTCTGTTTTTTTAAAAATGTATTTACAAAGTAAAAGGTCAAATCTTTATAATTAAGCATAGACAAGCACACTTAAGTTAATTAAACATATAATGTTATTGATTAATTGAAGAAAGGGGGATAAAATATGACTCTCAAAAGGTTAGCTAATAAGAAGGTTGCTCTTTTAGGTGGAGATGATAGAGAGATAGAATTATTGTCTATATTATTAAAAGAAGGCGCTGATTTGCAGGTGCTTGGTCATTCACTAAGAGTTGGTGTTCAAAATTTAACAGTAGTTAATTCATTAGAAGAATTAGATATGGATCTAGATGCTATAATTGCTCCTATGACAGGTACTAATGATAGCTATCAAGTAAAAAAGACTTTTAGTGATAGAGAAGTTATCTTAACAGAAGATTTTTTTGCTCAACTGAATGCTGGGAGTAAATTCTTTATAGGGTTTGCTAAACCAAAGATTAAAGAATGGTGTAAAGAGTACGATATTGAATTGATAGAATTAGCTGCTCTTGATGAATTAGCTATTTTAAATGCTATACCAACTGCTGAAGGAGCTATTGAAATAGCTATTAGAGAAATGCCAATTAACCTACATAATAATAATTCTTTTGTTTTAGGTTTAGGAAGAGTTGGTATAACATTAGCTAGAATGTTAAAAGGAATGGGAAGCAATACTTATGGAGTTGCTCGTAAACCTAAAGATTTAGCTAGAGCATTAGAAATGGGTTTAAATCCTGTTGACTTTAAAGATTTAGCTAATGAGATATCAAAAGCTGATTTTATTTTTAATACAGTCCCAGTTTTAATTCTAAATGGAGAATTATTAGAAAGAGTAAAATCTGAGGCAATGATTATTGACTTAGCATCTTATCCAGGTGGTACTAATTTTGAAGCAGCTAAAAGACTTGGAATTAAAGCTGAGTTGGCTTTAGGATTACCTGGCAAGGTTTCTCCTAGAAGTGCAGGACAAATTTTAGGTAAGATTATCCCTCGCTTAATATTGGAATAGCATTATTTAGGAGGTGCTTATCTATGGAATTTACAGGTAAAAGTATTGGTTTTGCTTTGACTGGTTCTCACTGTACATTAGCCAAAGCTATGCCTGCTATGCAAGAGTTAGTAGATATAGGATTTGACGTGACCCCTATATTATCAGAAGCAGTATTAACTCATGAAACTAGATTTGGAAATCCAGAAAAATGGAGGTCTCAGGTAATAGAGATTACTGGCAATGAACCGATGACTACTATTCCAGAAGTTGAACCCATAGGTCCTAGAAACTTATTTGATTTGTTAGTGGTTGCTCCTTGTACTGGTAATAGTGCTGCCAAGCTAGCCAATGCTATAACTGATAGTGCGGTAGTTATGGCAATGAAGGCGCAGTTGCGAAATGAACGTCCGGTTATCTTAGCGATAGCTACCAATGATGGGTTAGGGAACAATGCTAAGAATTTAGGTTATCTTATCAATACACCAAATATTTATTTTGTTCCTTTTGGTCAAGATAATCCCGAAGGAAAACCTAATTCACTAGTATCTAGAATGGACTTAATTGTAGATACAGTTAAATATGCTTTGGAAGGTAAGCAGATTCAGCCGGTTGTTATTGAGTATAAAGGAATCTAAATCACTTTGAAATTTAAGTTTATATAGTTGATAGTTTGGTATATATTTATAGATACCAACTATCAATTATTAATTCTTAACTCTTAAGGAAAAAGAGTGGGGTGGAAGTTATGAAAAGGATAGTAGTGGTTGGTGCTAATGGTAATATGGGTAGAACGGTAGTTAGGATGATTGAACAGGTTCAAGATTTTGAATTAGTAGGTGCAGTTGATGTTAGTAGAAAGGGAGAAGATATTCATCAAATTCTAGGACTAGATAGTCCCGGGGTTAAAATAAATGACAATTTGAAATCAGTAATATCAAAGACTAATCCAGATTTAGTAATAGATTTTACTAATCCTGAAGTAGTTATGGAGAATATTAAAACTACTATAAGCCAAGGAATAGATATGATAATTGGAACTACTGGTATTTCTGAAGAAGAATTAGATCAAATAAGAGAATTAAATATAGAGAGAAATAATATTTTAATTGCGCCTAATTTTGCTATTGGAGCAGTATTGATGATGCACTTTGCCAAGCAGGGGGTTAAATTTATGGATGATATAGAAATTATAGAATTTCATCATAATCGTAAGCTTGAATCTCCTTCTGGAACAGCTGTTAAGACTGCGGAAGCAATTAAAAAAAATCAAAATCAAGAAGATGATATAGAGCAGATTGAAAAAATTTCTGGAGTGCGTGGTGGGAAAATAAATGGTATTAATATTCATAGTGTGCGTTTAGCAGGTTTAGTTTCTCATCAAGAGGTTATACTTGGAAGTTTAGGTCAAACTCTAACTATACGTTTTGATTCGATCAGTCGTGAATCTTTTATGCCAGGGCTTAAATTGGCAATTAGAAAGATAGAAGATATAGAAGGATTGGTATATGGATTTGAAAAGTTATTGGATATTTAATCTCGAAGAAATTATATTTTTGGCGTATGTGACATACTTTAACTTTATGATATAATATTAAATGTGAATTAATAATTTTGCTAAGACAAGCACTAGTAAAATAGAAGATACATATAATGTATTAGCTTATCCTACAATTCTTAAAAGTTAAAAAATAGAGAATAGTGGGGGGAGTTAAGACTCTCTATAATAGAGAATTTTATGGAGGTGCTTGTCTGTGGGGGTTGAAGGTAAGAGGATTGCTTTTGTTTTAACTGGAGATGATGAGGATATAAGAGATGAATTGATTGATACTATAAAAAGCTTAATAGAATTAGATGCAAAAGTTTATCTGATTATATCTGAATTGCTTCAGGATAAAGATACTAAAATTGAAAGAATAGCTAATAAAAGTTTACTTTCGATAGTAGATGGAGAAAGGTTAATAGTTAACCCTGAAGAATTATCATTACAAGATAGCTTTGATATGATAGTGGTAGCTTCTTGTAATGAAAATATAATATTTAAAGTTGCTAATAACATAGTTGATGATTTAGTTTCAACTATGGTAAAGAATCAGTTAGTAAATCAGTGTCCAGTAGTTTTAGCTATTAAAAATGATAATAAATTAGAGGATAACTCTAAAGATATAGGAACTTTATTAAATAGTAAGAATATTTATTTGCTTCCATTTGGACAAAATAATACTATTGGTTCTTTATTAGTAAGGACAGATTTGCTTTTAGAAACTATTGAGTATGGAGTAGAAGGGAGACAATTAAAGCCGGTTTATATCGAATACAAAGGAATATAAGAACAATGGAGAATTATTAATTATCAAAAATATTAGTTAATAATAAGAAAATTAGCCAAAGACTTATAGGTGAATAATTGAAAGTATTGCTGTTAATTTTATAAATTTAAATGTATTTTATTGCTTGGTTTTAATTCTAAATTGTCAATTATAAATTCTAAACTAAAATAATTTGGGAGGTATTGAGTATGAAGAAGTATAATGTAGCGGTAGTAGGTGCAACTGGAGCAGTAGGTAGAGAGATGTTGAAAATTTTAGAAGAAAGAGATTTTCCTTTTGATAATTTAAAGCTTTTAGCAAGTGAAAGATCTGAAGGTAAAAAGTTAACTTGTAAAGGTGAAGAGTATGTTGTGGAAGCAACTACTCCAGAATCTTTTGAAGGTGTAGATATTGCATTATTTAGTGCAGGAGGTGGAGTTAGTAAGAAATTTGCTCCTGAAGCAGCAAAAAGAGGAGCTGTTGTTGTTGATAATAGTAGTGCCTGGAGAATGGATCCTGAGGCTCCTTTAGTAGTACCTGAGGTAAATCCAGAGGATATTTTTAAGCATAAAGGAATTATTGCTAATCCTAACTGTTCTACAATTCAAATGGTAGCAGCTTTAAAGCCTATTTATGATAAAGTTGGAATTGATAGAATTGTAGTATCCACATATCAGGCTGTATCTGGAACTGGGAAAGCTGCTATAGATGAATTAAGAGAGCAGGCGAAAGCTATTTTAGCTAGTGAAAAAGCTGAATCTAATGTATATCCTTATCAAATTGCTTTTAATGTATTGCCACATATTGATATTTTCTTTGATGATGGCTATACTAAAGAGGAAATGAAAATGGTTAACGAAACTCAAAAAATTATGGGTGATGATAGTATTAAGGTAACGGCTACAGCTGCTAGAGTGCCGGTTGTTTATGGTCATGCTGAAGCTGTTAATATAGAAACAAAAGAAAAATTAACTGTCTCAGAGGCTAAAGAATTGTTAGATAATGCTCCTGGAGTAAGAGTAGTAGATAAACCAGAAGAGTTAGCTTATCCAATGCAAATAGATACTGAAAGTACTGATGATGTATTGGTCGGTAGAATCAGAGAAGACAATACAATTGAAAAAGGCTTAAATCTATGGATTGTTGCTAATAACTTAAGAAAAGGAGCCGCTTTAAATACAATTCAAATTGCTGAGAGGCTGATTGAAGGATAAAGTGGGGTGAGTGAATGCCTAATATAGTAGTTCAGAAATTTGGAGGTTCATCTGTAGCAACTGATGAAAGAAGAGAGCAAGTAATTGATAAGATTATAAATGCTATAAATCAGGGCTATAAACCTGTTATCGTAGTATCTGCAATTGGAAGAGAAGGAGCACCTTATGCTACAGATACTTTAATTAATTTTGCTCAAGGTGTTTATGATACAATAGAACCTAGAGCAAAGGATTTATTGATGTCTTGTGGAGAGATTATCTCTACTGTAATTATTGCTCAAGCTTTGAGAGCTAGAGGTTATGAGGCTGAGCCTTTAACTGGTGCTCAAGCTGGCATTATAACTGATGAAAATTTTGGAGACACTAGAATTAAGGAAATTAATGCACGGCGCATATTAGATATATTAGATTCTAATCAAATTCCTATTATAGCAGGATTTCAAGGGGTTTCAGAAAATGGAGAAATCACTACTTTAGGTAGAGGTGGATCAGATACTACTGCTTGTGCACTAGGAGCTGCTTTACATGCAGAAATGGTGGAAATTTATACTGATGTTGAAGGTGTAATGACAGCAGATCCAAGAATAGTACCAAATGCTAAAACTCTAAAACATGTTACTTATAATGAAGTCTGTGAATTGGCTTATCAAGGTGCTAGAGTTATTCACCCAAGGGCTGCAGAAATAGCTATGAGAGAAAGGGTGCCAGTAATTGTGAGATCAACCTTTAGTGATGCTCAGGGTACAGTGATTTCTGATGTTTTTAAGCAGGAAGAGGTAGAGATAAAAGGAGATAGACCAGTAAGTGGAGTGACAAGTAGATCCAATTTATCATTTGTTAAAGTTTTTCCTAAAGATCATGAAGGACCATCTACACTTTTAGAAAGTACTAGTGTATTAGGTTGCTTTCGAATTTTAGCTGAAGGAAATATTAGTGTAGATTTTATTAATGTTAGACCTGAAGTTATTACCTTTATGATTAATAAGGACACAGTAGAGAAAGCTTGTGGTCTATTAAATGAAAGTAATTACCAGTATGAAGTCTTCAATGATTTTGTAAAAATATCTGTTGTTGGAGCAGGAATGACAGGAGTTCCTGGTATTATGGCTAAAGTTGTAGAAGCATTAACAGAAGCAGGTATTTCTATTTATCAAACTACAGATTCACATACAACTATTTCTTGTTTAATTAGGGATGAGGATGAAGAGAGTGGATTATGTGCTTTACATGATTATTTTGGATTAGGTGATTAGAAGTTGGAGGTGTTTATATGAGCTTTGGTGAAGTATTAACTGCAATGGTTACACCCTTTAAAGAAGATCTAACGGTAGATTATGATCAGGCTCTAAAATTGGCTGAATATTTAGTTAGTAATGGTTCTGATGGTTTGGTGATTTTAGGTACTACTGGTGAAGTACCTACCTTAACTATAGAAGAAAAAGAGAGATTATTAAAATTAATAGTAGAAACTATTGGTGATAAAGCTACTATAATTGCTGGAACTGGCTCTTATTCTACTCAAAAGAGTATTGAGTTTAGTAAGAAGGCGGAGGAAATTGGAGTAGATGGTGTTATGCTTGTAACTCCATATTACAATAAGCCTCCACAAGCTGGGTTATATAATCATTTTAAATTAATTGCTAAAGAAATTGATTTACCTGTGATGCTTTATAATGTACCTGGTCGTACTAGTAGAAATATAGAAGCAGAAACTATAGCGAAATTGGCAGAAATAGAGAATATAGTTGCAGTCAAAGAAGCAAGTGGAGATATTGATCAAGCAATTAAGATTAGAAGTTTAACTGATGATAGTTTTAAGATCTACAGTGGTGATGATAGTTTAACTTTGCCGATATTATCTATTGGTGGAGAAGGAGTAATTAGTGTTGCTTCTCATTTGGTTGGTAATCAAATAAAAACTATGATCGGTGATTTTAAGGCTGGTAAACTTCAATCTGCTGCTAAAACAAATGCTAAGCTTAATCAATTGTTTAATACAATGTTTATTACTACTAATCCAATACCTATTAAGGCTTCCTTGAATTTATTAGGTAAGAATGTTGGTGGATTGAGACCACCGTTAGTAAATCTTGATTCAAAGCTTGAGGCTAAATTAAAAGATACTTTGGATAGTTATGGCTTTTTTGATTAAGTTTAGAAAAAATTATAAAAATTATTAAGAACTATTAAGAAATAAATAAAGAAGCATTGTATAATTAAATGCACAGGTAGATCAAAAAATAAAAAGTGACACATAGAAATACCTCATATATAATGTTAAATAACCACAAATAACATAAAGTGAGGTATTAAAATATGTGTCAAAATAATTATAACAGAAAAAGTAAAAAAGGAAAACACCTAACTTTGGAAGATAGGAAAATAATAGAGCATTTATATAATATTCAAGGTAAGAAAGATAAGGAGATCGCAAAAGAGTTAGGAAAACATAGAACAACAATAAGTAGAGAGCTTAAGAAAGGTGAATTAAAATTATTAAATTCTGATTATACGACAAGAATAGAATATGATGCTGAAATAGCGCAAAAAGTCTATGATAAAAATGCTACAGCTAAAGGAACTAAGATAAAAATAGCTAAGGAACATGAGTTAGCAAGATTTATAGAAAGAAAAATAAAACAAGATAAATGGTCTCCAGAAGTAATTGCTAATCAAATACAGGAAGATGAAAGATTTGAAATTAAGCTACATTGGAAAACAATATACAATTATATAGACAAAGGTATCTTGATGGTAAATAGAGATGAGTTAGTCTATGGTAATTATAAAAAATCTAAAGGTACTAAAAGACAAGAAAAGGAATCAACTAAGAGGAGAAAAGATGGCAGAAGGATATCAGATAGACCTGAGGAAGCTAATAAAAGAACAGAGTTAGGTCATTGGGAAATGGACTTAGTAGAAGGTAAAAAAGGAAAAGGAGAGCCATTCTTACTAGTTTTAACAGAAAGATATAGTCGAAAAGAGATAATAGAAAAAATATCTAATAAGACTCAAGAAGCAGTTATAAATGGATTAGATCGAATTGAAAGAAGAATAGGTGTAAGAAGGTTTAGAGAGTTATTTAAGACGATAACAACAGACAACGGGCGGGAATTTTATGATTATGAAGGAATAGAGACTTCATTTACAGGAAGTAATATACCAAGAACTAATCATTACTATGCTGATGCCTATTGTTCTTGGCAAAGAGGTAGTAATGAAAATTTAAATAAGATGATTAGAAGGTTTTTGCCAAAAGGAAGCAGTTTTAAAGATATTAGTACGAGTGAGGTTAAAAATATTCAACAATGGATGAATAACTACCCAAGAAAGATGTTTGATTTTAAAACTTCGAATGAAGTTTTTGAAAATAAATTAAAAGTAGCTTAAAAGTTTATATTATATGGGGTATAAGTGTTTCACAAAAAAACGTGCATTTTATATTGCAATTCTCAATTTATTTAAAAAACTAAACTTTACTTGTATTTATGTCCAAAATAATTTATAATAGAAAATAGAGTAATTAGTACGGGACATTATAATATCTTCTTAAATAAAAAATAAAGAGAATAAGGACTAGCGTTAATTACAGTTTATTTCATGTTTTATGCAGAATATTTTTCTATAATAGGTTAATTTTATTGAGTTTAATATATGTTTTAGATTAATTATATATGAAATTTACTGATATAAGGGAATTTTAATAACTACATTAAAAATTATTAATGCAATTCGCTTATCTATAAAATATAAAGCGCGGGATAAGAAAAAATTTAGAATATTATAATAGAATACTATAAATAATTAAGTTAATATCGTGGAGGTGTTTGTTAAATAAATGTCAAACAATAGAATAGGAGAAGTTACAGTTATTCCTTTAGGGGGTCTAGGGGAAATCGGTAAAAATATGATGGTAGTAGAAGCAAACAATGAGATCCTAATAGTAGATGCCGGGGTTAAGTTTCCTGAGGATGAGTTATATGGGGTGGATTTAGTTATTCCAGATATCTCATACTTGGTTAAGAATAAGGAAAGAATAAAAGGAATTGTACTTACTCATGGTCATGAAGACCACATAGGAGCATTGCCTTATGTATTAAAAGATATAGATGCACCTGTGTATGGAACCAAGTTAACTTTAGGATTGTTAAGTGGAAAGCTTAAGTCACATAATATGTTAGCTGATACTTATTTAAGGCATGTATATCCGGGCCATTCAGTAGAGATTGGATCTTTTAAAGTGGAATTTATAAGAGTAAATCACAGTATTGCTGATTCATGTGCTTTGGCTATCCATACTCCAGCAGGTCCTCTAGTTTATGCTAGTGATTTTAAATTTGACCAGACCCCAATTGATGGTAAGATGGCAGATATACACAAATTAGCTGAATTAGGAGATGAAGGAGTACTAGCATTATTTTCTGATAGTACCAATGTAGAGCGTGAAGGATTTACTATGTCAGAACGAGAGGTTGGTAAGACTATCGAGGATAGTTTTGTTGAGGCAACCCAGAAGATATTTATTGCTAGTTTTGCTTCTAATATTCATCGGATTCAACAAGTTTTTGATGCTGCAGTCAAATATGATCGTAAAGTAGCTTTAAGTGGTCGTAGTATGATTAATAATGTCCATATAGCTCTAGAATTAGGGTATTTAAATATTCCAGAAGGTCTTTTAATAGATCTTAAGGATATAAATAGATTACCTGACCACAAAGTTGTTTTATTAATGACAGGTAGTCAAGGAGAAAGAATGGCTGCTTTAACTAGAATGGCAAGGGGAGATCATCACCAAATTAGTGTTGAGAAAGGTGATACAATTGTTGTATCTGCCACAGCTATTCCGGGAAATGCTAAAGCTGTAGGGAGAACAATTAATCAATTATTTAAACGTGGGGCTAATGTGATTTATGAAGCATTATCTGGAGTTCATGTTTCTGGTCATGCAAGCCAGGAAGAGCTTAAATTAATGTTGAATCTAACTCGACCAAAATACTTCTTCCCAGTTCATGGAGAATATCGTCATTTACATTTACATGCTAAATTGGCACAGAGTGTAGGAATTCCAAAGGAAAATATATTTATTCCAGACTTAGGAGATAGAGTTACTTTAAGCCAAGATAGCGGTTATATAAATGGTAGTGTTCAAGCTGGAAGAGTATTAATAGATGGTTTAGGTATTGGAGATGTAGGAAGTGTTGTTTTAAGAGATAGAAGATTACTTTCTGAAAATGGTATTTTAATGGTAGTTGTTACAATTAATAAAGAAGGTAAAGTATTAGCTGGTCCTGATATTATTTCCCGTGGATTTGTTTATATTAGAGAGTCTGGAGAGTTGATTAATGATGCTACTAAACAAGTAGAAAAGGCTCTTTCAGAATGTGAAGATAATAATGTTACGGAATGGTCTACTTTGAAATCTAAGATAAGAAGCGCTTTAGATAGTTTCTTATATAATAGAATTAAGAGAAGACCGATGATTTTACCGATTATAATGGAAGTATAAATAAAAAAGTAGTTAGCTTTTTAGCTAACTACTTTTTTCATTTTTTGTATTTCAAATAAAAATCCCTTGATATATAGATTTAATTAAAGTTTAAAAAATGAGAAAGTTGGTTTTCAAAAAATAAATCCAATTAAAATTAATAAAAAATATTTCTTGTTAAATTTTTATGGATATATTTTAAATCTATAGAACTTAGAATTAAAAAACTAAAAAACATATAAATTATAAGTTTTTAAAATAAGACTACCATTTTTTAAAATAATAAAAAAGAATATAAAGCATAAATTTAATCATACTAAATAATAAGAAATAATAGGATTTTAAAAAATCCTAAATTTAAATTTGAAACATCTATATAATAGGGAGGGTGATAGAGTTTGGGTAAATTAATAGTAAAAGATCAGAATATTCCTAATCCTGGAGGAGTTCCAAGAATAAACCCCAAAAATCCAAAAAAGGCTAAACCTAATAAAGCAGCAACAATAAAAAATCAATTACAAAGCTTAAAGCAACTAGGGCAAAATAATCTTCCACCAAAGGTTGAAAGTGATATCCATACTTTAACAATTGTTGGACAAATTGAAGGACATGCTGTCTTATCTCCTAAGAATAAAACAACTAAATATGAACATTTAATTCCTCAATTAGTTGCTATTGAACAGAATGAAAAGATTAAAGGGTTATTAGTTATTCTTAATACAGTGGGTGGAGATATCGAGGCTGGATTAGCAATTTCAGAGATGCTAAGCAGCTTATCAAAACCTGTAGTATCTTTAGTTTTAGGTGGTGGGCATAGTATTGGTGTACCAATTGCTACTGCAGCTGATTATTCGTTTATAGCTGAAACTGCTACAATGATTGTTCATCCAATTAGGTTAACAGGAATGGTAATAGGAGTACCTCAAACTTATGATTATCTTGATAAAATGCAAGAAAGGATAATTAGATTTGTATCTAATAGTTCTAAAATTAGTGAAGATAGATTCAAAAAGTTAATGTTTGAAACAGGAGAGTTGGTAAGGGATGTTGGTACAGTTTTGGTTGGAGAACAAGCAGTTAAAGAAGGAGTGATTAATGAAGTTGGTGGCTTAGGGCATGCTATGAAGAAGTTACGTAGCTTAATAGATGTTGATAACCCTAAAGCGGAAAAAGATTGTGAATGTACTGCACAAGAGCTTGAAGAAGGCAGTTGTGATTGTAGTTCTGAAAATGAAGTATTAAAGGCACGTCAGAGTGTTATTGAGGCTTTAGAAGGTGATGATTAATGCATTATTCAATATTTGTAGATGGCCTATGGCCAGATGAAGATTTTGAAATAGAAGAAAGAATGGAATTAAACTATGATGGAGTAACAATGGAGGTTAAGATAGATTCTGCTAACTCTGGGGAAATAATTAGAGTTATTAGTTCTGACCCTAATGATTATCTTAACCAACAATATCAACCAGGGACAAAGATTGAATTTAAACCAGTCTTTTTATAATATAATAAAAGCTTGTCCAAGATATCTTGGACAAGCTTTTATTATATTATTGTAATAGAAGTTCTTTTTAATACTTATATGATTATATTGTAATTATTCAATAAAGTATTATTAAGTAGGCTAAGTTAGTAATTGAAAAACAAGTTCTATTTATTGTTGTTGGAATAAAATATATGTTATAATATAGGACTAGAGTGTATATTAATTTAGAAAGGAGTGATACAGAGAGGAGAATGTATTAAATGATATTTATCCTTATCGGAAAGCTTATTTTAGGACTAATTTTATTTTTGTTAGGAATGGAAAGTGTTAAAGATAGTTTTTATAAAGCATCGGGTAAAAGATTAGAATATTTATTAAAATCGCTAACTAATAATATTTTTATAAGTATTATAACTGGTATGATAGTTACTATGGTTATTCAAAGCAGCAGTGCTACTACAGTAATTATTATTAGCTTAGTTAATGCTAATTTACTATCTCTTGAACAAGCTTTTGGAGTAATTATGGGTGCTAATATTGGAACAACAATTACAGTACAGTTAATATCTTTTAGATTAGAAGAGTACTTATGGGTAGTGATAATTTTAGGAATAATAATTTACTTGTTATATTATTTTAGTAGAAAGAAAAGCTTGATGTACATAGCAAGGGGAATATTAGGTTTTGCTGTTTTATTTGTTGGATTAGAAATACTAAGCAATATTATAAGTGATTTTAAAGACTTAGATGTTTTTTTGAATCTATTATCATATCTGAGTCTTAAACCTATGTTGGGTATTTTGCTAGGTCTAATAATTACTGCTATTATCCAAAGTAGTAGTGCTTTGACAGGAATAATTGTTGTTTTAGCAAAGGCAAATATGATTAATTTAAATTTAGCAATAACCTTAGCTTTAGGAAGTAATATTGGGACTTGCATTACAGCATTTATAGCTTCCTTAGGAAGTTCAAAGATTGCTAAAAGAGCAGCTTGGGCCCATATCTTATTTAATAGTTTCGGTGTTTTAGTCATTATTCCCATACTAACTTTGTTTGTAAATGTTATTACATTAACTAGTGATAATTTAGCTAGACAGATTGCTAATGCTCATACAGTGTTTAATATTTTCAATACTGTACTAGTCTTACCGGTTAGAGGTGTATTTATTAAGTTAATAAAAAATTATATATAAGTGAAGGTTTATTTATAAGGAGGAGAAAAATGGATTTGATTAAAGTAATTATTTTAGGAATAGTACAAGGTATAACAGAATTTTTACCAGTTAGTAGTTCAGGACATTTAGTTATTTTTCAACATTTTTTAAATGTTAATGAAGGCTTAACTTTAGATGTTTTTTTACATTTTGGTACTTTATTAGCGGTAGTAGTTGTTTATTGGGATGATATTTTGGGGATGATTACTTTGAAGGAGGAATATAGAAAGTTAACTTATTATGTGATTTTAGGCTCAATACCTGCGGGTATAATTGGTATTTTATTTGAAGATATATTTGAGCAATTATTTAATACTGTAAAGGTTGTAGGATTTACTTTGTTGGTTACAGGTTTATTGTTGTGGCTGTCAGATAGAATTACAAATGAGAAAAGATATTTAAAAGATATGAAATTAAGTGATTCAATGGTCGTAGGTTTTGCTCAAGCTTTTGCTATTATACCTGGTATTTCTCGTTCTGGTTCGACTATAGTAGCGGGATTATTTAAAGGATTGGATAGAAAGTTAGCGGCTAAGTATTCTTTCTTATTATCTGTACCAGTTATTGGTGGGGCTACTTTATTACAGGTCAAGGATTTAATGACTGTGGGTTTAGCTAATAACACTATAACACAATTAGTTTTGGGTACGGTAGCTTCTGCTATAGCTGGGTATTTTTCAATTAAATTATTATTAAAGCTAGTAAATAAAGAGAAGTTAAGTGTATTTGCATATTATTGCTGGTTTTTAGGTTTGATAATTATTTTATTTTTGTAGTATGTTGTTTGAATTATTCTAAGATTGTGCTATAAGAATAATATTCAGAAAAATTTAATAGTTGTGTTTGATTCTATTAGAGAACAGTATGGAATTCGTTTTATAATTTTATTTTTACCTGAGATTATATCTAGAGTATGAAATATTATAAAAGATATTTAGCAGGAAAATGATAGGTAAAAATAGAATTAAGTACTCAGAGGTGAAAAAGGATGAAAGAAACTTTAAAAGAGATTTTTAATAAAAGAAAATATGAATTTTGTGGTATTGTTTTAATAGTAATGGCTATTTTGATTCTTCTAAGCCTTTGGTCTAATGACGTAGGGGTTGTAGGTAATATATTGAATCAAGGATTTAGATATATTATTGGTCAAGGAGTTTATGGGATCCCTGCTATTTTGGCTTTTTTAGGATTAACTATGATTTATAGAAGTAAAAATAAGATAGGCTTTACTCCTAGGACGATAGGATTTATAATAATCTTTTTAGTTACCTTAGCAGTTATTCATCTTAAAATCGAACATCCTCTAGAATTAAAGTTTGCTTTAGAAGGAAAAGGTGGAGGATTAATAGGGGGAGTATTTGTATACATATTAAGAAAGAGTTTTGCTGAATATGGTACATATGTTCTTTTATCGGCTTTTGCATTAGTGGGAATATTATTGGTTTTAGATGTATTATTAGTAAATGTTTTTCTTAAGTGTAAAGAAAATTTTAAAAAGTTCATAGGACTTTTTGCTAAAAGTTCTACTAAAGATAAGAATAAATCCACTAAGAAGATAATATCAAAAGAGAAGAATAATAATGAGAAGAAATCTAAGGTGAGGTTATTTATTGATAAATTTAAAAGATCAGGAAATAGTAATAAGAAGAAGAGTACAAAACAAGAAGAAAATAACACAACCAAGAAGAGTAACAAAAGTAAACAGAGAAAATATAATCAGCCAGTTAAGAAGATGATTAATTCAAATAAAAAAGAAAAAAGTAAAAAGAACAATTCAAATGATACAATAAATTCTGCTTTTAAAGAAGTTGCAGTTAATAGTGAGCAAAAAGTTACAAGAAATAAAATTGTAATAGGGCAAGATGATTCCCCTAAAAAGAGAATTAATAAAAGAATTGAGAGTAAGGAAGTTATGCAGCCACATTTGGATTTGGATGAATATCAATTACCTCCTTTATCTTTGTTAGATGAGGCAGAAGACAGAGATATTGAAATCATTGATAAGGCAGATGTTTTAAGGCATACTTTAGATAGTTTTGGTGTGCAAGCAGAGGTAAGTGATGTTAATTATGGTCCAACAATTACCAGCTATGAGATTCAACCTGCTCCAGGAGTAAAGGTTAGTAAGATTGTTAATTTAGCAGATGATATTGCGCTTTCATTAGCAGCACCTGATGTAAGAATTCAAGCTCCTATTCCTGGTAAAGCTGCAGTAGGAATTGAAATTCCAAATGATCAACAGTCTGTGGTTACATTACGTGAAATGTTAGAATCACCTGAATTTCAAAATGCAAAATCTAAGTTGACGATGGCTTTAGGAAAGGACATAGGTGGAAGAACTGTAGTTGCTGATTTAGGAGATATGCCTCATATGTTAGTAGCAGGATCAACAGGATCTGGAAAGAGTGTTTTTATTAATACTGTAATCAATAGTATTCTGTACAAGTCTACTCCAGATGAAGTTAAATTCTTATTAATCGATCCTAAGATGGTAGAGTTTAGTGCTTATCAAAAAATACCTCATTTAGTAGCACCAGTGGTTACTGATTCTAAAAAAGCAGCAACAGCTTTGCGTTGGGTTGTTCAAGAAATGGAAAATAGATATGAGTTGTTTGCAGGTACTGGAGCAAGAGGAATCGATAGCTATAATAACAAACTAAAAGAAGAAGGAAGCGATCCGTTGCCTTATGTTGTGGTAATTATTGATGAGTTAGCAGATTTAATGATGGTTGCTGCTAAGGAAGTAGAAGATGCTATCTGCCGTTTAGCACAAAAGGCTCGTGCTGCAGGAATTCATCTGATTTTAGCTACACAGCGCCCTTCTGTTGATGTTATTACAGGATTGATTAAAGCTAATATTCCTACAAGAGTTTCTTTCTCATTGTCATCTCAGGCAGATTCTAGAACTATTTTGGATACAGGAGGAGCAGAAAAGCTATTAGGTAAGGGTGATATGTTATTCTCTCCAGTTGGTTCTAATCAACCTAAGAGATTACAAGGAGCATTTATTTCTGATCGGGAGCTGCAACAAGTAGTATCCTTTGTTAAAGAGCAAAAGAAGCCAGAATATGCCGAAAAGATTGCTAAGATAAAAGAAAAGAATATTAAAATTGAACTTGATGATGAAAAAGATGAATTATATGAGAAAGCAGTCAAGTTAGTTGTAAAAAATAGAGCTTCTATATCTATGTTACAAAGAAAATTACGAATTGGTTACAATCGAGCAGCACGTATGATTGACAGAATGGAAAAAGATAATATAGTAGGAGAATATAGGGGTAGTAAAGCTAGAGAAGTTTTAATAAAAGAAGAAGATTTAAACAAGATTTTGGGGAAAAATTAGCTGAATTGGATTGAATTAATACTGGATTAATGTTAAAATATAGTCGTTTGTTAGACATCTGTCTAATTTACATATACTTATGAGCTTTTTATTTATAGCTTTAGAGAATTTTTGCTGATCTCAATAGTCTGCTAGGTAGATTTAATATATTAATATAACCTTATCTTTAGGGAGTGGTTAAATGAGTATTATAAAAAAAGATTCTAGACCATTATATATGCTAGTTAAAGAGAAAATTGACGAAAAGATAGAACAAGGAGATTATAAGCCCGGAGATAGGCTTCCTTCAGAATCGAAGTTATCAGAGAATTTTGGGGTTAGTCGTGCTACTTTAAGAGAAGCATTAAGAGTTTTAGAAAAAGAGGGTAAGGTTAATCGTCAACAAGGGATAGGTACTTTTATTACAGAAAAAGCAGCATTGTTCAAGAGTGGTATTGAGGAATTAAATAGTATTACCAAGACTATAGAGTCTATGGGTTTAAAAGCTGGTACAATTGAGCTAGAATTAGAATTAAAAAAAGAAGCATCTAATTTAGCAAAAGAATTTGATTTATCACCTGAAGAAAAATTAACTATTTTACATAGAACTAGAACAGCTAATGGCGAAGCAGTAGCTTATTGTAAGGATTATTTGCCTTCTAAGCTATTACCAAAAGATTTCAATAAAGATAGAATAACAACTTCATTATTTGAATTTCTACAGAATGAAGTTAATATATATATTACTTATGCTGTTGCAGATATTATTCCTGTTATAGCTGATGATTTTTTAGCTGAGAAATTAGAATTAAAGGTTGGAGATCCAATCTTATTATTAAAGCAGATGCATTATGATGATCGAGATAATCCAGTCTTATATTCTAAAAATTATTTCAGAAGTGATAAGTTTGAATTCCATGTTTTACGTAATAGAAGATAGTAATTTAGTTAAAACTATTCTTAAATTAAATGAATGTAGTTAAATCAAATTTTAAGGGGGTAATTTCAATGTCAAAAAGGAATTTAATTATTGTATCATTATTGCTAGCTCTTTCTTTATTAGTTGGATGTGCTGGTGGAGGGCAGCAAGATGCTCAAAAGAAGGACACAAATCAACCAGCAGGAAAAGAAGATTCTCAGTTAAGAGTAGGAATTGTATTATCTAGTGGAGGTAAAGGAGATAAATCTTTTAATGATTCATCATTACGCGGGCTAGATAGAGCTAAAGAGGAAGGGATTATTGCTGATTATAAATATATTGAGCCTAAACAAGTAGCAGCTGCAGAAAAAGGTTTAAGATTCTTAGCTCAAAATAATTATGATTTAGTTATTGGTGTAGGATTTATGCAAAAAGATGCTGTAGATAAGGTGTCAAAAGAATTTCCTGATACTAAATTTGCGATTATTGATGATGTTGTAGATAATGATAATGTAGTTTCTTTAACTTTTAAAGAACATGAAGGTTCTTTCTTAGCTGGAGCTTTAGCAGCACTGTTAACAACACATGAAGAGGTTGAAGGTATCAATAAAGAACAATTAGTTGGTTTTATAGGTGGAATGGATTCTCCATTAATTCATAAGTTTGAATTAGGTTATACTTCTGGTGTTGATTATATAAATCAAACAGAAGGAACAAATGTAGAGGCTAGAATTGCTTATACTGGAAGTGATCCTTCTGCGTTTAATAATCCTGCAAGAGGTAAAGAAATTGCATTAGCTCAGTATAATGCTGGAGCAGATATTATTTATCATGCTGCTGGTGGTACTGGTATTGGATTATTTAAAGCTGCTGCTACAACTGGACATTATGCAATTGGAGTTGATTCTGATCAAGATTGGAATGAACCTGGTTATATTCTAACAAGTATGCTAAAGAAAGTTGATAATGCAGTTTATTCAACAGTAAAAGCATTAAAAGAAGGGAATTTTGAAACTGGACTTAAAGATTATGGGTTAGAAGAAAAGGGTGTTGCTTTAACTCCATTATCTGAAGTAGGTGTTACTGCTAAAGCTGCTGAAAAGTCAGGAGATATTACAGCTGATGATGTAGCTAAGATTAAAGCTTTAAAGGATAAGATACCAGCTGATATTAAAGATAAAATTGAAGCAATTAAAGAAAAAATTATATCTGGTGAGATTGAAGTACCAAACTATTTGACCCAGAATAAATAAACAAATACAGGGTAACTTAAGAGTAGTTGTTAGGTGATATTATCTGGCAACTACTCTAATTATGAGAGGAGGATTATAATGGAACCGATTTTAGAGATGAGAGATATAACCAAGGAATTTCCCGGGGTATTAGCTAATGATCAAGTGAATTTGGATCTTAAAAAAGGAGAAATTCATGCTCTAGTCGGAGAGAATGGTGCAGGTAAATCTACATTAATGAGTGTTTTATTTGGGATTTACAAAGCAGAAAAAGGAAAGATATTTTATAAAGGGCAAGAACTTAATATAAATGGACCAAATGATGCTATTGATGTTGGAATAGGGATGGTTCATCAACATTTTATGTTAGTACATACTTTGACTATAGCAGAAAATATAGTATTAGGTTCTGAACCAACTAAAGGAAAGGTGAATTTAAATCTTTCTGAGGCAGTTGAGAAAATTAATAGGTTATCAAAAGAATATGGTTTAGATGTAGATCCTAATGCTAAAATAAAAGATATTCCAGTTGGGATGCAACAAAGAGTAGAAATCTTAAAGGCTTTATATCGAGAAGCGGAAGTTTTAATTTTAGATGAGCCTACCGCTGTGTTAACTCCTCAAGAAGTTAAAGGTTTATATAAAATTATGGATACTTTGACTGAACAAGGAAAATCAATTATCTTTATTACTCATAAGTTAAAAGAGGTTTTAGCTGTATCTGATAGAATAACTGTCTTAAGAAAAGGGAAATCAATTGGAACAGTTAAAACTGAAGATACGTCAGAAGCTCAATTAGCTGAGATGATGGTTGGACGTGAGGTTATCTTAAAAGTAGAAAAAGAAAAAGCCAATTTTGGAGAAGTTAAAGTAGAAGTAAAAGATTTAAAAGTACATAATTCTAGAGGGATGTTGGCTTTAGATAATATTTCTTTTAAAATTAGAGAAGGAGAAATTTTAGGAGTGGCTGGTGTAGAAGGTAATGGACAAACAGAGTTAGTGGAGGTATTAACTGGCTTAAGAAAAGCAGACTCTGGTAGTTTTAAATTGGAAGATCAAGAATTATTAAATAGATCAGCTCGTGATATTAAAGAGGCAAAGGTTGCTCATGTGCCAGAAGATAGGCACAAGCATGGCTTAGTATTGGATTACTCTATTGAGGACAACTTAATTTTAGGCTATCATTATCAATCTCCCTTTGCTACAGGAATAAATTTTAATTTTAATAAATTAGAAGAGCATGCTGAAAGATTAATTCCAGAATATGATATTAGACCTAGAGATAAAGATATATTAGCTCGTTCTTTATCTGGTGGGAATCAGCAAAAGATAATTATTGCTAGAGAATTTGATATGGGACCAGAATTTTTGATTGCTTCTCAACCAACACGTGGTGTTGATATTGGAGCTATTGAATTTATTCATAAAAGAATTATAGAAGAGAGAGATAAAGGAAAAGGTGTTCTATTAATTTCAGCTGAATTGTCTGAAATTCTATCTTTAAGCGATCGGATTGCAGTTATGTATGAAGGACGGATAGTTGATATATTAGATGCTGAAGAAGCAACTGAAGAAAAATTAGGACTTTTAATGGCAGGTGGAAGTTTATCTGTAGAATAGAAGGAGGGATTTTCTATGGGACAAGAGGTAAATTTTAAAAATTTAGTAAAGGAGATATCAATTCCGCTATTAGCTATACTATCTTCTTTTATAATAGGAGCAATTATAGTGTTGGCATCGGGCTATAGCCCTGTAGCTACTTATTCGGCATTAATTCAAGGTGCTTTTGGTAGCCTAAATAGTATAGCAGACACATTGTTAGAAGCAACTCCTCTTATCTTTACGGGATTAGCAGTATCCTTTGCTTTTAGATGTGGTCTTTTTAATATTGGAGGAGAAGGCCAGTTATTAGTAGGAGGTTTAGCTGCTGCCTGGGTTGGTACCTTAAAAGGGATTCCAATGATAATTCATCTTCCAATAACTTTATTAGCTGCAATGTTAGCTGGTGCGTTATGGGTTGCTATACCGGCATTTTTAAAGGCAAAATTAGGAGTTCATGAAGTAATTACAACTATTATGTTTAATTATATTTCTTATAGTTTAGTTGCTTACATTAGTTTAAAAGTTTTAGCAGAACCAGGAAGTATACAGACTCCTGATATAGAGCCTAGTTCATATTTATGGAGATTTTCTAATATATTAGATATTCATTCCTATCTTAATATTGGTTTTATTATTGGGGTGCTAGTGTTAGTAGGTATTTATTATTTGTTATGGAAGACTACCATAGGATATGAAATTAGAGCAGTAGGAATTAGTCCAGATGCAGCTGAATATGGAGGGATTAGTTCTGTCAGAAATATAATTCTAGCGATGTTAATTAGTGGTGCTTTAGCTGGCTTAGGAGGAGCAGAAAGAGCTATGGGATTATTCCATAATTATAGAAATGGCTTTTCTGCTGAATATGGATTTACTGGTATTGCTGTAGCACTATTAGGTAGAAATCATCCTTTTGGGGTTTTATTAGCAGCATTGTTGTTTGGTGCATTATCTAATGGACAAGACTATATGAATATGTTAGCAGGAGTTCCAGTTGATTTAGTTACAATTTTACAAGCGATTATTATTTTATTTGTAGCTGCAGATCTGTTATTTAGAAATATATTAGCTATGAAGCCTGAAGGGAGGAAGAGTGAATAATGGAAATTTTATCACAAATATTTAATTTAGAGACCTTCAGTTCAACTTTGAGAATGGCTATTCCTCTAATGGTAGCGGCTATTGGGGGAATGTTTTCGGAAAGATCGGGTGTAGTTAATATTGCATTAGAAGGAATGATGTTGGCTGGTGCTTTTATGGCGATTGTTATTAGCTATTTTACCGGAAGTGCTTGGCTTGGTTTATTAGGAGCAGTTATATTTGGTGGGGTTTTTGCTTTAATTCATGCAGTAGTCAGTATAAAATATCATGCAGATCAAGTTGTTAGTGGGGTGGCTTTGAATCTTCTTGCTGCTGGTGGAACTGTATTTTTGTTAAATATCTTATTTAATACTTCGGGGACATCACCATCAGCGACGGCATTACCTTATTGGGGTCCTTTTAAGCCAACAGTTTATTTGGGGTTATTAATAGTTGGGATATCTCATTATGTTCTATTTTATACACCCTTTGGTTTAAGGTTTAGAGCTGTTGGAGAGCATCCTCATGCAGCTGATTCTGTTGGTATTAATGTAGAAAAAATCAGATATATCTGTGTAGTTTTAAGTGGTATGTTAGCAGGACTTGCTGGAGCTCATCTATCTATAGGTGTATTAGATAGTTTTAGGGAAGGGATGACTGCTGGTCGTGGTTTTATTGCCTTGGCAGCTCTTATTTTTGGTAAATGGTATCCTTTTGGTGTTTTAGGTGCTAGTTTATTGTTTGGATTCTTCCAAGCTGTTCAGATTAGATTACAAGGTTTTGGAGTACCTACAGAATTTGTACAGATGATACCATATATTTTTACGGTAATTGCTTTAGCCGGTGTGATTGGTCGAGCTACACCTCCGGCAGCTGCAGGTGAGCCTTTTGAAAAAGGTAAAAGATAAAATCTATTATTTTGTAAAGAGCCGATAATTTTATTGGCTCTTTTTTCATTTTAGGAGGATATTACTATCATAATTTTCAGAATCTAAAGGATTTTAAGGATAGAATGTCGAAATGTTATTTATGAAAGAGAGGTGACTTTTTTTGGGGGAAGATTTATCAAAAAAGTTAAAATTTAAAAGAGAAGAGTTAGGGATTGCTTTAAAACAGGCTGAAGAAGAGACGAAGATCAGAATAGATTATTTAAGAGCCTTAGAAGCAGGTGAATTTGATTATATTCAAGGTGAGGTATTTGTAAAAGGGTTTTTAAAGGTTTATTCATCATATTTAGGCTTGGATAAAAAAGAGATTTTAGCAGATTATCAGAAGATGAAAGAGCCAGATGTCCCGGAGGAAGATTTAGAGCAGAAGAAAAGTGTAAAAGAGAAACTATTATATTATTGTGATGAAAACCAGAATACTTTATTGGCTAGTCTTTTAATTGGTATATCTATTGTTGTTGTTTTAGTAGTTGTTTTTTTGGGGATCAAAATATATAATCTTTTTGGAGAAGTAGATGTTAGTAGAGAGGTTGCTTCTGTTGAAATTAAACAAGAGGATGTAGTATCTTTAAGTAATAAAGCAGATAATAAGCAAGTAAAAGGTAATAAGGTTAGTACTAATAAATTAGAAAATAATAAAAAGGTATCAGATATAAAAGAATCTGAGGAAGTGAAAATTGAAGAAAGTAAAGTAAACAATCAGATTAAAGCTAATAAGAAAGTAGAAAAGATTGAAATTAAAATAAAAACAATAGATTATAGCTGGTATTCGGTTAAGGTAGATGGAGAAATTGTCTTTCAAGGAAATGTTGATCCTAAGGTTGTTAAATCTTTTTCAGGTAAGGAGATTATACTTAAGTGTGGAAATGCAGCTGGTGTAACAGTAATTAAAGATGGCAATGTATTGGGTCCGTTTGGTTTAAAAGGTGAAGTTGTTACAAAAACCTTTTCTCTAGAGTAGTCAGTAATAATGCTTAGTCATCTAGAATAATATTCTAAATAAGATTGTAGAAATTCAAATTAACTACTATATCATAGGTTTATTTAGAGGAATGTACTATAGGAAGGCGGTTATTTGATGGCTAATATTATTCAGAGAGATAAAACAACTTGGAGGTTAACTGATATCATAGCTGTATTATTCTTAACTTTTGTTTTTACTTCTGTGATATTTTTATTAGTAGAATGGATCATTAATTGTTTGTTTAGTAGTAACCTTATGTTACTAATACGCCCTTTAATTTTAAACTCAATTCAAGCATTATTATTAGCAGGATTAACATTATTAATTATAAAAATAAGGTACAAAGTATCTTTGAAAGATTTCGGTTTTAATCTGAATAATAGTAAAGAAATTATTAAATATGGAATAATAGGTGGAATATTAATTTGTTCTATAATTACATTTCTTAATAACCTAATTCATATTTTGATTGATAATTTTTTTGGGATTCAAGCACCTACACAGCAGGTTATCCAAAGTCTATTAAGCTCCCAAAACCAACTTTTATTTTTTTTACATAGTATATTGATTATTCTAGTAGCTCCATTAACGGAAGAAATTTTTTTTAGGGGTTTTATTTATCCTTATTGCAAAGTTAAGTTGGGAAAAGCAAAGGGAATATTTTTAAGTGGATTAATTTTTGGTTTGGCTCATTCCAGTATATGGCTTTTAGTGCCTACTTTCTTAGGAGGGGTTATATTAGCTCTGATTTATGAAAGAACTAAGTCGCTTTATTCATGTATTATAGCCCATAGTATATGGAATATGATTATTGTGTTTTTGATTTATACTATTTGGAAATTTAGTATTTGATAAAGTTAATAGACATACAAAAATCCTGGTATATTAAACCAGGTTTTATATATTTAGTGCTATTTGATTATGATGGTGGACCTGGAGGGATTTGAACCCCCGGCCAATCGGTTATGAGCCGATTGCTCTGACCAACTGAGCTACAGGTCCATAGTTTTGATTCACAATTAATAATTTATAGTGTATAATAAAAAAATAAGATTAACTATTTGATTTATTAATTAATTATAAATTATATTTGATTGGAGCGGGAAACCGGACTCGAACCGGCGACACCCAGCTTGGAAGGCTGGTGCTCTAGCCAACTGAGCTACTCCCGCACATTATTTAATTTACAATTTATAATGTACAATTAAAATCTTTAAGGTCTTGTAATTCTTGAAGTCTTTGATTCTTAATTGTTAATTGTCAATTCTAAATTGAACTTTTGGTCGGAGCAGCAGGATTTGAACCTGCGACCCCCTGGTCCCAAACCAGGTGCGCTACCAAACTGCGCCATGCTCCGATATTTTTCCCTCGCGACCTTTATAATTGTATATCTATTTCAGATAAAAGTCAAAAAAGTATATCTCTTATAAAGGTCTGTTACGTAACTTTAAATATATTATTCTTGTGATTATTTCTTATTTCTCCTTATATCTTGGTGGTTTGAAGTTTGATCCTTATATCCAAAATAAACTTGACTCTAGTTTGACATTCTAATTAATATTAATGAAAAGAAGAATTAATAATTTTTAAGCTAAGGCTATTCTTATTACTAAGAGATTATAGTTATTTATTTTATAAATAGGGAGTGTAAAAGATGTTTATTCCAGGGCAAGGCTTTTATAAGAAGGTATTGTTATATATTTTTAAATGGATAGTTATTAATTTGATTTTAGGATTTATTGGAGCAGTTATGTTATTATTAATACAGAAGGGAAGTACATATTTAATAGATAATATTTATTATAACTTTTTCTTATCCCCTATAGTAGGTGCACTATTAATAAGTATAGTAATACATTACTTTGATTCTAGGTCTAGTGGATTGGGAACAGATTTATATATTGCTTATACAAAATCTAATGTTAATGTAGGTCATTCATTTAAATTAATTTTGAGTAAAAGTTTTGCTACAATTATAACTTTAGGATTAATGGGCATAGGTGGTTTAGTCGGGCCTTTATTATTAATTGGAAGTAGTTTAGGAAGGTTACTTTTGAAAATAACTGACTATTTAAAAATTAAACTTATTAGTTCTGAATTAGATTTGAGAGTATTATCTATTTGTGGGGCTGCAGCTACCTTAGGACCTTTGTTAGGTGCTCCATTGGGTGGAGGTATCTTTGCTACTGAAGTATTATACAAATCTTCTCTAGATTACAATGACTTATTTCCAGCTGTTTTGGGAAGTACTTTTGGATATTTTTTCTACCATTCTTTTTTACCTGTGCCAAGATTGAATATTGATATAGGATTACCAGAAGCAGGATTAAAGGATATATTTTTATTGATATTAGTAGCATTAATTTGTGGTTTAATAGGTCAAGTTTTTATCTCGATATTCAATTTGATCGATAACTTATTTAATAATTTAAATTCTTCTGAATTTATAAAGGCTATTATAGCAGCGATAATATTATTAGCAACGATGAAAATATTAAATATAAACTCTTTTGTAGAGGTTGCAAAAATTGAAGATTTTTTTGTAGCCCCGATAACAGATCGATACTTGTTATTAGTAATTATTTTAAAGATATTATTAACAATGTTAATTATCGGAGCAGGATTTAGTGCTGCAATTGTTGATATTGCTTTAGTTAGTGGTGCGTTAGCAGGAAATTTAATTTTCGTTTTCTTTCCACAGTTACCTTTACATTTATTGGTGATTGTTGGGTTGTCAGCTACTTTATCATCTGTTGCTAATGTTCCTTTAGCCACAATGGTACTAGTAAGTGAAATATTTAATTTGAATTTGAGTTTGCCTGTTATTATTGGAAGTATTATCGGTTATTTAATTGGTAGACCTAAAGCAGTATTTAAATACATTAGTGAGGAATAATAAGATTAATTTACAATTTATAATGTATAGTTGATAATTTAAAAGAAAGAGAAAGCAACATTGTGGAATTTATAATTAATATTTAAAGCTGTTTAATCTATTTTTGAATTATACATTATCAATTTTCAATTCTAAATTATACTTTATTGGAGGAGATATAATGAAAATATTACTAACAAATGATGATGGAATTTTTGCTCCAGGTATTCAAAGATTATGCCAAGAATTAGAGAAAGAACATGAAGTTACTATGGTAGCTCCAGATCGTGAAAGAAGTGCTACAGGTCATGCTATAACTTTACACCATCCTTTAAGAGCTAAAGAAATGACCTTTGCTAATATTAAATCTAAAGCTATTGCTATAGATGGAACACCTGCTGATTGTGTTAAAATTGCTATAGAATCATTATTAGATGAAAAGCCTGATTTAGTTGTTTCAGGGATTAATGCGGGCCCAAATATGGGCTATGATGTATTATATTCTGGTACTGTTTCAGCTGCAGTTGAAGGATTGTTATTAGGAATACCATCTATTGCTGTTTCTTTAGTTACAGACAATAATTGGGATTTTGATTATGCTGCTGAGTTTATTAATAGATTGCTAGTAGAGCACAAAAATCAAAATTTAGATGCGGAAATATTATTAAATGTAAATATTCCTGTCAAAGCGCAAGGAGAAAGTAGAGTTACTAAATTAGGTAATAGGAGCTATCGCAATACCTTTGAACAAAGAGTAGATCCTAGAGGTGAAAGATATTATTGGTTGGCGGGTAAGGCTGTAGAAGAAGGTAATGATAAAGATACAGATGTAATGGCTGTAAAGGAGGGTTTAGTATCTATTACACCATTAAAGTTGTCTTTAACTGCTTTTTCTGAAATGGAAAAGTTGAAAAAATGGGATTTATAGTAATAAATAGTCCTCTAAGATGAATATTTTAAAGTAAAAGGCTTATGGAGGAGATTTGATGCCACAATCTCAAAATGATAGTTCTGCTGTAAAGGTTAGTAGTATTTTGCGAGGTTTAGTAGTAAGTTTGATTTTATTATTAATGGGAAGTGTGGTTTTAGGAATAATTATTAGCTTAAGTAATGCTGTTAATAATTCAGTTAGTAAGATATTATTTATATTAAATTATTTATCTGTTTTTGTGGGTGGTTCTGTTGCAGCTTATTCTGCTGGTGGGAAGGGATGGATTAATGGAGGTTTAGTAGGATTGATATATATGTTGATGATTATCTTGTTAGGTAGTTTATGGAATCCTATTATTATTTCGTTAAGTCTTGTATCTAGAGTAGTAATTGGTTTTTTAGTTTCTGCTCTAGGCGGAATGATAGGAGTGAATGTAGTATAAAATTATTTTTCACTTGTGAGAGAAAGCAAGTAAAAACTACTAAGTCTAATCATGGATTTTTAGGTAGGTGATTCTAATAAATAAGAATCATTTGAAGGTAGAGTTAGACTCAAATATTAGTCTAGTGAGTATGTCTTCAATAATTTATAGTAAATTAACAGAATGGGATTATAAATTTAATTCTACTTCAAAGGCTCAATTTTTAGAAGAAGCAGACATATTAGTAACATCAATTAGTTTTATTTTAGGAACTATAACTACTGGATTTTTAAAGCAAATTGGTGAAGAGGTCTGGTATAATGTTAAGAATATTTTTTATAATTGCGAAAAAGAAAAGCGTATACCAGGTTTTAAGTTCAAGTTTAATTATGAAGATATAGATGTTATAGTTGAATTAGAAAGTGAAGATCCTGAAGTATTAGAGAATGTTTTAAATAATTTAAATGTAATTTTAAAGAAGGTTTTAAAGGAAGAAGATCATATATCTGAAATGAAGTTTAGGTTAGATAAAGATTCAGAAAGACTAATTAGAATAGATTAGAAAAAATGCATCTTAAATTAAGATGCATTTTTCAAATATACTATAGAAGATAGATTTAAAATTAAAGTTGACTTTGATAATTCTCAAATTTCAGATATACTTAAGATATAAGAGAAGAATTATAAATAGAGGTGTGTTATAAAGTGAAGTTTAAAAAAATTCTAACTTTGGTCTTGATAATTTTGAGCTTGCTATTATATACAACAACAATTATTGCATATGAAGATGTTGATAAAGTTAATCTTCTTATTATTCATTCATATCATCAGGGCTTTAGTTGGACAGATAAGATAGATAATGGTCTTAAGGAGTATTTAGCTCAAGATTCTAGAGAAATAGATATACATACTGAATATTTGGACACTAAATTAGTAGCTGATGAAAAGCATCTAAATAATATATATAATCTATTTCAATATAAGTTTAAGAATAGTAACTTTGATTTAATACTTGCAAGTGATGATAATGCTTTAGAATTTCTCTTTAAGTATAAGAAAAATTTATTCCCCAATATTCCAGTTGTATTTTGTGGGATAAATAACTTTTCTATAGAAAAATTAAATAAGCAAGATATGTATACTGGATTAATAGAAAATATTGATATACTATCTACTATTAAAGTTGCTTTAAAATTACATCCTGATTTTAAAAATATAATCGGTGTGTTCGATAATACAACTACTGGAAAGTATAATAAGCAGTTATTCAAGAAAAGTATAACTTTCCTAAGTAATGATATTAATGTATTAATTTATAGTATTGATGGAATGGATGACTTAGGGGATATAAGTGATAGCTTTCCAGAAAAAAGTATTATGTTTTTAGGCTCAACTATGCTTAAGGATAGATCAGGAAACTTAATTCCTAATCAAAGAGTTATAACTCTTTTAACACAGGATATTGATCTTCCAATCTATAGCTTTTGGGATTTCTTTCTTGGTTATGGGATAGTAGGTGGAAAATTAAGTAGTGGTTATTATCAAGGTAAATCTGCTGCTAAAATGTCTTTAGAAGTTATAGATGGTAAAAGGCCTGAAATAAAAGAAAGTTCTAATATCTTTATGTTTGATTATAAACAATTAAAGAAGCTAGGTGTTTCTTTGAATAATTTACCAGAAGATAGTATTGTTATTAATAAGCCTTTCTCTTTTTATACTGAGTATAAAACTTTAGTTTGGCTAACAGTTAGCTGGATAATTATAATGGGGTTAATTATATTTATTTTGATAGTTAATATAATTAAAAGAAAGAGTGTTGAAATTAAGTTGAAGGATAGTGAGAGTAAATATCGTATTTTATTTAAAAATAATGGTGCTGCTACATGTATTGTTGATAAAGACAGAACTATTTCTTTAGTAAATAAAGAGTTAGAAAATCTAACAGGATATTCTAAAGAAGAAATAGAAGCTAAGATGAGTTGGGAAGATTTTATTTATGATCAAGAATCATTAGATAAGATTTTAGAGCAGCACTATCAAAAAAGAGAAGAAAATAATAGTAGCCCCTATAAATATGAGATTAATATTGTTGATAAAGAAGGAAAAATAAAAACAGTATTATTACAATCTAAGTTAATACCTGGTACTGAGAGAAGTATTGTATCATTATTAGATATAACTAAAAGAAAAGCAGCTGAAGAAAAGATTAAGTATATTAATTATCATGATGATTTAACAGGGTTATATAATAGGAAGTTCTATGAAGAAGAGTTAAAAAGGTTAGATACTCAACGTAAAATGCCTTTAAGTATTATTATAGGTGATGCAAATGGTTTAAAATTAACAAATGATATTTTTGGCCATGAAATGGGTGATCAATTACTACAAGAGATGGCTAGATTATTAAAAAAATCAGCGCGAGAAGAGGATATAATCTCGCGTTGGGGTGGAGATGAATTTGGTATTATTTTACCTAATACTGATAGGGAAGATGTAGCTAGAATTATAAAAAGAATAAAAGACAATTTAGCTAATTCTGATTTTGGTCCGATTAAGCCCCATATAGCTTTAGGTAGTGCAACTAAATTTAAAGTAAGTCAAGATATAGAAGAAATTTTTAGTCAGGCTGAAGATCAGATGTATAAAGATAAGAGTAATAGCAAGGATAGTTTAGATAACCCATTATTAAAGTCTCTTTTAGAAGAATTAGAAAATGAAAATTATGAAATCGAAGGCCATAGAGATAGAACAATTAGATTATCTAGACAAATAGGTAAAAAGTTAGATTTGACCGATCGAGAAATAGAAAGATTAACTTTATTAGCTAAATATCATGATGTAGGTAAATTAGCTATTAAAAAAGAGATAATAAATAAAGATTCGCCCCTTGAGCAGAAAGAATTAGAGGAATTTAAGCAACATCCTGAAATTGGTTATAATATTGCTAAAAGTTTTCAGGCTTTAAGAATTATTGCTGATGATATTTTATATCATCATGAAAATTGGGATGGTAGTGGTTACCCTGAAGGGTTAGATGGTGAAGATATTCCCTTATTATCTAGAATTATGCATGTTGTAGATACTTATGATGCTTTAACTCATAGGGAATATTATATATTAAGCAATAATAAGACTTATTATGGACCATTATCCCAAGTAGAAGCATTAGAAATAATCGAGGATAATGCTGGTAAAATATTTGATTCTAAAATTGTGACTATTCTTTTTGAAGTAGTAAAATCTTAATATATCATATAAAAAACTCGAACTATATTATAGTTCGAGTTTTTTATATTAATTATTAATATAAGTAAAAGGTTTAGTTTTTTAAAATTATAAAATATTGTTTATTATTCATAAAACTATCTTAATTATGTTTATTTACTCTGGTTAAACTAATAGATAGTTAGTTAAATGCTAAACAAATATTAAATTATAATTAATCTTCAATGAAAGAAGGTGATAATGATGTTAACTGAAGATAAAGTTGATAACTTACTGGCTATCAAAGAGTTAGATAAATATTGGCAAGAAAATGATATAGGACTTTTTCCCCATCAAGTAGAGACAGTAGATAAAGTAATTAATAAAATGAATGGAAGAGCAATTTTAGCAGATGAAGTTGGCTTAGGTAAGACTATTGAGGCTGGAATGATTCTAAAAGAGTATATGGTTAGAGGAGATGTTGAAACCTGTTTGATTTTAACTCCTGCTTCTTTAGGTTTTCAATGGTGGCAGGAATTAACCCATAAGTTTCAAATAGATTGTTTTAATAATCGAAAAGGTAAAGGGTGGCATTACTTTAATGTTATTATTTCTTCTCTAGATAAGGCTAAAAGAGAGCCACATTGTAATTATATTTATGACCGTGGCTTTGATATGGTGATTGTAGATGAAGCACATCGTTTGAAAAATTCTAAAACTCAAAACTGGAAGTTTGTTAATCAGATTCCTACAAAATATATGTTATTATTAACTGCTACTCCGATTCAAAATGATTTAAAAGAATTATATAATTTAGTAGATTTATTGAAGCCGGATTTGTTTGGAACTTATTCGAAATTTAAAGATAATTATGTTAAAGGAAAGCATAAAGTGCAGAATTTAAATGATCTACAAGATGATTTGTCAAAGGTTATGATAAGAAATCAAAGAGAAGAGATTGATTTGAATTACACTGATAGAAAAGTGAAGTTAATTTCTCTTAATTTAAGTAAAAAAGAAGAAGAACTATATAATGGTATCACTAATCTAGTTAAAGAAGAGTATAAGAGGTGTATTAATGCTAATAAGAGTATTTTTCATTTATTAACCTTGCAGCGTGAAGTTTGTAGTAGTTCTTTTGCTGTATCTCAAACTTTAGATAAGATGGCTAAATCAGAAAGTTATAGTTCTATACAAAATAGGCTGAAAGATCTATTTGAGTTATCTAGATCTATTACAGAGAATCAAAAGATGAAGATAGTAGAGGAAATATTAAGCAAGACAGAAGGAAAGGCTATTATATTTACTGAATATCGGGCTACTCAACAATATATTTGTTATCATCTATATAGAAATGGTTATAAGCCAGTTGTCTTTAGTGGTAAATTACGAGATAATCAAAAAGAATGGGCCAAACGTCAATTTATGAAAAATGGTGATGTATTAGTTAGTACTGAAGCAGGGGGACAGGGGATTAATCTACAGTTTTGCAATACTATTATTAACTATGATCTGCCCTGGAACCCAATGAAGGTAGAACAGAGAATTGGTAGAGTTCATAGGCTAGGCCAAGATAAAGATGTATTGATTTATAATTTATCTACTAAAAATACAATTGAAGAGAAGATTATTAACTTATTAGATAAGAAGATAAATCTCTTTAAAAGTGTAATTGGTGGTTTGGATTTGATAGTTAGAGATGGAGTAGATAAGAGTTTTGGAAGTGATATCTTAGAATTATTGATAGAAAGCCAAGATAACGAAGAGCTAGAACAGAACTTAGAAGAGTATGGCGAGAAAGTTGTGCATTAAAATCTAATCATTAACCATTAATTAGTAGCTAATAAAGAATAGTCACTAATTAATTCATCCTAAAACTACTTGATTAGACCTTTATTATTGTGACATTATGATTATCTTTATATCAAAAAATAAAAAAATCTGAGCTTTTTGCTCAGGACTGTTAAATAAAGATTTGAATTATAGTTGATAATTTATAATGTATAATTGAGATCTTGAAGAAATTGATCTTTAATTAGTAATTAATAAAGTGGTACCGAGGGTCGGGTTCGAACCGACACGGGCATAAAAGCCCACCGGATTTTAAGTCCGATGCGTCTGCCAATTCCGCCACCTCGGCATATATTTAACTATTGGCTATTAGCTAGTAGCTAATAAAATGGAGCTGGCGATCGGAGTCGAACCGATGACCTGCTGATTACAAGTCAGCTGCTCTACCAGCTGAGCTACGCCAGCATGTTGGCAGGGGAGATAGGACTTGAACCCACAGCACCCGGATTTGGAGTCCGGTGCTCTACCAATTGAGCTACTCCCCTTTGACAACAATTAAGATTATAACTTATGTTTGGTTTCAGGTCAAGCTTATAAATCTTTATTATAATCTATTAAAAAAGAAGAAATAACTTATTCTCTCTTAAACTCTTATTAACTAAGCAATTTAAAATTTTAACACACAATTGTTTCATTTAGCATATAGTGATTATAGCTTAATGCTATGATAGCTATTATTTTATCTCGGAAGGAGAGATAATATGTTAAATAAATTAAAGAGATTTTATTTATCTAATCGTGTAAAGATTAAAGGTGGATCTGGTTTGTTTTTATGTGTGGTAGGTGCTATTATAGTTATTCAGAATTTGCCAAGTTGGATATTTGCCTTATTAATAGGTAGTGGGAGTATTTTCTCTGGAGTCAAACTGTTTAAAGGGTGAGTGGTTTAAATTTAAAGTTACTTTTCAATATAAATAGTTTTTTTAATGTGTTTATTTCCGTAATTGGCGAGTCAGGTGGTTTGATGGTTAGGTTAAATCCAAATATCTAATCACTCAACTTCTAACTATCGAAGTTAAAATATCGTATTATTCTTTTATTTTAGCAGTTCTTTTACGAATATAAATTGTTTTATTACTTTGAAAATAAAATTTATTAAATAGGCAGAAGGTACTCATTGCCTTTTTTTCTTTTTTTGTTATAAATTTTACAATGTTTAATTTATTAATATTAAGTTTAAGTATTACATTTGTTGCTTGTAGTAGAGATAAATCAAATAAAGGAGAATATAATGTCTCGGGGATAATTTATGATGATAGTAATCAAATAATATGAATAAAGATGGAATTTAATGCAAAAATCCCTTAACTTTACAGACAAAATATAGTATAATTTGGTTAATACCTACAAATTAATTAGAGCGAAGAAATATAACTTATATATGGTTGCCTAAGTTATATAGAGCTAATGGCAAACTCACCTGTAGTCTTAAAAAGATTACAGTTTTTTTATTGTTAGATTAATTTGTTTATGTATAAGAGAGTATACTCTTTTTTCAAACTGTTGATAACTTTTTATCAACTAAAGACAAAAATAAACTAGCAACGCGCCCTGAAGGAGGTAGCGACTGACGAAGTAGTCCTGGGCTGAATTGACGCGAATAACGCGAATTAAATTCAAAAAAACTAATTAAGATTTAAAAATATTTTGAATTATTTATTTAAAGATTTTAATTATAGAAGACGGAGGGACAGCCCATTTTGTTCTGATTAAGGAACTATATTGTCTTTTGGTTTTGATCTTGCTGGTCACTCGTTACTCGTCACTTGTTACTAAAATGGGCGATAGCCCATTTTATTCTTTGAATCAAAATTTAACAAATTATAAACAGGAGGAATTAAAATGAAGAGAATTACTTTATTAGTATTGATGCTGGTATTATTAGGTTCAGTAGTTGTAGAGGGGAAAGAAGCAGGAACTTTTGAGATTGTTGGAGGGGCTAAAGTAGCTAAATTAGATTATACTCTAAAAATTAATGGAAGTCAGATAGATTGGACAGAAGAGAGTCAACTGGTTATAGATGACTTAAGTAAGCCAGCAGGATTTTATTTAGGTGGAATCTATTGGTTAGATGATAATAAAGGGATTGAGCTAGGAGCAAGTCTATTGGAAAGTTCTTTTTCAGGAAAGATTGATGGAGAAGAGGTTGAAAAGAGGGATCAGTTCTTAGAGTTTTATGGGAAATATAATTATCGAATTAATCAATACTTTAAACTTAACGGAGGATTTACATACTCTTCTTTTAAGGAAGAAGATAAAATAGTAGCAAAGAATTTTGATCAAGTAGTAGAAGAAGGTTCGGGCTTTGGCTTAAATGCTGGAGGAGGTATGACCTTACCGATAACAGATAGTTTAGTAATAACAGGAGAGTTTACATATAGTTTGCTAAATATTTTGATTGATAAAAGTTATGATCAGGATAAGGAGAAGCTAGTTGATCTTGACTATGATAGAGAGTATATAATGAATCCTTTATCTGCTAAATTAGGGATTAGTTATCGCTTTTAGAGATGTAGTTAAAATATTAGATATAAACAGGAGGGATTAGTTATGAATGAGAGAGATAAGAGTATAAATACGTTAATATTTTGGGTTGCTGTATTATGGCCGATAGTACTGTTTCCCCCAGTAAGTTTGACACCATTAGGTGTGATTTTTTTAATATTTTTAATTCCATTTTATCTTTTTAAAATATCATTAAATTTAATTGTAATAATGGTTGCTAATGAGTTAAGTAGTAAGTGGATAAAGAGAGTTAAATTTATATTATTTTTTGTGGTCTGTTTATTTGTTTTGGAATTAGTATTTAATATTAGCAGTTCAATTTTTTTAAGAGATTTAATATTTAATCCTATAAAAGAAAATCCTTTATATACAATAACAATATTATTAATTTGTATTGTAGAAGTAGTAATTATGAGTTTAATTATAAAAACTAAAATAATACAAAAAATGCTATGTGAAATAAAAAGAATAATGAATGAAATAAAAAAGATTTGAATTACAATAAAACATTATTATTTCGTTAGTAGTAATTATAATGTTATTAGGTACAATAGTTGTAGAGATAGAAAAAAGGTAGTTTTGGAGTTTTTAGTGGGATAGATGTATCAATGTTTTTTTGACTATTATATGAAAAAGGAGATGAAACTTATGAAAAAATATAGTAAAGCACTAATTTTATTGGCAGTAGCAGGAATTATTACAATCATTGTAGGACTAAGTTCTAATCCAATTGATGATAAATTAGTAGAGATTAAAGATGATAGTTTTGAAAAAGCAGTCAGGACAATTATAGATAAGCCCTGGGGTTCAATCACAGAAAGTGATGTAGCAAAGATAAAAGAAATTCGTGTTAAAGGCTACTCAGTAGATACTGGGGCAAGGTGGAAAGAAATAGGTGAGATTAAAAGTTTAGATGGGATTGAGCACTTTAAGAATTTAGAGATTTTATATATTTATGGTTCTGGAGTAGAAGATATAAGTGGTCTACATGGCTTAAAAAAATTGAAAGAAATAAATTTATCAGGAAATGAAATAAAAGATATAAGTACTTTAGATGATTTACCTAGTTTGAAGGATTTAAGTTTTAGTGGTAACAAGGTAGAAAAAATAGATTCTTTATCTAGGTTAAAAAGTTTAGAAAAATTGTATCTTGGTGCTAATCAAATAACAAATATAGCTCCTTTAAAAGAATTAATTAAATTAAGAACATTGTATCTTTATGAAAATAATATCCAGGATTTAAGTCCTTTATCTAAATTAAAGAATTTGAGAAAATTAGAATTATGGGATAGTAATATAAAAGATATAAATGCTTTATCTGGATTATCTTCATTAAAATATTTGGATGTTAACAAAAATCAAATTAAAAATATAGATTCTTTAGGCAAATTAAAGAACTTATACGGTTTAAGTATGAAAGATAATCAAATAAAAGATATAACTCCTTTAGCTAAGTTGAAGAATTTAAATTCAGTGAAAATGTATCGTAATAATCTTGATCAAGGAGATCTGTTTAAATTAAGCTTAGTGATTAATCAATTACAAAGTAGAGGAGTAGAAGTGAATTATGAAGATTATTGGATAGATAAAAAGTTTAATTTGGTTATTGATGAAGGTCAAGGAGAGTTAGATATAAGCTATCAAGGTAATCAGATTATCCAGTGTGAAGCATTAGCCCGGGAGGGTTGGTATTTTGATCATTGGGAAGGAATAAAAGCTAAAAAAAGTAATCCGGTTAAGTTACAAATAGAAGAAGGTAGTAGTAAAAAAATCAGAGTTGTATTTAAAGAAAAAGATAAAACTATAGATAAAGAGATTATTTTTAAAGATCGAGTTTTAGAAAAGCTAATTCGGGATAAGATAGGGAAAAAATCTGGACCGATCATGAAAAGTGATCTTAGAGGAATTAAGGAATTGAAAGAAACTGTAGAGATAGGAGATATAGAGTTTTTAAATGGGATTCAATATCTAATTGATTTAAAAAGTTTAGAATTGGAAGGAAACAAAATTAAGGATATAACTGTTCTATCAGAATTGAAAAAGTTAGAAGAGCTTAATCTTAGTAAAAATGAAATAGAAAATATACGTCCTTTGTCAGGTTTGAATAATTTAAAAGAATTAAAACTATCGAGTAACAGATTAAAGGAAATAGATTCTTTGAATAATTTAGTAGCTTTAACTTATTTAGATATTGGTGGGAATAAGGTAAAAAAAATAAATAGTTTAAAAAGATTAATTAATTTAAAAACATTATTAATTAATGGGAACGAGATTAAAGATATAAGTGTGGTAGGAAATTTAGTGAATTTAAATGAGTTAGTTCTTACTTTAAATAAAATAAAAGATATAAATCCTATAGAAAATTTAGAACAATTAAATATATTATATCTTAGATGGAATAAAATAAAGGATATTAATGTTTTGTTAGAATTAGATAATTTGAAAGAATTAATCATTAGTAAATCAGATAAATATCTTAAATCTGACCAAGGTAAAAAAGTAATAAGCAAGTTGAAGAATAAAGGGGTAAAAATAAAGTATTAAGAAAGATAAAAAAACAGGAGGAATTAAAATGAAGAGAATTACTTTATTAGTATTAATGATGGTATTATTAGGTTCAGTAGTTGTAGAAGCTCAAAATGAGGCAGGAACTTTTGAAATTGTTGGAGGGGCTAAAGTAGCTAAATTAGATTATACTCTAAAAATTAATGGAAGTCAGATAGATTGGACAGAAGATAGCCAAGCGGTTATAGATGACTTAAGTAAGCCAGCAGGATTTTATTTAGGTGGCATTTATTGGTTAGATAATAATAAAGGGATTGAGCTAGGAGCAAGTCTATTGGAAAGTTCTTTTTCAGGAAAGATTGATGGAGAAGAGGTTGAAAAGAGAGATCAGTTCTTAGGGTTTTATGGAAAATATAATTATCGAATTAATCAATACTTTAAACTTAATGCAGGACTTACATACTCTTCTTTTAAGGAAGAAGATAAAATAGCAGCAAAGAATTTTGATCAAGTAGTAGAAGAAGGTTCGGGCTTTGGCTTAAATGCTGGAGGAGGTATGACCTTTCCTATAACAGAGAATTTAGTAATAACAGGAGAACTTACATATAGTCTACTAAATATTATGATTGATAAAAGTTATGATCAGGATAAGGACAAGCTAGTTGATCTTGACTATGATCGAGAGTATGTAATGAATCCGTTGTCTGCTAAATTAGGGGTTAGTTATCGCTTTTAGAGATGTAGTTAAAATATTAGGAGGGATTAATTATGAATGAGAGAGATAAGAATATAAATACGTTAATATTTTGGGTTGCTGTATTATGGCCGATAATACTTTTTATGGCTTTGCCAGGAGAGATGACTCCGTTAGCTGTAGTTGGTTTGATATTTTTAAGTCCATTTTACTTTTTTAAGATATCATTAAATTTAATGGTAGTAATGAAGGCTAATAGAGTAAGTGAAAAATTAATAAAAGCAGTTCAATTTATAGCAGTAATTTGTTTATTGTTGTGTTTAGGATTAATATTTTTATCAGATACATTTGACTTAACTTTTTTTATAACAGTTTTATTAATTGCCATTGTAGAAGCAGGATTACTTTGGTTGATTACCAAATCTAAACTAATTCATATAATAATCTATAAAATAACAGAAAGAAAGAAAATTATAGTTATAGTAATACTTATTTTAATTAGCTTATTTGGATTGTATAGATTTAGTCTTGGTTTCAAAGATAAAAAACTATATAACGATGTTATTAGTAAGCTAGAGGAAGTTAGAGGAAAGCAATATGAGCCTTCATTGTTTTATAGTTTTTTTAGAAGAATACCAGAGGAAAAGGCTAAGTTAATTGTAGAGTTAGATTTAAGTGAGAAGGGTAATTATGAGAGTATTAAGGGAATTGAAAGTTTATTGAATTTAGAGAAATTAAATTTAAGTGGCTGTGGGATTTATACGGTATCTCAGTGGATTACTTTTAGAATTGATAAGCTATCTCTGTTGACTAAATTAAATAAGTTGCAGGAATTAAACTTGTCTAGCAACGCTATAAAGGATATAAGTTCATTAGAAAATTTAAAGAATCTAAAGAAATTAGATTTATCAAATAATTATATAAGTGATATAAGTCCATTATCTAAATTAAATAATTTACAAGAATTAAATTTAGAATCAAGTAGGGTGAAAGATATAAGTGGTTTATCTAGTTTAGAAAATTTACAGAAATTAAATCTTAGAAAAAATCGCAATATAAAAAATATAGAATATTTGTCAAATTTAGAGAATTTAACAAGGTTGGATTTAGGTTATACAGGGATAGAAGATATAAGTCCATTGTCAAACTTAGTTAAATTAGAAAAGTTAGATTTAAGTTATAATGATATAAAAGATGCAAAGGGATTATCAAATTTAGTTAGTTTAAAAGAGTTAGATTTAAGTCATAATGATATAAAAGATATAATTGGATTATCAAACTTAGTTAAATTAGAAAAGTTAGATTTAAATAATAATGAATTGAAAAGTGTAAGATATTTATCAAAATTAGTTAGATTGAAAGAGTTAAATCTTTCAGATAACGAATTGAAGGATATAAAAGCATTATCTAATTTAGTTAGTTTGATAGAATTAAATCTTGCAATTAATAAAATAGAGAATATAAAAGTATTATCAAATTTAATTAATCTACAAACATTAATTATTCGAGATAATAAAATAGAAGATATAAAAGCATTATCAAATTTAATTAATTTAAAAGTATTAGCTATATCTAATAATCTTATTCGAGGAGCTAAAGAACGAAAAATAATAGATAAATTAGAAGAAAATAAAGTTAGGATTCATAGATGGTAAAAAAGAGAGGAGAATAAAATGAAAATAAGTAAGAGAAATGTATATATATTAGTCTTATTGATTGTAAGTTTGAGCATGATACTAGTTGCTTGTAGTAGTGATAAATCAAATAAAGGAGAATATAATGTCTCAGGAACAGTTTATGATGATGAAGGAACAGGATTAAATGATGTTAAAATAAAGTTTACTACAGAATTTAGTGCGGGGAAGGGTGCGGATTTAGGTATAGCTACTACTGATCAAAAGGGTCGTTTTACTAAGACAGGGCTGGTAGGTGCAGTAAAGGTAACTCCTGTTAAGAAAGGTTATTCTTTTGAAAGTAAAGTAGTAACTGAAACTACGGAACTTGTCTTTGGTAAAGATCCGAATGATGATACTAATCAAGAAGAAAACAAGAACTTAATAATTAGAGTAATAGATGCTAAAACAGCTGAAGAAGTGACTGAGGTTAGTGTAGAACTTATCAATGATGAAATAGATTATTCAAAAATTAAAACCACTGATAGCGTAGGTGAATTAGAATTTAAAAATTTAGATCCAGGAACTTATAGTTTATCTCTGAAGAAAGCTGGCTATATAGACCAAACAATAGAAATTAAATTAGAAGATGATACAAGTAAAGAAATAGAGTTGGTTAAAGAGGTTTCTGAGGCTACTGTAGATCAGAATACAGATCAAATTAGTAATGGTATCTGGACTATAGGTCTTTCTGATCAGGCTAAACAATTACTTGATGGAGTTAATATTAGCATTGAAAAAAGTGAGGATAACCTAAAAGAGACTTTATTAACAAGATATGAAGGAGGGAATAAGACTTTATTTGATTCCCAAACAGAAGAGATAGTTGGACAGGTTTATTCTTTTAAAGTAAGAGGAGAGATAAGTTCTACTGAGCAACCTCTTTCTCTAAATTTTAAAAGAGATTTAACTAAAGATATTAGAAGTTTAAATAATAATCTAAATGCTTTTAATATTCAAAGTAATAGCAGTAGAGATTATACTGTAGATTACTCCATGATAATAGTAATTAAAGATAATTACGGAAAAATTCTAAATATCTATCGGGTTAATTATGTTAATGACAATTCTACTAATAATCAAGAAGTTAAAATATCTTTAAAAGATCTTGATGATATTGGTGAATTAGAAGCAAAAATGTATTTGGTTCAAAGTGCGTCTGATGAACAGGAATATCAAAAGTTTGAAGTATTAGACTCAGAAGATGGGAAAATTATTAAAGCTAATATCAAAGGACAAGCCAGGTATGAGGTAGTTAAAAAAGAAATAGAAGAAGAAACAGAAAAAGAAGATGATGATGGAATTAAAGATTCAGGTGATATGAGTGCAACTAATAATACTATTAAAATAGTAAATGAGGATGTTGGAAATGGTGTTTGTACAGTTAAAATATATAATAAGACTGATTTGTTATTGTGGGAGCAGGATATTTTTATTAATGATATAGATATTAATAATTTATCACAATCACCTTCTAAATTAGCTCAACAATATGCCCCAATCTTAGCTTATCCGGAGGATGAGGAATATGCACCAGTCCCTATGGATTATTTAATCCCAGATGGAAGGAATTCAATATTAGAAGGAGATATAGGTAAAGACTTATCAGAGATTGAATTTAATATTCAGAGAGAAGTTATTGAAGGATATTCGGATCAGATAATTGATAAGGTTAGTTATGATACCCTCGGAGCTTATATGTCATATAATGGTCATAAGAGATCATATATAAATCTAGGGGTATCTGGTTTTAAGACTGATTCTCAAGTGCATCCATTAAGGCATGCTACAGGTAGTATAGAGAATGCTACAATTTATTATTCTTTTATCAAACGAGGTGAAAATCACTATTATTTAAATTATCATTTCTTCTATAACTTTGATCCTAAAGGTGGAAGTTCAGAAGAACCAGCAACTGCTGGTCATGTATTTGATAGGGAGAGTATGTCGATAGTTTTAGATGGAAATTTGAAACCAGAAAGTATTGTATTTGGAGCGCATTTAAGTGGTCAAGAGATGTCATTGTTGAACGAAAATGGGGATAAAGAGATTACATGGGATGGAGAACCAGGAGGAAGGGTGAAGATTCCTTGGGATGAAGTATTTAAATACGAGTATGATGAAGATAAAGAAAAAATTCATCCTATAGTATCTATCGCTAAAGGTTCTCATGCTTTATATCCAGTACCAGGACATTATTTATGTATAGCAAAAAAAGTATTGCCTCTTAAAGAACCTGCTGGAGATTCATTAAATGAAAATACTTTATTTAAAGTTAGCGAAGAAGATAAGGAGAATAATAAATGGCAACGGGTTTTATTCCCTGCTGAAACTAACCCTGAGAATGGGAAGGACTATAATTTAAAAGCATTAAATTTAGATCAATTATCAAGTCATGGTGCTAATTCTCCATTGCTTTTTAGTGGAGCCTGGGTTGATGTTCTTGGAGGTGCTTTTAGTACTAACGCCAAATTTCCACCATTTACTGAAAGAGAAAAAGATATAACTAGCTGGACAGGGAATGCTTATTCTGGTGAAGGTGAATTGAGTTTCATGGAGATGATACCTGATTATTCTAAGGAATTGATGAAGTTGCTTGACGTTCATGTTAATTTGAATTTAGATAAGGTTGATATTTTTTATCAACCAGAGAAAAGAATTGTTAAGGATATGACAGTGCACTTATCTGAATACTTTAAAGATGCAGCTATGTATGAAACTACAGCTGGAGAGGCTAAAGTAGCAATAGGTGAAAAATTCCTGCCTACTCAGGCAAAGACTATCAAGTATATAGATGCTTCTAATATCGCAGTGATTGATGGTTTTGAAGGTTTTCAATATTTTACTGAGTTAGAAAAGCTTAATTTAGGCAGTTGGCATGATGAAGAGGGAAATTTATTGAATATTAATGGACCGGTTAAAGAAGTTGGTGGAGAGCCAATTAATCTAAATATAGTCAGAAATTTAAGTCCATTGGCGAATTTAACTAAATTAAAAGAGTTGAATTTATCCAATACATCAATTAAGGATTTAAGTAGATTATTTGATTTAAGATATATTGATGGCTTATATCAGTATAAACCAGATTATAAGGGTTTATTAGAAATCTTGCTTAACCTTGATATTACAGAGGTTAATATAAATGAAGACAAAAAGTCTGTAGAATTAAATAAGGTTAATGCTTTATCTAATTTGATTAATTTAGAAGAATTAAACCTTAGTTGGAATAAAATTAAAGATCTATCTGCTATAGAAGAATCAATTAACTTTGGAGCATTAATTAGCTTAAAAAAATTAAATCTTAGTGATAATGAAATTACTGACATAACTCCATTAAAAAGTTTAGCTAAGTTAAAAGAGTTTGAATTATTAGATTTGCGTGCCAATGATCTTGAGCTCTCAAAAGAATCTACCACATTAAAAACAATTAATTATTTAGAGAGTAATGATATAAGAGTATTATATGATGGAGTACAATTTACATCATGGTCAGTAATAGATTCTAAATTTGATAAAGAGTGGGACCAAAGAGGAGTACCAGTAATATTCTTAACAGACTTTACCTTTAAAGGGGCTAAGGGGACCAATAATGAAGCAACAGATTTGTTTTTTGATAGATTAGTTCATGGTATAGATAATGATGAAGTTAAAGTCGATGGAATTGTTACAGGTGATAGATTGACTGTTAATGATATTACATTATATGGATGTAGTATTGCTAGTAAAGAGATAAGTGAGGGGGTAAGACTATTAGAAGAAAAGTTATCTGCACATGATTTACTGAAATATCGAGATGATATTATTATAATTGCCAATGATCAGGGAAGCAAGATAGCAGAAGAATGTTTGAAAAATGGCAATGAAAATATTCAGAAGGTAATTAAATTACAGAAGGATAAAATAAATGAAGCTCCAGATCAGGAGATAAGACGAATAGTTAAAGAGATTGATAGCCGTATTTATTATTTAGATATTCCAGTAAGCTACAATGGTAAATATGGCTTTGGTAATGAAAGTGAAGTCAAGATAAAGATTATTAAAGATTATGAGAGTCCTTCAATATATGAAGGTATAATTAACTTTAAAACTGATTTAATCAAGGATAAAGAAAATAATATTGATGGTAAAGTAGGAGTATGGAGCACTACTGATAAAGCAGCAGATGACGATCCAACTAGAATAGGTCTATCAGGTAAAAATATAATATTATTTTATCGTACTGATAATAACAAGAATTTAGCAATTATTAATTGGGAACTTTATAGTGGTGTTTCTAACGAATTTCCATTATTAGGGGGTAAGAAACCATATAGTTATGCAATAATGAGTAAAGGAAAGTCAAACCTTATGGATTACGTATGTCTAAAGGAAGTAACTGGGAAGAATGGAGAACATAAAAATTATGGCATATATGCGATAGATAATAATAATCTATTAAGCGAGAAATATGACCTAGCTGAAGATGAAATTGAAGACTTAACTCAAAATAAAAGGAATAATTTAGAGAATAGCTTAGCTAATATTACAGAAGATAACAAAAAAGTAATTACAAGAGGGTTAGAGCTAGTAGTAGGATATGTTTTTGAAGCATCTGATAATTTATATGAAGCAGGTCTTAGGTTATATAATAAGCCAGGTATTCATTTTGGGACTCACAAAACAATCATATCCGATACACAAGCTATAATGGAGAAAGAAATTGATTATATTGGTAGAACTTATAATGGTCTCTATCCTGCTGGTACTACGATAACAGTTAAATATCCTGATTATATTGCTCCATATGATCCATACTGGTCTGGAGGTTTTAATTTTTCTAATTTTTTAATACCAGGTGAAGAAGTTGTTGCAGAAAAGGTTAGTGAAAATATGTATGAGCTAAAAATTAAATTAGACTTTGCTAAAAATTTATTTATGAATTATGTTGAAAGAGGTAGTTTATTAAATATTGTTGCAAGAGGTCCAAGAGGATGTACAGTAAAAAGAGAAAAACTAGATTCTTCTGATGATAATCCAAGGAATTCTTTAAAACCAACTTTAAAAACAACTTCATTCAAAGGGCAATCATCTGAGCGAGCAAGGGTTAGATTGACTGCTATACCTAAGGAAGGTTGGGCGTTTGACCATTGGGAAGGTAGTGTTACTGGTTATGAAAATCCAATTATTATTAGCTTAGATAAAGAAAAAGATATAACAGCAGTGTTTGGAGAAAGATTAATCAAAGATAAGAATTTAGAAGAAGCAATTAGAGAAGAAATTAATAAGCCTGAAGGAATATTAACTAAAGAGGATTTAGAGCAGATAACTAAGTTAGAAGCAGAAGATTGTGAGATAAAGTCATTAGAAGGTCTAGAGTATCTTAAGAACCTAGAACATTTGAATTTAAATAATAATGGAATATTAGACCCTAGTGTTGTCTGTTTATTAGAAGATTTAAAAACAGTAAATCTTAAGAATAATAAAATAAATGAAGCGATTTTTGCTAAAGAGATGAAGAGTTTGCAGGAGCTAGATCTTAGTAGTAACAACTTAAAAATACTTGATTTTGGAGGTGATGGTTCTGGCTCTGGAGGTGGACTTAAGTTTAGTAAAGCACCAAAAAATTTAAAATCACTGAAATTAGGTGATAATAAGATAACAGATATAGATAGTTTGTTTAGAGAATTAAATGACTTAGGTAATTTACAACTTCTCGATCTAAGTGGAAATTTAATAAATAGTATAAGTAATATAGTAGAATATTCTGATAGAATGGAAGAAACACTAAGAGAATTGAATCTAAGTAACAATCAATTAAGTGATATAGGTGCTGTATCAAATTTTAGGAGTTTAGAGGTTTTAAATTTAAATAACAATAATATCAAAGAAATTGATCCAGTGAAAAAGTTAGATAATATAATTACTTTGGAATTAGCTAGTAATGATTTAACTCATATAACTGCTATTAGAAATTTAGAGAAGTTAAAGAATCTAAACTTATGGAATAATAAGATAGAAGAGGTTAGAGGATTACCTGATTTAAAGTTTGCAGATAATATAAATCTAAGTCAAAATTTAATCAGGAAGTTAGAAGGGGTATCTAGGCTAGGGAATGTAAAGAACTTAGATCTAAGTAGTAATAAGATTAAAGATATAAGTTCGATTTCAGACTTAGGTAATGTAGAGAATATAGATTTAGGTAATAATGAAATAGAAGATATAAGTTCTCTATCAGAGGTTGGTAGTATTGAGAATTTAAATCTTAGCGATAACCAGATAAAAGATATAGAGGCATTAGAAGATATAGATGGCTTGCAAGAGGTGGAACTTGGTAATAATGAATTTGAACTAATTGACCCTGAAATAGAAAAGATATTAAAAAGATTAACAGATAATGAAAATGTAAAGGTTGATTTTTCAGGTGGAATATATTTATCAATTGATGTAGAGGGACCAGGTTATGTAATAAAAAATCCTGGAGAAGATAGTTATAAGAAAGGAACAAGAGTTACCTTAGTAGCTAAAACGGTAAATGGATGGGAATTTGATCATTGGGAAGGCGATTTATCAGGAAATGAAAGAGTAAGAACAATTGTTATGGATGAGGAAAAGAGAGTAAAAGCTGTATTTAAGCAAGAAAAATATAGTTTTGAGTTAAGGGTTAAAGGTAAGGGAACAGTAACTAAGAGTTTAGATAAAGAAGAGTATGAGTATGGTGATTTTATAACTCTAAATGCAATAGCTGAAGAGGGATGGCAATTAGACCACTGGGAAGGATTAGTTGGTACAGCCCTAAATCCTACAGTTTCAATGGATGGAGACAAGGTAATAGCAGCAGTATTTTTACCTTTATATACATTGGAAAGTAATGTTGAAGGTCGGGGTGAGTTAATAGTATATCCGCAAAAAGATAGTTATAGGGAAGGTGAAGAGGTAACTTTAATTGCTGAACCAAAAGAGGGTTGGATATTCAATTATTGGTCAGGAAATGCTACTGGAGATAGCAAGAGAAAAAAAATCACTATGGATGAAAATAAAAAGATAACAGCAGTATTTGGTTCATTAGATATATCTAGATTAAATACTAATATCAAAGGAAAAGGTACAATATCAATAGCTGAAAAATCAATCAAAACAATCTATGAAGCAGGAGATATAGTAGAATTAATAGCCAAACCGGAAGTTGGTTATCGATTTGATCATTGGGAAGGGGCGATATCAGGAAGTAAAAGAGAAGCGAAACTTACTCTTAGCAGTGAAGAGCAGGAATTAACAGCAGTATTTACTAAAGAAGAATATGATCTTAGTCTCGATATAGAAGGAGAAGGAATAGTTGAAAAATCTATAGATCAGAAAAGATATCCTTATGGAGCTAAGGTGAAATTAACGGCAAAAGCAGAAGAAGGTTGGCGGTTTAGTCATTGGACAGGAGATATCAAAACTGATGAGAAATTAAATGTACCTGAATTTATAGTAAGTTTTGATAGAGATAGAGAAATAAAAGCAGTATTTGTACCAACCGATGAGTTGTTCACCTTAGATATAAGTACTGAAGGTGATGGTGAAATAATTACTACTCCTAAAAAAGAAAAGTACCTCGAGGGAAGTGAAGTCAAATTAGTAGCAGAATCCAAAGAAGGTTGGACATTTAAAGAATGGTCAGGAGATATAGAAGGGAATCAAAGAGAAAGAGTCATTACAGTAACTGAGAATAAAGAAATTAAAGCTATCTTTGTTCCTTTAGATATAAATATAGAAGGTAATGGAGATATAGATTTAGAAAGTACAGCTGTGAAGGAAGTAATCAAATTAACAGCTACTCCAGAATTAGGATGGGTTTTTGACCATTGGGAAGGAGCCTTATCAGGATCTGAAATAAGTCAAGAGTTAGCAATAAATGAGCCAAAGGAAGTAACAGCAGTATTTGTGAATGATAAATATAGTCTCAATTTAAATGTTGAGGGTGAGGGTCTGATAGAGAAAGATACTAATCACGAATATTATGCTACTGGGGCTTTGGTAACTTTATCTGCAAAGTCTAAAGAAGGTTGGGTATTTGATCATTGGGAAGGTAACTTTGATGAAGATAATGCTACAGCTGCTGGTTCCAAATTGAAGTTAAGGATGGATGAAGATAAGAATATAACTGCAGTATTTAAGGAAATAAAGAATATCAATATAGAAACAGAAGGTAGTGGAATAGTAAGAACAAAGGGAATTACTCATGAAGAAGGAATAAAAGTGACCTTCTTAGCAGTTGCTAAAGGTAGTTGGAATTTTGATCATTGGGAAGGGGATATAGGAGATAATGATCCTAATCAAGAAGAGATTACTCTTCCTATTGATGAACAAAGAGATATAAAGGCAATATTTGTACCTATTTATCCACTAAATATAGTAGTTGAAGGTCAAGGAAGTATAGAAGTGCCAGAAGGTGATTTCCAATTAGATGGCTGTGATTTTTATAATCAGGGAAGAGAAATAACTGTAATAGCTACAGCTAAACCAGGATGGAAATTTGACCATTGGGAAGATGGTTTATCAGGAAATCAAAAAGAAGAGAAGCTTATAATCGATGAAGAAAAGAAAGTAGTTGCAGTATTTAAAGAGGAAGAATATAGCCTTAACCTAACAACTACAGGAGAAGGAACTATAGAACAAGATATTCAAAAAGATAAGTATTTATATGGAGATGAAGTAAGATTAACAGTATTAAGGAAAGAAGGGTGGAATTTTGATCATTGGGAAGGAGATATAGATTCAGAAAATATAAATGAAGAAGAAATTGTTATATCTTTTACTCAAAATATGAATTTAACAGCTATATTTGTACCAGTGTACTCATTAGATATAAAAGTTGAAGGTCAAGGAAGCATTAACAAATCCTTGAAAGCAGATATCGTAGAAAATGAAAAGAATCTTTATAATCAAGGTAAGAAAGTAACATTTACAGCTATATCAGAACCTGGATGGGGATTTGACCATTGGGAAGGCGATTTATCTGGAGATAACCCTAACTTAAGTGTTTCTATAGATAAAGATACAAGTATAACAGCGGTATTTGTGCCTATTTATCCATTAAATATAGTGGTTGAAGGGCAAGGAAGTGTAGAAACTACAGAAGCTGATTTCCAATTAGATGGTTTAGATTTTTATGAGCAAGGAAAAGAAGTAACTGTAATAGCTACAGCTAAGCCAGGATGGAAATTTGACCATTGGGAAGACAGTTTATCAGGAAACCAAAAAGAAGAGAACCTTATAATCGATGAAGAAAAGAGAGTAGTTGCAGTATTTATAGAGGAAGAATATAGTCTTAATCTAACAACTACAGGAGAAGGAACTATAGAACAAGATATTCAAAAAGATAAGTATCTATATGGAGATAAAGTAAGGTTAACAGCATCAAGGAAAGAGGGTTGGAAATTTGATCATTGGGAAGGAGATATAGGAGGAGATGATCCTAACCCAATAATTACAATGAATGATGATAAAAATATAAAAGCAGTCTTTGTACCTATTTATCAATTAAATATAGAGGCTGAAGGGCAAGGAAGTGTAGAAGTTCCAGAAGCTGATTTTGAATTAGATGGTTATAAGTTTTATGAAAAAGGAAGAGAATTATCTTTGGTAGCTACAGCTAAGCTAGGATGGGTATTTGACCATTGGGAAGGAGATATATCTGGAGATAACCCTAACTTAAGTGTTTCTATAGATAAAGATATAAATATAAAAGCAGTATTTGTGCCACTACACAGAGTAAATATCTTAACTGAAGGAGAAGGAACGGTTGTCAAATCACCTAAAGCAATATTTAATGAAAATGATCAAGCTGCATATAAAGAAGGGGCTGAAGTAAAATTAATACTTAAAGCAGAGCAAGGATGGATTTTTGATCATTGGGAAGGAGATTTATCTGGAACTGATCCTAATCCTAATCCAATAGTTTCTATAGATGAAGATAAAGACATAAAGGCTATATTTGTACCATTGCACAGAGTAAAGATCACAACTGAGGGAGAAGGAACAGTTGTCAAATCACCTGAAGCAATACTTAATGAAAATGATCAAGAATTATATAAAGATGAGACTGAACTAATATTGACAGCTAAGGCAGAATCAAGGTGGGAATTTGACCATTGGGAAGGGGATATTTCAGGAACTAGTAAGGATGTTACAATAAAAATAGATAGTGATAAGGAAATAAATGCAGTGTTTGTTCCTACTTATCATTCTTTAACTATAGCGACTGAAGGTCCTGGTACTGTAGAAGTAAACCCCCAACCAGATAAAATAGAAGATGGTCAGAAATATTATCAAATTGGAACTAAGATTACCTTAAGAGCAATTCCAGATCCTGAGTTGAAAGGTGTTGATTTGGATCATTGGGAAGGACTAACTGAAGAAGGAGCTGAAGTTAGTTTTGTTATAGATGATGATATGAATATTAAAGGGATATTCAATATTGTTTTTAAAAATGAACTTTTTGAAGAGAAGGTTAGAGAAGCAATTAATAAAGACACTGGAGTTATTGACAAAAGTGATCTAGAGCAAATAACAGAATTAAATGTAGAAAACTGTGAGATAAGGACTCACCAATGGAGAAGAACTGACTACGAAATAATTGAAGATATGATCAATTTAACTAACTTAGATATATCTAATAATTCTCTTCAAAGGGAGATGAGACTTAGTAAAATTACTAAGCTTAAAGTATTAGATTGTTCAAGTAATTTTCTATGGAACTTTGAGATAGAAGAACAGTTAGAAGATTTAGAAGAAGTAGATGCCTCAGATAACCAGTTATTATTGATAGGTGAATTAGTAGAAAAGGCACCTAATTTAATTAGATTAGATCTTTCAAATCAAAGATTTAACTATTATTCAGCTCTTCTTGAAGATATAGACGAATTAGCTTCATTAAAAAAATTAAAAGAATTAGATCTTTCGAAGAACGGGATTGTACATGGTCTTGGAAGTGATGGCTATGAAGGAATAAGTTATTTATTAGAACTGCCCAATTTAACTAAATTATGGATTGATATTAACGACTTTACAGATGAATATGATCGACAAGTACTTGATGAATTGGAGTCTAGAGGAGTATTGATTAATCCTTGATTTTAATTATTGAATAAGGAAACAATAGAAGAATAAACATATTAAGGTGGTCGATAATTAGACCACCTTAATATGTTTATAAAGTAAAAATACATTTTTTATAAAAAATATTTAATGTTAATAATTATAGTATAGAAACCAAAAAAAGATATAATTCAAAATCTTTTTTGATACAGACTAAAACCTGACTAAGTTCTGTCTGAAACCTTCAATAATCTTTAGTCTGCTTTTGTCTGTGTCTAAATTTTTTAGTATTGATTTTAATATAAAGAACATTAATTCAATCTATATAATAGGGAAATAAAAATTTTCAAAATAAATTCAAAATAACATTTGTATTTTTATACTCTTTTATGTATAATTATAAACAAAATAGTGTACGTATATTAAGGAGGAGTTCTAGTATGAAGGTAAGTATAATAGGTTCTACAGGATATACTGGTATGGAATTAGTAAGATTATTATCTAAACATCCTAAGGTTGAATTAAAAATATTAACTTCTCGGAGCTTTGCTGGAGAAGATATATCAGATATATACCCCAACTTAAGGGGAAAGGTAGATATTAAATGTGAAAAGCTAGATCTTAATAAATTAGCAGCTAGTTCAGATTTTGTTTATACTGCTCTACCACATGGAGTATCTATGGAGGTAGTACCTGAATTAGTTGATAGGGGTCTTAAAGTAATTGATTTAAGTGGTGATTATCGTTATAATAATTTAAAAACTTACGAAGACTGGTATAAACCTCATCTGAGTCCTAGTTTATTAGAAAAAGCTGTTTACGGGTTGCCAGAATTAAATAGATCAAAGATTAAAGCTAGTGGATTAGTTGCTAATCCAGGCTGTTATCCTACAGCATCAATTTTAGCTTTAGCTCCATTAGTGGCTAATGATTTAATTAGTAGGGATAATATTATTATTGATGCTAAGTCTGGAACTAGTGGTGCAGGAAGAAAATTATCTTTAGCAAATCATTTCTGTGAGGTTAATAATAATTTTAAAGCATATAAAGTTGCTAATCATAGACATACTTCAGAGATAGAGGAAAAATTAACTTTGGTAGGTGGAGAAGATATTAATTTATCTTTTACTCCACATTTATTACCAATAAATCGAGGGATTTTGGCAACCATTTATGCCAATCTAGAAGAAAATTTAGATACTGCTGAGATATTAGAATATTATCAGGATTATTATAAAAAGGAAGCCTTTATAAGGATTATGGAAGAAGGAATCTTACCTGAAATTAAGAATGTAGCTGGATCAAACTATTGTGATATTGGTTTCAAGGTAGATAAAAGAACAGGTCGGATTATAGTTATCTCAGCTATTGATAATTTAATCAAAGGTTCAGCTGGTCAAGCAATTCATAATTTAAATATAATGGCTGGCTGGGATGAGAGTCTGGGGTTAGAAGATTTATCTCTATATTTATAAAGAAGTATAGGGAAAATAATTTTATGCATTATTTCTATTTAAAGGAGGAGCAAAGATGAAAAATTTTAAAGGGATAAAAGGTGGAATTACTGCTCCTAAAGGTTTTTTAGCCAGTGGAGTTGTAGGTGGAATAAAAAAGAGTGGAAATAAAGATGTAGCATTAATTTATAGTAAGAATTTGGCACAAGTAGCTGGTGTTTTTACAACAAATCAATGTGCAGCTTCATCGGTAATCTTAAGTAAAGACAACTGTAAAGGTGGAAGTGCTCAAGCTATAATCGTTAATAGTGGAAATGCTAATGCTTGTACTGGAGATAGAGGTTATCAGGATTCAAAAGCAATGATTGGACAAGTAGCAGAAAGTTTAGATCTAGAAGATAATCAAGTTGTCTTATCTTCTACAGGAATTATTGGAGAGTTTTTAGAGATGGAAAAGATCAAAGCTGGGATAGACAAAGCAGTAACAAGCTTAAGTAGTCAAGGTGGAAGGGATGCAGCAGAGGCAATAATGACTACTGATACATATGCTAAGGAGCTAGCACTAGAGATTATGATAGGTAATAAGGTTGTAAAATTAGGGGGTATAGCAAAGGGTTCGGGAATGATTGAACCTAATATGGCGACAATGTTAGGTTTTATAACTACTGACATAGCAATAAGTAGCGAATTATTAAAAGAGGCATTAAAAACAGCAGTAAATAAATCTTTTAATAAGATAACAGTTGATGGTGATCAAAGTACTAATGATATGGTTAGTATTTTAGCTAATGGTCAAGCAGAAAATAATCAAATTAGCGAAAAGAATGAACAATATTATAAATTTGTAGAAGCATTGAACTATCTTTGTACTTATTTAGCACAACAGATTGTTAGAGATGGAGAAGGAGCTACTAAGTTTGTTGAGGTTGAAGTAAAGGGTGCATTATCGAGTGAAGATGCTGAAAAAGCAGCTAAGAAGATTGCTAATTCTAATTTAGTTAAGACAGCTATTTTTGGTGAAGATCCCAATTGGGGAAGAATAATTGCTGCTGTGGGAGCTTGTGGAGTTGAATTAGATTTAAGTAAGATAGAGATCAAAATTAATGATTTATTATTACTAGCTAAGAATCAAGAAGTAATTAAACATTCAGCGAAAGAAAAATCTAAGTTATTAAAGGAAAAAGATATAAAAGTAGAAGTTGATTTGAATTTAGGATCAGTTAGTGAGGTTGTTTGGACCTGTGATCTTTCTTATAAATATGTTGAGATTAATGGGGAGTATCATACTTAGAATAGCTTCTAGCTGATGGTCGCTAGCTATTAGCAGACAGGTAGAAATTAGGAACTAGGTGATAGGATTAGCTATAGATGATTTTATAATCTAGTTTCTAGTAGCCAGCAAATAAATGAGGTGAGAAAATAATGATGGAAGAGTTGATTAAAAAGGCTGATATTTTAATGGAGGCTTTACCATATATGAAGAAGTTTTCTGATAAGACTGTTGTTATAAAATATGGTGGTAATGCTATGGTAAATAAAGAGGTGATGGCTTCGGTTTTAAAAGATATCACTTTATTAAAATATGTTGGGGTTAACCCAGTAATTGTTCATGGTGGTGGGCCTGTAATTAGTGAAAACCTAGATAAGTTAAATATAAAAAGTGATTTTCATCAAGGGTTAAGGATTACTTGCCAAGATACTATGGAGGTAGTAGAACAGGCTTTATTAGGTAAGGTAAATAGTCAGATTGTATCTTTAGCAAATTTGGCTGGTAATAAAGCAGTAGGTTTATCAGGAAAAGATAATAATTTAATTCAAGCCAAGAAATATAGTGTAGATGAAGAGGTCGATTTAGGCTATGTAGGAGAGGTAGAAAAGATTAATCCTGAAATATTAGAGACAATGATAGATAATGGATACTTGCCAATAGTTGCTCCAGTAGGTGTAGATGAAGCTGGTGCTAGTTATAATATTAATGCCGATTTAGTTGCTGGAGAATTAGCAGCTGCTTTAGATGCAGAGAAGTTAATTTTATTAACTAATATAGAAGGGATTTTGGAAGATCCAGAAGATAAGAATTCTCTAATTTCTCGTTTAACGATATCGGAGGCTGAAGAGATGATAGAGGATAAGAAAGTTGTAGGAGGAATGATTCCAAAAGTACAGTCTTGCATAAATGCATTAAAAAAAGGGGCTAAACGCACTCATATTCTTGATGGAAGAATGGAGCATGCGTTACTTTTAGAGATATTTACAGCTAAAGGAATAGGAACTATGATATATAGATAGTTAGAAAAGCAGTGAAGAGTTACGGGCGGTGAGAAGGTAGCAAAGATCAGATCTTCCTAATCTTTTACTTGTCACTTCTTACTCATCACTCGTTATTGAACTTAAAAAAGGAGGAGTTAGTATGGAAAAGTCACAGGTTATTCAGGCAGATCAAGATTATTTTATGAATGTCTTTGGTTCTAGATTTCCAATAGTAGTAGAGAAAGGAGAAGGAGTCTACTTATATGACCAGCAAGGGAATAAATATTTAGACTTTACAGCAGGAATTGCCGTTAATGCTTTAGGCTATAACTATCCAGAGTTTACGGAAGCTTTAAAAGAGCAGGTAGAAAAATTATTACATGCTTCTAATCTTTACTATTTTGAAATTCAGGCTAAATTATCTAAACTATTAATTAATAATTCTTGTGCAGATAAGGTTTTTTATGGTAATAGTGGGGCAGAGGCTAATGAGGGTGCTATCAAATTGGCCAAGAAATATTTTAAAGCCAAAGGTGAAAATAGATATGAAATTATAACTACTATTAATTCCTTTCATGGTAGAACTTTGACCACTTTGGCTGCTACAGGGCAGAATAAATATCAAAAACCCTTTGAGCCAATTCCTACTGGATTTAAGCATGTTGATTATAATAATTTAGATATGATAAAAGAAGCAATTACTGAGCAAACAGCAGCGATTATGGTAGAACCTATTCAAGGTGAAGGTGGAGTTAACCCAGCTACTAAGAAGTATTTGCAAGGGTTAAGAGAAATTTGTGATAAAGAGGGAATAATATTAATTTTTGATGAGATTCAAACTGGTATTGGACGAACAGGAAGTTTATTTGCTTATGAAGAGTATGGAGTAGAGCCAGATATCTTTACTATAGCTAAAGCTTTAGGGAATGGAGTGCCTGTTAGTGCATTTTTGGCTAAAGAGGAAGTTGCATCTGCCTTTGAGCCAGGAGATCATGGTTCAACTTTTGGAGGAAATCCTTTGGCTTGCAGAGCAGCTTATACTACATTAAAAGTTATATTGGATCAAGGGTTATTAGATCATACTAAAGAAATAGGTGAATACTTCAAACAGAAATTATTAGAATTAACTGATAAGTATAAGTTTATTAAAGAATTACGTGGGATGGGGTTAATGCTTGGTTTAGAATTGGACATAGAAGTAAAAGAGATTGTAATGAAGCTTTTACGAAAAGGGATTTTAGTTCTTAGTGCAGGAAAGAATACCTTGAGATTTTTACCACCACTAATTATCAGTAAAAAGCATGTTGATCAAGTTATTGAAGTTTTGGATGAAGTTTTTGCTACAATAAATTAAAAAGTAAATTACTCTGCCTATATAGGCAGAGTAATTTACTTTTTTTAGTCTATGGTTTTGTGATTATTTAAGTTAACTATTATTTGGAGGGGAGTAAAGAAAGCTTATTTAACTTATATTACATTTATAAGTATAAACTAATTTCTTTACGAAAATGTGATGAAACTTAAAATTATTAATATTAAATTTAATATTAATAATTTTCTAAACTATTTTTATGAATATATTAATATGTTGTTATAGATAGGTCTGAAAAACTTAAGTAACTAGTAACTAGTAAGTAGTAAATAAGTTGATTTGTCACCTTGTACTAGTCATTTGTTACTGTCACCTTATATCCATTAACTTTTATTTTAAAGTTGGAGATTTATATTAATTCTGATAGCTGAAGTTTATTTGGCAAATTTTTAAATTAATATAAGTAGCTAATTTTAAATTTATATTTTGTTTTTATAGGGTTATATAATAATAATTTATAATTATTATTCTTTTATTAGCTTTAAAAATTGTCGCTAAAGGAGTATAATATAATAAAATTGTATTAATATAATAATGATTTATTTTGAGGGGGGAATTAAATGATTACTACAGTTACATTAAATCCAGCCATTGATAGAGAGTATTTTGTGGCTGAAAATAAGCCTCGTGAACATCAGTATCTATATACTGAACGTGATATTAAAGTATCACCAGGAGGAAAAGGTTTATTAAGTGCTATTAATTTAAAAAAGATAGGTCATAGTGATGTACAGAATATTGGCTTTGTTGGTGGGAGACAAGGGCTATTTTTTGAGAAAATGGTACAGGAGTGTGGGATTACAACTAATTATATCTTTACTGAAAGTGAGATCAGAAATAATATATTTATTATTTCTAGAGATCCTGTAACTTATACCCATTATAACGATTATACATATAAGGTAGAACCAGATGATGTAGAAAATTTAATTAAGCGTTTTAAGCGTGGAATTGTAGATAGTGACTTTATTATGATATCGGGCTCTATTCCTGAGGGAGTTAATTTTAGTATCTATCAACGTTTAATCAAAATTTGTCATACTGCAGGTAAAGAGGTTTATTTACATGCTAGTGGAGAAGTTTTAAACCGTTCTTTATCTGAAGGGCCTAAAGTAGTTGCTCCTTATTTTAAGCATACTAATAAAATTTTGGATAAGAAGATAGTAAGTGATGAAGATTATATTTGGGCCGGTAAGAAGTTACAAGAAGAAGGGGCAGAATATGTAATGCTACCTTTTCACTGTGATCGATTATTATTTGATAGAGATGGTACAATTTATCAATTGTCACCAAATAACTTCTGTTTAAGAAACTGGCTTGGTGCAGGTGAAGCTTATAATGCTGGATTCTTTGATTATGTATCTAGAAATGGATTTGATTTTTTAGAAGCTAATAAATATGCTGGAGCAGCAGCTTTAGCTATAGCTGAAACTAAAGATATATTCTTAGCTGATAGATCTATGATAGAAAAGAAATTAGCTAATATTTCAGTTAAAAAATTGGAGGTGTAAATAGATGAGTATCGTTAGAAAGTATATGATGAGAACTCTTAATTCGGTCTGTGAAGAGGACAGAATTGAAGATGTTATTAAAGCAATGTATAAAGTAGAGATGTCTGTATTGCCAGTTGTTGATTCTGAGAATCGTTTTATGGGAACTATTTATAGTAAGAATATTTTAAAGAATATTATTCCAGAACAATATGGAATTTTAGAAAGCCATCGTCTATTATATGAAGTCAATCAAGCCGCTGAAAATTTAGAAGAAATTAAAGATAGAAAAGTAGAAGAGTATATGTCAACCAATACTGCTGCAGTTAGAGAATTAGATAAGATGGACAATATAGCTGATATTATGCTAGATAATAAAGAATCATACCTCTATGTTGTAAATGATGATAATAAATTAAGAGGTTATATTTCCAGGGCAGACTTACTTTATTATCTATTAGAGGTAGGGGAAAAACAGATATGAGTTTAGATGCGGTAAGTAATTTTCATCAGTTGCAGCAGTGGTTATTGATTAATCAAGTAAGTAATAAGTTATTATATATAATAGGGATATTTATAGTTTTTGCTCTATTTATTGTTCTCTTTACTAAGAAATTCAAGATGCCAATTGTCGTAGGATATGTTTTTATAGGTATATTATTTAGTGTAAGTATTGTCAAACACTTACCCTTCTTATCAGAGGAAGTCAAGGAATGGTATGCCTTTTCTATTGAAAGCTTTGATTATGTTGCTGATTTAGCATTAGCCTTTGTTGCTTTCACTATAGGAAGTGAATTGTCAATAAAGGTGCTAAAAAATCTAGGTAAGAAGATCACTTTTATTGTACTATTAGAGTCTTTTGGAGCAGCAATATTAGTTACTTTATCAATGCTAGCAATTGGACAGCCTTTTTATATAGCTCTAATCTTAGGAGCTATTGCTTCAGCAACAGCTCCTGCAGCCCCGGTAATGGTGCTAAAAGAGTATAATGCTGAAGGAACTTTAACATCAACATTATTAGCAGTAGTGGGTATTGATGATGCAGTTGCCCTTACTATTTTTAGTTTTGCAGAGCCTATTTCATTAATTCAAGCATCTGGTTCGGGAGAATTATCTGTTATGACTGCTTTTGTTGAACCGTTAGTAGAAGTAATAGGTGCAATTGTTTGCGGAATTGTAATAGGGTATATATCTGTTAAAGCTATAGTTAAGTTTGAAGATAAGACTAAGAAAGTATTGACATTGGTGGCAACTGTTTTGGGTGCATCAGCGACTGCAGTATTTTTAAATTTTTCTCCATTAATAACTAATATGGCTGTAGGTTTTGCTTATAGAAACTTTGCTACTAAGAATCCTGGAATTGCTGAAGATATGGAGACTTTAACGATACCTTTATATGCTATGTTCTTTATGTTAGCTGGTACTAAGATTAGAATTACTGCTATAACTTCTGTTGCTTTTCTAATAACAGCCTTAGTTTATACAACTGCTAGAATTATTGGTAAGGTTACAGGGGCATCTATAGGTGCTTCACTTGCCCAGGCAGAACCAAAAGTTAAGAAATATATTGGTTTGGGATTATTATCTCAAATTGGGGCAGCTATCGCTTTAGCTTATACAGTACAAAGGGATTTCATTGATATTCCTAGTGTAGGTTTATTAGTGTTTAATATTCTATTATTTACAACTGCTATTACTGAAGTTATAGGTCCTTTGGCAACTAAGTATGCTATTACTAAAGCAGGAGAAATTAATGATTAATATAAATTATGAGATTGAATAGAGAGTTATAATTATAACTCTCTATTCCTTTATAGAGGTGAAAAAATGGATTTAGAATTAATCGAACGATTACAGATAATGAGAGAATGGTTTTTAGTTCATCAAGCTAGTGATAAAGCTATTTATATAACAGGATTTTTAATATTTATGTCCTTATTAGTAGTAATATTGGCTAAAAAATATAGAGTTCCTATTGTAGTGGGATATGTATTTTTAGGAATTGGATTAAGCATTAATGTGATCGAATGGTTACCTTTTCTGTCAGCTGAACAAAAAGAGTGGTATGCATTTACTATAGAGGGATTTGATTATATTGCTAATTTTGCTTTAGCTTTTATTGCTTTTACTATAGGTAGTGAATTATCATTAAAAATACTAAAAAGTTTAGGGAAGAAAATTGTATATATAGCTATTTTAGAGGCCTTTGGTGCTTTTGTGATAGTAACTTTAGCAATTTTAGCTATAGGTAAGCCTTTATATTTAGCTTTAGTATTGGGCGCAATTGCTTCAGCAACTGCTCCTGCAGCTACAGTTATGGTCTTAAAAGAATATAATGCTGAAGGGCTATTAACCTCTATGATCTTAGCTATTGTTGGAATAGATGATGCTATTGCCTTAATAATATTTAGTTTAGTTGAGCCAATTGCTCTAAGTTTATATTTAGGGCAAGGAGGACTATCTTTGAGTCATGCTGTATTAGCACCAGTAATAGAGATAGTTGGTTCAGTACTTATTGGTATTTTAATCGGTTATTTATCACAGAAATTTATGAGTTCTATTGAGGATAAGACTAAAAAGATTTTGAATCTAGTAACTACTATAGTAGGAGGTTCAGCAATTGCAATTCTATTTCATTTATCGCCATTAATAACTAATATGGCTATTGGTTTTGCTTATCGAAATTTTGCTCGAAAGAATTTAGGAATTGCTGAGTATATGGAGACTTTAACAGTTCCATTATATGCTTTCTTCTTTATCTTAGCTGGTACAGAAATCAGATTAGATAGTATAGCATCTGTTAGCTTCTTAACTTTGGCATTTGTCTATACTTTAGCTCGTGTAATTGGAAAGGTAGGTGGAGCTTCATTAGGTGCTTACTTATCTAATGCTCCAGAGAAGATTAAGAAATATGTCGGTCTTGGTCTGCTGCCTCAAAGTGGAGTAGCAATTGCCTTGGCTTATACAGTTCAAAAGCATTTTGTATCACCAACAGGGGGTTTTAATGTAGGATTATTGGTATTTAATACTTTATTATTTACAGCTGCTCTAACTGAAGTCTTTGGCCCATTGGCAACCAAATATGCTATTACAAAGGCAGGAGAGATTGGAGAAGGTCATAAGATTAGAGACAATTAATAAAAATATTTATGATAATATAGTCAAATTAGAAAAGAGGCTTCTTAGAAGCCTCTTTTCTAATTTATTTAAAGGTAATTAATAATTTGATGAAGAAGAGCTTATTAGATAGAAATTGAGACACTTCAGTAACTAGTGACAAGTGACGAGTAAGGTAAATAACTTAACATGTCACCTATTACTAGTCACTCGTTACTGTCACTTTATAACAAGGTTATCATTATTTGGTAGTCTGGATATATTTATAATCTGCTAAATATTTTATTAATATTAATAAATTTATGTTAAGATTATCTTTTTGATTATATGATATAATAAAATTAAGCTTCTTTTTATAAATTAGGGAGGGGTATTTATGGGTGATGTGGATGTGAAGGAATATGCTCAACCATTCTTTTTTAAAGGCAATGATGAAGCTTGTTTATTAATTCATGGTTTTACTGGTTCAGCAGGTCATATGAGATATTTAGGTGAGTTCTTAAACCAAGAAGGGGGCTATACTATTAGTGCTCCTTTACTTCCTGGTCATGGCACTTCTGTTGAAGATATGGAGAAGAGGGATTGGCAGGAGTGGCTTGACTATGTAAAGAAAGAGTATAAACAATTGGAGGAAGAATATAATAAGGTTTACGTTATGGGTTTATCTATGGGGGGAGTTATTTCTTTGATTTTAGCAGAGGAATATAATGTAGAGAAGGTTATTCCAATTGCTGCTCCAATCAAAATATATAGTAAATTAGCTTATTTAACACCTGTCTTAAAGCATTTTAAGCGTTTTAAGGGAAGTAAAGTAGAGATTCTTCAAAGTGATCAAGATGATTATGATGTATATTATGGTGCAACGCCTATTGCAACTGTTCCTAGTTTGTTAAAGCTGATGAAAATAGCAAAGAAAAATTTAACCAAGATAACTGTCCCAACATTGATTATTCAGTCTAAAAATGATAGAACAGTCAAGCCAATTAGTGCTGAAATTATTTATAAGAATATTTCAAGTCAAGAGAAGGATATATTATGGTTAGATAATGCAGGTCATGTATGTACCATAAGTGATGAAAAAGAAATTATTCATCAGCAGGTATTATCTTTTTTATCAAATGACTAAAGTTTTTTCACGAGTTTTGTCAAAGTAAATAGTTAAACTTATATAGATAGGTGGTTTATTATGATTAAAGAATTAAATTTAGGGCAGTTAAAAGAAATTACAACTAGAGCAGATAAGATATTAATTTTATCTATTTTATTACTTAGCATTTTGATGATTTTTTTAACACCGAAGATAATAGCTGATAGCGGTACTAACAAGCAAATAGTAATAATTCTTGATGATCAAGAGTTATATCGCTATAGGTTAGAAAAAGATAATCGACTTAAAAAGATAAAATTTGATTTTAACTTTGAAGGGGAAACCTATCAAGGGATGCTTAGGATCAAGGATGGAAAGGTAAAACTTGATCGCTTAAGTCAAGACATATCACCATTACCTATTCATTCAAATATGGGATGGATTAGTGAGTCTTATCAGGTGATAGTCTGTTTGCCTATTAAATTATCGGTAACTATTGAAAGTAATTCTAAAAAAGAAGAAGAGATAGATATTATGAGTTTCTAAGAAGTCATGGCTGAATATTCAGCCATGACTTTTTTATTAGTATTTATTGATAATTACTGATCTATTTCATTAGAAAAAAATTTATTAAAAAATTGATTTTATTATCTATAGCTGTAATAATTATTTCTTTACTATAATATATATATTAAAAAAGGAGTTTCTATAGGTTAAAATATAATTGTTACTCAAATAATAATCTATTAAATGCTAAAAGCCATTGTCGCACCTGACAATGGCTTTTATTTTAATCCTCTGGCATAGGAGGTGATAAGTATGATTAATTTGAGTAAGATTGTATTAAAGTATCTTTTGATAGCTGTACTAAAGTTGATTTATTTTATTCTATCATTATTCTTTGAATAATAATAAAAATTAATTTTGATCAGGTTTGGCGGAACCTGATCTCTTTTTTTTATAAATAATTTTATGGTTATAGTATTAAACAGCTAACTTTTTATAGTAATTGGATAAAATGCTTGAGAAATTATTAGTCATACTAGTTATATTATATGTATAGTTGTAAAATAAATTCTTAATTTCTATAGAAATTAAGAATTTATTTTTGGTTTTATTATAAAAAAATACTAGTTATAGTTTTGATTTACTGTTGTGTACTATGGAATTTTTATCTGATACCTAAGCGACTCTAACACTGGTTCTTCAATTTTAATTACGAAATGTTGAACTAGTATGAAAGCCCATTCTTTGGGTCATACTTTAGTAAGTCCATCGAAGCTTCCTAACTCCCAGAGGCCTTTTTTAGGTTGGTCTTGGTGCTAAGTTTCAATAGGAGATAACTACTATCTCCTATTTTATAAGCAATGTTGATCGTGGTACTACCGAATCGACTTGGCATAAGCTCACTTTGAAACGAAGAAGTCACTTTATGCTGGGGATTATTTTTTACTACAATTCTTTAATTTTAATAAGGCTTATAATATCTAAAGGTATTATTTTGATAGTTGAGGCTGATTTTAAAGAATACATATTTTTATCTGATTAAGTTCAAAATAATTTTCTTAAATTGCAATAATAAATTGAACATTTTCAAACTGTAATAATTTGGTTATTTAGTCATAAAGAATTTGTTTTAATTTATCTTCAAATATTTCATCAGGGGTTAGGTAATCTAAGATTTTTCTTGGTAAAGTATTGCACCAGTTTTGGACTCTAGCAATAGATTCAATAGAGAATTGGTTTAGACTATTACCTTTAGGGATAAAGCGTCTTATAAGACCATTATGACGCTTATTAGTTCCTCTTTCCCATGATGAATATGGATGTGCAAAGTATACTTTAGTATCACTAATTTGCTCTAAAAATGACATTTGAGCAAACTCAGAGCCATTATCACAAGTGAAGCTTTTAAATACTTTTGGAAAACAATCTCCTGCTTCATTAACGAGCTTTAAAATAGCATCTTGAACTGCTTGAGCAGTCTTGGCAGGTATTTTACGAATAATTTCTTTACGAGTCATACGTTCTGTCATAGTAAGTAAAACTGATTCATTTTTAGTCTTTTTGCCTATCATAGTGTCAATTTCCCAGTGACCAAACTCACTACGATTATTAATACTTTCAGGGCGTTGATCTATACTTATACCAAGCTTCTTTTTATTATTTTTAGTACGATTTGTTTTTGAAGAGCGTTTAAGCTTTAAGGGTAAATCAATGTTTTTGATTGTCAATAATCCAGCGTTAACATAGTTATACAGCGTCTTAGTAGACACCATTTCTGACTTTGAAAATTTATTATGAAGTTTTGCTGCACCACATATAGCATCAAGAGAATGTCCTTTTTGGTAGAATTGTTCCACAACATAGTCAATAAAGTATTCACATTGTAAAAGCTTAAACTTAGGACCACAATTTTTGCGATTAGATTCATAAACTCTTTGACCAGTGTCAGGATAATAAGCCATAACCTTTTTATTAGCTTTAATTTGAGAAACTGTACCACGTTTTAGCTCGTTTCTAATCGTATTAGAAGCTCTACCTAAACGTTTTGCAATAGCATTTGGATTCATTCCTTCGGAATGTAATAATGCAATTTGACCACGTTCATAAGCATTTAAGTGTTTATTTTTTCGGGATTTTGGTGTATCATTTAAGTAAGTCATAGTGTGCACCCTCCTGTAATTGGTTACTTTGTGGTGATTTAATTATATTACAGTTTGGTGCCCTATGGCTATTTTTATTTTGTTCAATTTGATTTTACAATGAAGCACCGTTTGTAATTATAAAAATAGATATAATCTGATATAGAATCTATAACTTCCGATTCAGTTTTAAAGTCATTTATATACATCAATTCACACTTTAGATGGCTAAAGAAACTCTCCATAGCTGCATTATCTAAACAGTTTCCTTTTCTGGACATACTTAACTTTATATCACATTTACTCAGTTCACTATTATAATATTTTGATGTATATTGGTGTCCTTGGTCGCTATGCAATATAGTTTGACTTAGTTTTCTTTTATTAATAGCATCATTTACAGTATTCATAACTAATTCAATATCGTTATTTGAAGTTATTTGATAAGAAACAATTTCATTATTAAATAAATCAAGGATAGTGGATAAATATAATGTTTTATTATTAAATTTTAAATAGGTTATATCTGTGACCCATTTTTGATTTGGTTTTTCAGCCTTAAAATTTCTATTTAAAATATTAGGACTTTCAATTATATCTTTTTTATTACCAAAATATTTTTTCTTTTTTCTAATTTTTGATTTTAAACCTAATACTTTCATGAATCTATAAACCCTTTTATGATTAATGTTTATTTTAAAATCATTTTTAAATACAGTTGTAATTCTTCTATATCCATATCTACCATTATAATCTTTATAAATCTTTTTAATTATTTCTTTAATTTTGTTATCTTCCAAATCCTTAGTGGTAATAGTCTTTTGCCTTTTAATCCATTTATAATACCCTGATCTAGAAACACCTGAAATATTACATAATATTTTAACAGTATATTTATGACTGAGTTCACTAATTATTTGGAACTTTAGAGCTTTGGGATATCCCTACTCTCGATATCTAATAACTTCTTTAAATAATCATTTTCTGCTTTCAGTCTTAAAATTTCTTCTTCTGATGAGTCTTTCTTAGATTGATTTTTTCTTGTTCTCCTCTTATTCTCTAACCCTTTTTCACCATTTAATCTATAATTTTTAACCCAATTTCTAATAGTAGAAGTAGATCCTATATCAAACCTTTTTTTAATTGTTCTATAACCCATTTTTCCTTCTAAATATATCTTAACAACTTTTAATTTAAAGTCTTTAGTATAATTTTTAGCCATATAAATCCCCCCTATTAATTAGATTATACAGGGCGTTTTTTATTATGTCTACTTAATAGGGGGCACTTCATAAATCCTGTGGTTTTAATTTTAGATTAAGAGTAGATTAGAGCTTATTAATCAACAGAGATTTCATTAACATATAAACCCATCTAAATAAAAATATACAATAATAGCAGGAATATGGTCTTTCATCTAGAAGAATTCATACAATAAAGCTTCTCAATAAATTTAGAAAAGAGAGAAAGGAAGATTAAGATGAAACTTAGTAATCTGTTGACTTTAAACTTAATTAAAGTTGGGCTAGAAGGGGATAATAAAGAGAAGGTTTTGGAAGAGATGGTTGATTTGTTTGAAAAGGATGGTAGAATTTCTTCTAAAGAAGAGTTTTATCATAAGATATTGGAAAGAGAAGCAGCAGGAACAACTGGAATGGGGAGAGGAGTGGCGATTCCTCATGGTAAAAGTGAGGTTGTTAAAGAGTTATCTTTTGCTATGGGAATCTCTAAAAAAGGAGTAGATTTTGATAGTCGTGATAATAGACCTGTTCAAATTTTCTTTATGATTGCTGATTTTGTAGGACGATCTTCAGGTTATTTAGATTTATTATCTCAAATATCTACTCTGATTAGAAAAGAAGAATTTAGAAAAGAGATATTAAAAGTGGAGAATAAAGATGAAGTAATAGATGTAATTAAAAAGTATGAGCAATAATAAATTTTTCTAATTTGGTAGATTCTATAGCATAGACTTATAATAAGTCTATGCTATATTTTTTATTTAGGAAACTATGCTTTTTTAGAGATTGTAGATAACTTTTTTATTCTGTTTTTGATTATTAGAGAAAAAATTATTGTTTGAACGAAGCAAATATTGAATAAGAATTTAGAGTTAAATCAAATTTTGGATTATAGAAGACTGGACGATAGCCCAATTTGCTCTAGCGACAAGAAGAGTTACAAAAAACAGATGATAAGTCGATTCCCTTTTTTATCCAAGCAGGAAAATCTGTTTTAAAATTGAAGATATATAGTATGGATTAATATATGTATATAGATGTCAAAGCTTAGAATTAAATTTATCGTTATAGATAGTTTCGGAGTTAGGCGTTAGGAAGTGGGAGATAGGAAGACCTTACTAACCTCTATCACCTAAAAGTATCGAACTATACTTATTAAATTTTATTCTGATTAATACAGTTAAGGAGATGGGTAAGATGAATAGAAAATTTGTATTTTTTACTTTACTTTTAATTATTCTATTATTAGTAACTGCTTGTGAAGGAATAGGTAATTTGAAGGTTACTATATATGATTCTGAGCAAAATTTAGCTAATGATGTTTATGTAGGTCTTTATACTAAGGATTTAAAGCATCGAATTAACTTTGCCTATACTTTGCACGGTGTTGTAGCTTTTGATGAGTTGCCTAGTGGTTTTTATTCTATGAAAATATATTCCAATGGTGTAGAGAAGATTATTACTGTCCAAATAAAAGCTAATGATACTAATTCTGTGAAAGTTAATCTGGCAGAATAAGAAAGGAGTAAAGCTATGAAAAGGTTAAGAAAGAGTTTATTTATTCTACCTATACTATGTTTGTTCTTATTATTAATTAATTTTTCTGTATATGCAGTTTCAGACATAGAGAAAGAAATAGCAAAACAGAATGTAGAAAAATATAAAGAAAAGTTTGGCTTAGCTGAATTAAGCACTAAGGAAGAAAAAAGGATTAATAATATTTTTGATAGATTAACAGTTAAGGCTCACCCTGATGCTATAGATTTGAACTTTAAATTATATGTCATTGATGCCCCTGTCTTAAATGCTGCCTATATGGGTGATGGGCATATGATGGTATTTAAAGGGTTATTAGATCAAGTGGAAAATGATAATCAATTAGCAGCTATTATAGCCCATGAGATTGGGCATGGAGTTAATGATGATATTCAGGATAGTATCAATATTATTCAGGGGATTCAGTTAGGTGGAGCATTAGTAGACTTAATAACTAAAGATAGTGAGAATCGAGATAGCAGTAATCTAATTGCTAATATTAGTATGATCTTATTAAAGAAGGGTTTTGACAGAGGTCAAGAAAAAGAAGCCGATTATTATTCAGTATTCTTAACTAAGAAGGCTGGATATGACCCACATGGTACAATAGGGGTTATGAAATTATTGAAAAGAAAATCTGGTGGTAGTAGTGATTCAGAGTTGGCTGAGTTATTTTCTGATCACCCTAATTTAGATAATCGGATTGAGTACTTAACAGCTTTGGTAACTGAAGTTGAAAATGCTGAAAAACTATACTATTCACCAGTAGCTACTGCTAGTAGGTTAGCCCAAGGAATATTATCATCTAATAATAGTTTGATTTATTCTACCTATACAGAGAGTATACAAGAAGCTATTAGTTTAGAAAGATTCAGTACTAATTATCAAATTAATAAAGTAATAGATAAGGTTAAATTATTAAAAACAGATTCTAACTTAAGCTATGATATGAAGTTAAGAAATCAAGTGGATGGTACTGCTAGAGTTGCGATTAATTATTTAAGTGGTGTTGAAATAATCTCTTTAGCAATTGATCTAATGAAAACAGAATATGGATGGAGAGTTGTTAGAGAACCGAGGCTTTATGAGAGCAGATAAGTAGCAATGTATTTAAGCTACTTATCGATCACGAAAAGTCCGAAGGACTTGTAGGGAAGAAATTAAAAGGCAGATAAGTAGCAATGTATTTAAGCTACTTATCGATCACGAAAAGTCCGAAGGACTTGTAGGGAAGAAATTAAAAGGCAGATAAGTAGCAATGTATTTAAGCTACTTATCGATCACGAAAAGTCCGAAGGACTTGTAGGGAAGAAATTAAAAAGCAGATAAGTAGCAATGTATTTAAGCTACTTATCGATCACGAAAAGTCCGAAGGACTTGTAGGGTTAGCCCTTAGATAAAAATATATAATTAATTTTATAAAGGAAGTGATTTTATGAGAAAGACATTAAGAATACTATTAATTTCTTTATTATTATTTAATCTGTTTATTGGTGTAGCTTTAGCCCAAAAGACAGATTTAAGTGAAGAATTTTTCATACCAAAATTAGATTATTCACATTTTAAATTGGATAATGGTTTAAAGGTTTATGTTTTTGAAGACCATAAAGCCCCATTAGCTAAATTTTCAATTTGGTATAAAGTTGGTTCTATCGATGAGCCCGAAGGAATTACAGGTATTTCCCATCTTTTAGAGCATACTATGTTTTTGGGAACAGAGGCCTTAGGGAAAGATCAAGTACATAAATTAGTTAAGTCTGTAGGTGGAGTTAATAATGCTTCTACATATTATGATTACACCATGTATTACGAAGAAATTCCTTCAACAAAGTTAGAATTAGCTATGGCAATTGAGTCAGATAGAATGGAAAATTTAAAAATAGATAAAGAAGAGTTTAGCCGAGAGAAAGAGGTAGTAAAACAAGAACGACGAATGAGAGTTGAAAATAATATTTTTAGCTCTGCCATGGAAGAGATTCAAGCCAAAGCATTTCCAAACTCTTCTCTACATCATCAGGTAATAGGATGGATGAATGATCTTAACAATATAACAGTAGATGATATGAGAGAACATTATACTAAATACTATGCTCCTAATAATGCAATAATGGTAGTAACTGGCGATGTTGATCCTAAAAAAGTTCATCAACTTGCTAAAAAATACTATGGAGACTATAAAGCACAAGAAATTAAAAGATTAAAGAATATAGAAGTTAAGCAAAATCAAGAAAGAGTAATCAAATTAGAAAAAAGAACCAAAGTACCTATTATAGCAATGATGTATAAAATTCCTAGTGGAGACCATCCAGATATGCCAGCTATAAAAGCATTACTTGATATTTTAATTAATAATTCTTCTTCTAGAGTTAAAACTGAGCTACAAAAAAATAAAAGAATGATTTTAGAATCTGGTGGATTTACTATAGATTTACGCATACCTGGATATGCTTTGTTATATACTGTTCCCTTATCAGAAAATTTTATAGATCAGGTACAAGAAGAATTTGATAAAGAGTTAGAAAAAATAATTGATAATGGTGTTAGCTATAAAGAATTAGAAATAGTCAAGAAAGATTCGTTAAAAGATATTATTTTTAGGCAGAAAGATATCTCATCTGCTGCTGAATTAGTAGCTACTAGTTTGATACGTTATGATAATCCTAAACTATATCAACAGAATATAAAAAGATTAAAGAACTTAACTGTTGAAGATATTCAGAAGGTTGCCAAGAAATATTTTATAAAGAGTAATAGAACAATAGGATATATCTTACCTCAAAAAAATAAGAAAAATAAGGGAGTAGGGGAGTGATAGTAAGTGAAGAAAATAATATTGAGTAGTATTTTGTTATTAGTTATTTTTCAGTTTATATTTTTACAAACATCTTATGCTAAAGTGGATTTTGATCAAGAACTTTTTAAAAGTTTAGCTCAGAACAAAAATAAGGTTCCTAAGATAAAAATCCCCAACTATAAGCGGGTAGAATTAGAGAATGGAATGGTTGTGTATCTGATAGAAGATCACAAATTACCGATAATTGAGATAAATGCTTACATAAAAGGTGGAAGAAGCCAAGAAAATAGAGAGTTTGCTGGTATATCAGAATTTATGTTAGAAATGATGAATACAGGTACTAAGAATTTTAATGAACAGGAATTTTCTAATTTTAAAGAGGTTAATGGAATTGACTTTAATTTTGGAACTAACAATGATTATCTTAGTGTGAGTGCCAATAGTTTAAGTGTGGATAAAGAGGAGCTTATTTTCTTATTAGCAGAGGTATTAAAAACTCCTAAGTTTGATAGAAGTTATTTTAAGAGGATTAAGCAAGAGACTTATCGGGCTTTAACTCAAGCTAAGATGCAAGAAGATGCATTACTTGATATGTATTATTATAAAGAAATTTATAATAATCATCCCTATTCTTTTACATATAATGTTGATTTAAGGTTAAAGGCTCTAAACAATATTAGCCCAAAATCTTTAGAGAAATTTTATAATTCTAATATTGCTCCTAACAACACAATTTTGGGTATTGTTGGTGATATAGATGTTGATAAGATGGAAGAAATATTAAAGCTGTATTTTAATTCTTGGCAGAAGAAAGATATAAAGATTAAAGAAGTACAAGTCAAAAGTAATAGTGATAATTATGGAGAGGTTATATTAGTAAATAAGTCTGATGCTACACAAGCTAAAATAAAGATGGGTTATAACTTCTTTAACAATGATTTTAAAGATAAAGTTCCTTTTACTATTGCTAATCGTGTTTATGGAGGGGGAGATTTTTCAAGTAGGTTGATGAAAAACCTTCGTGTTGATAAAGGTTATGTTTATGGTATATATGCCCATGATAGTTATAGTCAATTGGGGGGAGATTACTATATAACTACAGAAGTAAAGGCAGATAAAGTTTATCAAACAATGCAAGAGATAAAAAAAGAGATGCTAGCTATTAAGGAAGGGAAGAGAAAGATAAAGAAAGGAGAGCTATTTGAAATTGTAAATCTCTATAATGCTTTTTACCCTAAAGCCTATAGTTCCAAAATAAAGGTGATAAATCAACTTATGTATAATGTTGAAATTATGAATCGAGAAGTAGATTATATAAATGATTTTATAGAAGAATATAATAGTCTTAGTCAGAAAGAGGTGCAGAAAGTATTTTCTAAATATAGCTATCCAAATAAATTTATAACTGTAATAGTAGGAAGAAAAGAAGAGATACTACCAATTTTCAAAGAGAAAGATATTGATATAAAGGTTATAGAGAGTAATTAAATAAAAATAGGGCTCCTTAAGGAGCCCTATTTTTATTTAGCTGCTTTTAACTTTGAACCTTTAAAAGCTTTAACCTTCTTCACAAAGTATTCGTGTATTTTTAAGTCCTCATCTAATTCTGGATGGAAGGAAGTAGCCAATAAATTATCTTGTTCTATAGCAACGATTTTATTATCTAATTCAAGTAATACCTCTGCATTGGAAGCAACTTCAGTAGCATAAGGAGCTCGAATAAAGGTTAAAGGCACTTCAAACTTAGATATTTTAGGAATAATTGCAGTGGTTTTGAAACTATCAAGCTGATTACCATATCCATTTCGTTTAACGTTAATATCCATTAGATTGAGATGGCTTTTTTCACCATCAATCTTTTTGGCTAACAATATCATCCCAGCACAGGTTCCCCAAATTGGTACTCCCTTATAAGCTAAATCTATAATGCTATCTTTTAAATCAAAAATATCAAGCAATTTCCCAAGAGTAGTACTTTCACCACCAGGTAAAATTAGACCGTCTAAGTCAATAAAATCCTTTTTTTTCTTAACACTAAAAGGGGAAATATTCTTAATCTTACTTAATAGTTTAAGATGTTCTTCTACTCCTCCTTGCAATGATAAAACACCAATCTTAAGCATATTGATACCACCTTTTTTCTCTAGTGTACGGTTAACAGTTAAAGAATAAATTAAAATATTTTTAAGTTTTTAACTGTAAACTGTACAATAAACTGTACTTTGTCAACTGCTTTCCTCCGAGTCTTTCAGACTTTTCGTGGATTATAAGTGCTAAGGGCACTTATAATTCCTACCATCCTCGATGGGCTAATTTTTCATTATCATCTAATGTACTGATATTAATTCCTACCATTGCTTCACCGATATTCTCTGATACTTCAGCAATAATATTAGGGTCATCATAGTGAGCAGTAGCTTTAACAATTGCTCTAGCTCTTTTAGCGGGATCTCCTGATTTAAAGATTCCAGATCCTACAAATACTCCATCACACCCAAGTTGCATCATTAATGCGGCATCAGCAGGAGTAGCAACACCACCAGCAGCAAAGTTAACTACAGGTAATTTTCCATTTTCAGCTACATATTTAACTAAATCAAAAGGAGCTCTTAGTTCTTTAGCAGCAGCCATCAGCTCATGACTATCCATAGTAGTTAATCGTCTAATTTGAGAGTTTAAAGTTCTCATATGTCTAACAGCCTCTACAACATTTCCTGTTCCAGCCTCACCTTTAGTTCTAATCATACTAGCTCCTTCACCAATACGACGTAATGCCTCACCTAAGTTAGTAGCCCCACAGACAAAAGGAACACTAAATAATGTCTTATCTATATGATTATCTTCATCAGCAGGTGTTAATACTTCGCTTTCATCTATGTAGTCTACACCTAAAGCTTCTAAAACTTGTGCTTCTACAAAATGGCCAATTCTTGCCTTAGCCATTACTGGAATAGATACAGCTTCGATAATCTCTTTAATCATTGCTGGATCAGATGCTCTAGCAACTCCACCTTCCTTACGAATATCAGCAGGAACTCTTTCTAAAGCCATAACAGCAACTGCCCCAGCTTCCTCAGCAATTTTTGCTTCTTCTGGAGTGGTTACATCCATAATTACTCCACCTTTTAACATCTGTGCTAGGTTCTTGTTTAACTCATATCTTTCTGTCATAATAATCCTCTCCTTGTTATGTAGTTGTTTAAGAGAAGAGACTAGAAATTAATAGTTCTCTTCTTTTTTACTCTTTACTCTTGTAATAATTACATATATAATAAGTGTATGGGTTCAATAATTAAAAAACTAACATTGTACCCATTTATTATTATATAAAAATATAAATTGTATTGTCAAGAGGGGTACAAAGTTTTTTTAGGAGGAGAATTGTTATGATTGAATCGATACAATTAGATAAAAATTCTAATAGACATTTATATATCCAGCTATATAGTCAATTAAGAGAGTTAATTGAAATTGGGGAGTTAAAGGAGCATAGTAAATTACCTTCAATTCGAAAATTTTCTAAAGAGTTAGGAGTTAATAATGTAACTGTTGTTAATGCTTACAATCTTTTAGAAGAAGAGAAATTGCTTTATAAAAAAGTGGGAAGTGGAACCTTTGTCGCTCCAAAAGAGATAGTTCAAGATGAAGAAGAAATATACTTAGATGATGATATCTATATTGATGAAGATACTAAATTTGTAGATAAGAAAGGAATGCTTAAAGAAGATAAATTAATTAACTTTGCTACTGCTGCGCCTACACCAGATTTATTTCCTATAGCCCCTTTTAAGAGGTTGCTCAATAAAGTTTTAGATCGAGATGGAGGTTATGCCTTTGGTTATCAGAAGAGTCAGGGATATATGCCTTTAAGAGACTCGATTAGTAAATATATTAAAAGCTATGATATAGATGCTAAGCTAGATGAAATACAGATTGTTTCTGGAGCCCAACAAGGCATTGATATTTTAGCAAAGACTTTTCTAGACTATGGAGATACTGTTTTTGTTGAACGACCTACTTATCCAGGAGCTATATCTGTTTTTAAATCCAGAAGGGCCAATATAGTAGATATAACAATTGAATCAGATGGTATAAATATAGAAGAATTAGAGACTAAATTAAAGGTTAATAAAGCAAAGTTTCTTTATTTAATGCCAAATTTCCAAAACCCAACAGGATATAGCTATTCCCAGGAGAAGAAGAATAAGATACTAGAATTGGCTAGAGAGCATGATCTATTAATTATAGAGGATGATTGTTTAAGTGATTTGAACTATGGAGTAAATAAAAAATTGTCGTTAAAATCTCAAGATACTGAAGGAAGGGTAATTTATATTAAGAGTTTTTCTAAAATATTTATGCCAGGTTTAAGGTTGGCGTTTTTAATCATTCCTCAGAGATATTTTAATGATATTTTATTATCGAAATATATGTCAGATATTTTTACTGATGGATTAGTACAGCGGGTACTAGACCTGTATTTTAGAGAAGAAGTTTGGGAAAAACAAATTTCTAAAGTGGAAAAGACCTATCAAAAAAGATATGAAGTTATGATTAAATCTTTAAAAAGTAATTTACCAGTAGAAATTAACTTTAATCCACCTCTTGGAGGTCTTAATGTTTGGTTGGATTTACCAGAAGGGATTTCTGGGAAGAAGATACATGATAAGGGCTTAAAAGAGGGGATAAATATTGCGCCAGGGCAGGTCTTTTATAATAGTCAGAGAGAAGAAAATAAACTTAGGCTAAGTATTGCTGCAGTTACTACTAAGGAGATAGAAATGGGGATTAAGATTTTGTCTAAAATAATCAAAGAAGAATTATCCAATCAAGAATATGATTGGGATAATAGTATTATGCCTTTAATTTAATTCTAAACACAAGCTATTATGATCTTGAATCTAAATAGCCTATTTCATAATTAGTTTTAATCTAAAGGAAATTGGGTTTTAAAGTTTCAAATAAATAAGTACTTTATAATAATCAATAATTTAGTAGATACTAAGATTATTTTTATTCCAAGATATGATTTGCTTTATAATTAATAATATAGTATAATTATTTTCATAAGGTAAAATAAAATATAAATTCTTCGGGGTCAGGTGCAATTCCTAACCGGCGGTAATAGCCCGCGAGCGTAAGCAGATCTGGTGAGATTCCAGAGCCGACAGTTAAAGTCTGGATGGAAGAAGAGATTTTAATACTTATTTATATAACTTTGCTTCTTAAGGTTCTCGGAGAATATTCTCTGAGAACCTTTTTATTATGAATAACAAATTAATAGGTTAATCTAATATTATCTAAAGATTTAAAATAAAAGGAGAATAAAATATGACCGATAAAGATTATATGCAGCTAGCACTAGATCTGGCTCGACAAGCAGAGGGTAGGACAACTCCTAATCCTCTCGTAGGAGCAGTGATAGTAAAAGGGGGGAAGATAGTTGGTCAAGGATATCATCATTATGCTGGGGGACCTCATGCAGAGATTAATGCTTTAAGGGAAGCAGGAAAAGATGCCAAAGGGGCTATCGTTTATTTAACTTTAGAGCCTTGTTCTCATTATGGGAAGACTCCTCCCTGTGCTAATACATTAATTAAAGCAGAGGTTAAGAAAGTGGTCATAGCTATGGAAGATCCTAATCCTAAGGTAGCGGGAAATGGCATTAAGCTACTTAATGAGGCAGGAATTGAGACTGAGGTAGGTTTATTAAAAGAAGAAGCCAAGAAATTAAATGAGGTATTTCTTAAATATATTACAACTAACAGGCCTTTTGTAATTTTAAAGAATGCTATGACTTTAGATGGCAGAATCGCTACTAAAACCGGTGATTCTAAATGGATTACTGGAAAAGAGTCCCGTGCTTTAGTTCATAGAATAAGGGACAAAGTTGATGGAATCTTAGTTGGGGTTGGGACTGTGTTGGCTGATAATCCAAGACTAACTACTAGACTAGGAGAAGGTGGAGAAGATCCAATTAGGATTATTTTAGATAGTAGCTTAGAAATACCTCTAGATGCTAAGGTTATTAATCAAGACTCTTCTGCACAGACGATTATAGCTACTGTTAAGACTTCCAATAAAGAAAAGAAGATGAGATTAGAAAATTTAGGAGTAGAAATAATTGAAGCTGGTGAAAGAGGATTAGTAGATTTGGATATATTATTAAAGAAATTAGGTGAACGGGAAATAACTAGCTTATTAGTTGAAGGTGGAAGTAGAGTAAACTCATCATTTCTAGAAGAAAGATTAGTGGATAAAATTTATTATTTTATTGCTCCCAAGATTATTGGAGGTTTAGATGCTATTCCTGTGTTAGGAGGAAAGGGAGTAGAAAGAATAGAAGAGGGAATTAAACTAGTAGATAAGAAGATTACACAATTAGGAGATGATATTCTTATAGTTGCTTACCCGCAATATTTGGCTAAATAATTCTGAAAAATTATAATATTTACTAAGTTCTAAAGTTAGCTTTGTAGAGTTTTTAGCTGGTGGCTAGAAGCTAGTAGCAGTTGTTAGGCGTTAGGTTATAGGTTTTTAGGATGTGTTAACACCTAACACCTGGATACATAGGCTATTGTATTAAGCATAGAGGAGGTATAGTTTTGTTTACAGGAATTGTAGAAGAATTAGGTAAAGTAAAAAGAATAAAGAGAGGAAGCAAGTCTATTGTACTAACAATTGAGGCTAAAGAAGTGCTAAAGGATGTCAAATTGGGTGATAGTATTGCAACTAATGGAGTCTGTTTAACAGTAACTTCATTTAATGATCAGGAGTTTAGTGTAGATGTGATGCCAGAAACTATGAGAAACTCTAGTTTGGGAGATTTACAAGTAGGATCATGGGTTAATCTAGAAAGAGCTTTAAGGCTTAGTGACAGATTAGGTGGGCATTTAGTCTCTGGGCATATTGATGGAACAGGAATAATTAAGGCTAAGAAACGTGAAGATAATGCAAGTATTGTTACTGTTGAAACTACAAAAGAATTATTGAAATATATCATACATAAAGGTTCTATTGCGATTGATGGTGTTAGCTTGACAGTAGCTCAAGTTTTTTCAGATAGTTTTAATATTTCTTTGATACCACATACAAGTCAGGTAACATTACTAGGTCAGAAGGATATAGGTGCTAAGGTTAATTTAGAAGTAGATATGATAGCTAAGTATATTGAAAAGATGATAAATCATCAGGAAGATAATAATAAAGATAATAAATCAAATATAGATTTAGAGATGTTAAAAGATCAGGGGTTTTTGTTAGCTTAACTATTAAGATAGAAAGAGGGGATGGATATGAAATTTAATACTATAGAAGAAGCAATTGAAGATATTAAAGCTGCTAAGATGATAGTTGTAGTAGATGATGAAGATCGAGAAAATGAAGGTGATTTACTAATGGCTGCTGAGCACGCTACGCCAGAAAGTATAAATTTTATGGCGACTTATGGTCGTGGATTAATCTGTTTACCTACAACTAAACAGCGGCTAGAAGAATTGAGCTTAAATCAAATGGTAGAAGAGAATACTGATAGCCATGAAACTGCCTTTACAGTCTCAATTGATCATAAAGATACTAGTACAGGAATTTCAGCCTTTGAGAGAAGTAAAACTATTCAAGCGCTAGTAGATCCAAAGACTGAGCCATCTGATTTAGCGCGTCCTGGACATATCTTTCCACTAATGGCCAAGGAAGGTGGAGTCTTAAGAAGGGCTGGTCATACTGAAGCAGCTATAGATTTAGCTAGATTAGCTGGATTATATCCAGCAGGAGTAATCTGTGAGATTATGTCTGATGATGGTACTATGGCAAGAGTGCCTGAGTTAATTGAATTTGCTCAGAAACATAATCTAAAGATAATTACTATAGAAGATTTAATTAAATATAGAATGAATAAGGATACACTAGTAAAGAGATTACCAGAGGTAGATTTACCAAGTAAGTTTGGGAATTTTAATGTTATTGGTTATGAGACTGAAATTGACGATAAGTGCCACTTAGCTATTATAAAGGGTGATATTAAAGGTAAAGAGGATGTTCTGGTAAGAGTACATTCTGAATGTTTAACTGGGGATGCGTTAGGTTCTTTACGATGTGATTGTCGTGATCAGTTAGCTGCTGCTTTAAAGCGGATAGAAGAAGAGGGTGAAGGTATAGTATTATATATGAGGCAAGAAGGAAGAGGAATTGGATTAGCTAATAAATTAAGAGCTTATCATTTACAAGATGAGGGAAGAGATACTGTGGAGGCTAATCGTGAATTAGGATTCGATGATGATATGAGGGATTATGGGATTGGTGCTCAAATATTATCTGATTTAGGTCTAACAAGTATTAGATTAATGACTAATAATCCTCGTAAAATTGTTGGTCTAGAAGGTTATGGTTTGAAAATATCGGAAAGAGTACCTCATCAAATGGAAGCTAATTGTGTTAATAAGAGATATTTATCAACTAAGAGAGAGAAACTAGGGCATATGTTAGAGAATAATTTTGATAATGAATAATGTATAATTAGGAGAATTAAAAACAAAATTAATAATTATCGCAATATTTGTAGGTTGTATTATAATAAACTGTTATGATATAAAAATAGCCATTTAATATTACTAGAAAATATTTATTTTTAATTAATGCTTTGAACTTAATTCTAAATTAATAAAACTATAGGGGGCAAATGAAATGAATTATTTTAAGAAAGTTTATGAAGGCAATTTAACAGGAGAAGGATTAAAGTTTGCTATTGTGGTAGGAAGATTTAATGAATTTATCTCTACAAAGCTATTAAGTGGTGCTTTAGATGCTTTAAAGAGGCATGGGGTTAAAGAAGATGATATAGAAGTCGCTTGGGTACCTGGTGCCTATGAAGTTCCATTATTGGCTAAGAAGATGGCTAATACGCAAAATTATGATGCAGTAATTTGTTTAGGAGCAGTTATTAGAGGTGCTACACCACACTTTGATTATGTATGTGCAGAAGCTTCTAAAGGGATAGCTAAAGTAAGCTTAGATAGTGAATTACCAGTTATGTTTGGAATTATTACTACAGATACAATAGAACAAGCTATCGAACGAGCAGGCACTAAAGCAGGTAATAAAGGATGGGAAGCTGCTGTTGGGGCACTAGAGATGGCAAACTTAATCAATCAATTCTAATTTAAATCAAAAAAAGGTTATCGAAATCGATAACCTTTTTTTGATTTAATATGTTTCTGGAATTGGTCTAGAGGTTCTAGTCTTATAAGTATGGCGGTGACCATCGTTTAATCTAGTTTCTCCTTGCATTTCATGGGTATGACCACGGCTGGTTCTAATTGCTGGTCCTGTTCTACCACGATAGTTATGTTGATGACCAGCGGTTCTAGAGGTAGTTCCTTGATAATTATGATAATGGGTATCTCCATTATAAATAGGTGGTCCTGTTTCACCTTGATAACTATGGCGATGACCATTATCAAAGGATGTTTCTCCGTAATAGGATGTATTGCCTCTATAATCATGGACATGTTGACCTATCGGTTCTTCTGGAGGTCCTTGAGGTGGACCAGGAAAATCAGGAAAGTCTGGTTCTCGAGGACAGCCAGGTTCTCTTGGATCTCTACGTCGATCTCTATCTCTTTGATATCTTCCCATCTTAATCCCTCCTTTGTTTTCATAATTATCATATGTATTTAGGAGGTGATAGGTGACAGATGATGAATAAAGAGTAAATAAGTTAACTTATATTTGTTGAGGTATACTAATAATAGCATTTATCTTTTTTTATTTAAGAAACTTTATGAAGGAATTTTTTATATAATGGTTAAATTAAATATGTAGAAAGAGGAGGAAGATAAATGAAAGAGTTAAAGAGTACAAAAGAAGCACAAGAAATATTAGAGATATTAAGAGACACTTATCCAGAGCCACAGACAGTATTAAATTATAACAATCCATTTGAACTATTAATAGCAGTAATTCTTTCTGCTCAGACAACTGATAAACAAGTAAATAAGGTTACTAAAGACCTTTTTAAGAAGTTTAAATCTCCAGCTGATTATGCTAAGTTAGAAGCAGAGGAGTTGGAGGAACATATTAAAAGTATAGGTCTATATAGAAATAAAAGTAAGTATATAGTTAAAGCATGTCAGATGTTATTAGATGATTATAAAGGTCAAGTTCCATCGGAGAGAAAAGAGTTGATGAAGCTATCAGGGGTAGGAAGAAAGACGGCTAATGTAGTAGCTAGTTCTGTCTTTGGTGAAGATGCTATTGCAGTTGATACCCACGTTTTTAGAGTTTCTAATCGTATTGGCTTAGCAGATAGTGATAATGTTAGAGGAACTGAAGAAGACTTAATGGAGGTTATTCCGAAAAAATTATGGACTCCTGCCCATCATTGGTTGATATTCCATGGCCGTAATATCTGTAAAGCTAGAAATCCACAATGTTCAAAATGTCCAGTTAAAGAATATTGTAATTATTATGAAGAGTTAAAAGAAGATAAGTCTTAAGACAAGTCTTCTAGCTCATAGATAAAAGCAAGTATTTCAGCTACAACTTTATATAAATCTTCAGGGATTTCTTCTCCCAATTCAAGTTGTAATAATACTTTTACCAGATCATTATCTTCTTTAAGAGGGATATCACATTCTTTAGCTTTTTCAATTATTTTTTTAGCTAAATCACCTTTTCCTTTTGCTATAACAGTAGGAGCATAGTCGATTTCCGAATTATATCTTATGGCTACAGCTTCTGCTTTTCTTGTTTTTTCATTTTCCAAAATTAATCACCTCTTAAGCTTTAAAGTCTACATTTTTTAGTTTGATCTTCTCATCTTTTTGCTCTGTTGCTTTTTCTTCGATTAATTTACAATTTAAATAATCTATTTGATATTCTGTATCTTGAAATCTTGTCTTGAATTTATCTAAATATTGATTTATTAATCTAAAAGTCTTAGAATGAGTAGTATTAAATAATCCACTGATCTTGTTATTTTTAATCTTAATTTTAATTTCTATATATCCCAATTTATTGGTATCAATAGCAAAGGAGAAGTTTAGATCTTTTTCTTTTTTATTCTGTTTATTTTTCTCTTGATCTTGATTTAATTTTATTGTGGCCAACTTTATATTATCTCCAACAAGTAGAGGCAAAAAAAGAGAAATAGGGTTGTTATTATAATTTATAAGTTTATTAGCAATTAATTCTTTTAATATTTTTCTATATTCAATAGTTACTTCTTCTGATAAATTGTTTTCTTTAAGATAAAAAAGTGCTTTTAATAAGGTATCTTGCTTTGAATCACTGGAGTTTAAAATATTTAAAGATTTTTGAACCTGCTCTTCTGTTATATTATTGGGCATAATTATATTGTTAGCTAGCTCTTTTTTGATTATATCCTTAAGGATTTTATTCTTTTCTATAGTTGGTAGTTTTAGTTTCTGTTCTAAGTTTTTAAATTCCATCTTGGATAAAGATTCCTTTATTTCAATAAAACTTTTAGGGTTATTAGCAATTATTTTTTTCAACTTAGGCAATATTAAAGTAGAGATTTTTGAATTTGATTCAATATTAAGTGTTTTTAATAATTTTTTTAAAGTTGGGGTCAGATTATCTTCTTCAGTTAAGTCTAAAGTTAAGATGAATGTATTTAAATCTTTATTATTTACAGGTAATTCCAATTTTTTTAGTAGTAGAATATTTTTTATTTTTTCAAAAGGAATATCATTTTTGGAAATAGTACTATTAATTTTAGCAATCTCTTCTTGATTTAATTTAATTTCTAATGTTAATGATTGTTTTATGATTTCTTGTATCTTTTTATTATTACTAATATTTAAATCTTTAAGTGAAGTAGCTTTTGTTTTATTGTTATTACTATTATTATTATTATTATTCTGTTTTACTACTTTAGGAGAAATAAGTCTATTTAATTCATCTGAAATTTTACCTTTTAACTTTAGGGCGTTTTTAAATAGATTAAAGAATTTTGAGTTAAGGGGGAGGTTTAGTTTTTTTAATACTAAGGCTATTTTAATCTTGTTTTGTAGATTCTGCTCAGAATAATCTTTTATCTCATTTAAAAACTGATTAATATCAACAAATAACTGTTTTTTTAAAGGTATATTGTTTTGGAGTAGTTCCATCAAAATAAGTTGATTATTGTGATTGTTATTTAGCTTTAAATTATGTAGTAATTGCTCGATAGTCAAAGAATTATTTTTATATTGTCCTGTATTCTCTTTAATTGAATTTGACATTTTATCCTCAGTTGAGTTATACTGTTTTAGTGTCAACCCATTATTTATTCTAATCATAATATCACTCCCAATACTTATAAATTAAAACTTAAAGTATAGTATTTCATTACATAGTTTTAATCGTAATTATAATAATTAATGTAAATAATTTTTGACTAGATGTGTATTCAATAATAAAATTTTATTGGACAAGTATTGTCGAAATTTGATAAAGTGGTAGATTGCTTTTATAATTTCTCGATTTCTATTCATAAACCTTCTTTTATTTAAATTATAATCTATTTATTAAAAGATATTATAAAATTATTGAAACTATATGGGATTTAGGTTATAATTTAGTGATTGGAATAAGTTTATTAAGTAGGAGATGATTTACCTAATGTTAACTTTGGCTATAGATAAATATAAAGAATTTAAGGTTAGTGATTGTGATGTTAAGAATCTCTTTATTTCTTTAGGATGTTTAGTAGTAAAGAATTATTCAGAAATTATATTAAAGTATGATAATGAATTATCAGTTGATATTAAAGATCTATTAACTTTGGTTGTTAATAATTTATTACTTTGTAATCAGTTACAGAGTAGAATTTTTGATTTAAAAGAAAATATTAATGAGGCTGAAATTAGGGTAGAAAGTCTAATTTATTTAAATCAAGAAGAAAAAGATAATTCGGTTAAGAAGATGGATAGGTTAAAGAAATCATTAAAGCTTAAAGAAAAGAGATTATTACAGCTGAATCAAGAGAATATAAATTTATTATTAAATATAGGAAAATGGTTTTATGAAGAAAAGTTATTAAGAGATAAGAAGGATTTTAGTCAGGTATATAAACATTTAGATTATTTATTATCTAATGATCAGAAGTCAATTGATTGGAATGGATTACTATCTGAAAAGCTAGATCAAGATAAAGCTCGACTATATAATTTAATACAGCCATATCCAAATTTTTTAGTTTAAATTATTTCTTAGTTAAAACCAGTATTTTTATACTGGTTTTTTTAGCTTATAATTTAAGAATAATCAGGAGTGATAGTATGTTATTTTATCCTAAAGGACAGATGGATCTATTTAGTGCTGATAAAGGTCAGAAAAGATTTGAAACACTCGATGAGGTTAAATATATAGCAGATAATTGTAGCAGATGTTCCTTAAGAGATAATTGTACTCAAGTTGTCTTTGGTAACGGAAATATTGATGCTGATTTAATGTTTGTTGGAGAGGGGCCAGGGGCAGATGAAGATAGAATAGGTGCTCCTTTTGTAGGAAAAGCAGGTCAATTATTAAATAAAATTTTAGAAGCTGCAGAGATTAAAAGAGAAGAGGCTTATATTACAAATATAGTTAAGTGTCGTCCGCCAGGGAATAGACAACCTAAAGAAGATGAAATGAAAACTTGTTTGTGGATTTTGGCACAAGAGATTAAGTTGGTAAATCCTAAGATTATTGTTCCACTTGGTTCAACTGCTTTAAAAGGTCTGTTAGATCCAAGGGGTAAAATTACTAGAGTTAGAGGTAGATGGATTAAGCAGAAGGGATATTATTTCTTGCCAACTTTCCATCCAGCAGCGCTATTAAGAGATAAGAATAAAAAGTTAGCAGTTTGGAAGGATTTTTTGAAGATAAAAAAAGCTTACTACAGATATTTAGATCTAAAGAGCCAAGGCGTTGAAGTTTGATTAACCTATAATAGATTGAATTAAAGAATTGTTAACCATTTACCCGAAGAGAACCTTAGAATTTAAAATTTCGCGAAGGGTTATTAATTGAAACCCGAAGCTAATTTTATCGAGGAACTCTTTTTTTGGGGAGTAAAAGCATTCAATTTTTATTCTTTTATAGATATCCAAGTCTAAAGTAAAATTTAATGGGTATATTGCGATACTTTTAGGTGATAGGTCATAGGGGTTGGGCGTTAGTTTTTCCTAATACCTATCGCCTGTCTCCTAGCGCCGAAACTGTCGCAATCTCATTCTATAACGACAGTTTTAAATATTATTCTAAAGTTGGATGACTAGATTAGTGCTAAGTGGTGGTAAAAATAAGCTTTTAAAAAGTACTTTCCAAAAGTCATGAAAGAAATATCAGTAATTTCTAATTGACAATTAAAAAAGATTAATATATAATTCTCTTATAAATTAAATATTATTAAAGTAATTAAATTGTTCCCCGATAGCTCAGTTGGTAGAGCGAGTGGCTGTTAACCACTTTGTCGCAGGTTCGAGTCCTGCTCGGGGAGCCATTTTTATTTTTTGCAGGATTTTAAATAAAGATATAGAATATAGCAATTGTAAGCTTGATTTTATTATTTTATTATTTTGGAAACGTTTTCAAAATAATAAAAATAAGGAGGTCTTTTAAATATGTTAAAGGAATCAATCTGTCATTATCCTTATGGAAGCTATGCTTATCCTACAGGTGAAGATAAATTATTTATACAACTAAGAGCTAAAAAAGGTGATTTAGATAAAGTTAATGTAATTTATGATGGGCGGTTTAGGGATTGGGATAATAATCAACCACGTTATTTTGCTGAGATGAAAAAATATAGTTCAGATCATCTTTTCGATTATTTTAAGGCAGAAATTAAATATTCCAAAAAGAAGTTTAAATATTATTTTTTATTAGATGATGGAGAAGAACAATTATATTATTGTGACTATGGATTTTATAAAGATCTTATTGATCATAATGGTTGTTTTCAATATACTTATATCTGCGAAAAAGATTATTTTGATACACCTGATTGGGTTAAAAATGCTGTTTTCTATCAGATATTTCCTGAACGTTTTTGTAATGGCGATTCTAATTTAAATCCTAATAATTTAACTGAGTGGAATCAAAATCCTGAATCCAATTCTTTATATGGTGGGGATTTACGTGGAATAATTAACAAACTAGATTATTTGGCTAAATTGGGTATTGATGCTATCTACTTAACTCCTATTTTTGAGTCTTCATCCAATCATAAGTACGATATTATTGATTATATGAAGGTTGATCCTAATTTTGGAGATTTAGAAACTTGTAGAGAATTAGTAGATAAAGCTCATGAATTGGGAATTAAAATCATCTTTGATGGAGTCTTTAATCATACAAGTGATAAATTTTTTGCTTTTCAAGATATATTAGAAAAAGGTAAAGAGTCAGAGTATAAAAATTGGTATTATCTAGATGATTTTCCTGTCAAAGAAAAGCCAAAAATAGAATATAAAGTTGTTGAAAGAGTTTTAAAAGATATAGATAGATTAGATATTTCAAGTCATGAAGAATTTATGAGTCAAATATTTAATGAATTAGAAATAGATCAGGATGAAGATAAGAAATATATCTTAAAATTATCAGAATATATAATACAAGATAAAGTTCAAGGAGGAAATCTATTTAAATTAGATTTTTGGAAGTTATGGAAAAAAGGGGCTGAAGATCAAAACTTAGCTGAAATTATTTATCCTAATTACGAGACCTTTGGTAATGGTGTTTGGAGAATGCCAAAATTAAAGACAGCCAATCCAGAAGTAAGAAATTACATTTTGGATATAGCACGTTATTGGATTGAAGAGGTTGGTATTGATGGTTGGAGATTAGATGTTGCCGATGAAATTGACCATTATTTTTGGAGAGAATTCAGAAATGTAGTCAAACAGGCTAATCCAGAAGCTTATATTGTAGGTGAGGTATGGAGTGATGCATCATCTTGGTTAGATGGGGATCAATTTGATGGGGTAATGAATTATCTCTTTTCAACAGCAGTTTGGGATTTTTTCTGTAGAAAAAATATTAGTGTCAATACTTTCGAAGATAGGCTGTCAAAGGTAAGAACTAAATATAAAATTCCAGCTCAAGAAGCATCTTTGAATTTATTAGGAAGTCATGATACTGAAAGGGTTTTGACTATTGCTAGTGGTTATAAAACTAGACAGAAATTAGCTGCTGCATTTCAGATGACTTACTTAGGTGTTCCAATGATTTATTATGGTGATGAAGTTGGAATGGCAGGTGGCAGTGATCCAGATTGTCGTCGTGGAATGTTATGGGATGAAAATAAGCAGGACAAGCAATTACTTAAGTGGTATAAAAAATTAATCTCTATTCGAAAAGATAATCCAGCCTTGAGAACTGGGGATTTTGAGTTAGTGGATAAAGATGTTATGGAAAAGATATATGCCTTTACTCGTAAGAAAGGTAATAATCAGCTATTAGTTATCTTTAATAATAATAATTTGATGGCAGAATTAGAGTTTGATTTAAATAAATTAAATATTAAAGCTGATTCTTTTGAAGAACTAATATCTGAAGAAGAGTATAAAGTAAAGAATGATAAAATTAATATTAATATAAAAGGTTATAGTGTTAATATTCTAAAAGCAAGATTATAGTAGAAAAGGAAGTGGATTAGTCCGCTTCCTTTTTTATTTTTTGTTCAAAAAAATTAATATTAACTGTAACTTATTAGTAATTGAAGATAGGTATTATAAAGATTCCTTTTGGATAAATTAAAAATTAATAGCAATCTAATTAAATCTCTTAAATGCAAAGCCAATTAAAGGGGGACTAGTGGTGGTTAAAGATTGTATTCAGGTAATTAAGGATAGAGTTAGTACTAGAAGTTACTTATCCAAAGAAGTTCCTGAAAATTTATTATTAGAAGTTGTTAATGCTGGTCATTTAGCAGTGAGTGCAGGCAATTTGCAGCCTTGGGAGTTCTATATAGTAAATAATAAATCTAAAATTGAAAAATTAGCTAGATTATCTAAGCAAAGTTGGGTACTAGAAGCTCCTACTGTGATTGTAGTTTGTGCAGACCCTCATATTTCAGCTATGAAATATGGTGAAAAAGGTGAAAAAATTTATGTTGTTCAAGATACTGCAGCAGCAGTTGAGAATATATTGTTAGCAGCAGAAGCTTATGGTTTAGCTAGTTGTTGGGTAGGAGGTTTTGATGAAATAAAGGTTAAAGAATTATTGGATATTAAAGATGATTTAATAGCAATGGCTATGATAACTATTGGCTATCCTAAAGGAAAAATTAAAGAGTCTAGGCCACAAAGAGCACTTGAAGATATACTAACTATTATTAACTAAGGTGGGATAATAGATGTTACATGAATTAGACTATTATAAGAAGAAATTGTTATGGGAGAAACAAAGTATTTTAGATCAGATAGGTGATATTAATGATAGAGGCTATGAGGGTTTAGGCCATAGCTTAAGATATTCTACTAGTGAATTGTCATTTTATGATAATCATCCAGCTGATCAAGGGACTAATACTTTTGATAGAGAAAAGGATATAGGTTTAAAAGATAATGCAAAGATAATATTAAATATGATAGATGATGCTTTAAATAAAATAGAGAGTGGTCAGTATGGACATTGTGACTCTTGTGGTAAAGAGATAAATTCTGAACGCTTAGAAGTGATGCCTTATAGCACTTTCTGTTTTGATTGTAAGTCAAAGAGTGAATTAAGAATTGGAAGTAATGGTCATAATTCAAGACCGATAGAGGAGAATGCTGTAGATTCCCTCCATAATGGAAATCCTTTTGCTATGAATGATAATATTGGTGCCACAGGTGGAGAAGAAAAAGACTATAATGGTTATGACGGTGAAGATACTTGGCAAGCTGTAGCTAAGTATGGAACTTCTAATACTCCTTCTGATATTCCTGGAGCGGTAAGTTATGATGACACTTATATTGATGCTGATGAAGATAATGGGATTGTAGGTTGGGGCGATGGAATCATGGATAAAAGTTTAGGAGATGGAGAAGTTGATGAAGAAGATGATTATTTAACTGGACAAGGGCAGAAACGTAGTAGGAAGGAGAGAGAGTAAGCTTAAAGCTTACTTTCTTTTTTTATTTTAATTAAATATTACTAAGCTTAGATTGAATATCTTGTTTTTTTATGTTAAACCTGTTAAAATATAAGTTATGTTAAGATATAAATTCAAATGTTAGCAACAAAGTTTTTTTAGTTGTTTAGAAAAATGATAAAGCTAAATCTAAATTAAAAGATGGAGTTGAAAAATATGATTATTTTTATTACTTTTTTGGTTACCATAATAGTAGACCAATTAACAAAATATATGGTAGTTAAAAATTTTAGTGTAGGTGAATCTTTACCTATTATTAAGAATATCTTTCATTTTACTTATGTTCAAAATCGAGGGGCTGCCTTTGGAATTTTACAAAATCAATTACCTTTCTTTATTATTATTACTTTAGTAGTTTTGGCTCTATTGATTTATTTTTATCGCCAGTTACCTTTGAACAGTATTTGGAATAGAGTAGGTTTAGGACTTGCTTTAGGAGGTACTGTTGGGAACTTTGTAGACAGGATAAGATTAAACTATGTAGTTGATTTTTTAGACTTTAGGGTTTGGCCAGTATTTAATATAGCAGATTCAGCTATTGTTGTAGCGGTAATCATCTTTAGTTATTGGATTTTAATAGTAGATAATAATTAGTCAGACGGAGTGATAGTATATGGATAATAAAAGAGAATTTATAATTACACAAGAAGATAATAACAATAGATTAGATAAATTTTTATCTCAGCAGAACAAAGATTTATCTAGGAGTTATTTACAAGAATTAATTGATGATAATAATGTTTTGGTCAATGGAAATGTAGTAAAAAAAAGTTATAAGTTAAATACAGATGATAATGTAGAAGTAATCATACCAAAGCCAGCAGAATTAACACTGGAAGCTCAAGATATTCCACTAGATATAATTTATGAGGATGAAGATATTATTGTAATTAATAAACAACCTGATTTGGTTGTTCATCCTGCTCCTGGAAATGAAGATGGAACATTAGTAAATGCTTTATTATACCATTGTAATAACTTGTCTGGTATTAATGGAGTAATTAGACCAGGAATTGTACATAGACTGGATAAAGATACATCAGGAGCAATTGTGGTTGCTAAAAATGATCAGTCTCATCTTAATTTAGCAGAACAATTTAAAGAAAGAACTACCAAAAAGATATATTTGACAATAGTAGATGGTCGTCTGAAATATAAAAAAGGAAAGATTGATGCTGCCATAGGTCGTGATCCTAAAGATAGAAAGAAGATGGCTGTAACTAGTAAGAATAGTAAGAAAGCTATTTCAAGATTTGAATTATTAGAAAAGTATGAGAAACATTCTCTGGTTAAAGTTAAGCTTGAAACTGGTAGAACTCATCAAATTAGATTACATATGGGATATTTAGGACATCCAGTAATAGGAGATAAATTATATGGCTATAATCATAATAATTTAACAGTAGATCGACAAATGTTACATGCTCATATTTTAGGTTTTTATCATCCTAAGACTGAAGAATGGATGGAATTTGAAGCACCATTATTAGAAGATATGGAAAAAGTATTAGAAAGATTTAGATAGTTATAGATTTTATTAAAAGAAAACCCGATGGGCTTGCCCTCGGGATGAATTTTAATATTTTTAATGCGATTCGATATTGTATTAAAAATTCCAATTAATTTTAGCACCTATAATATCAGCTATCTCTTTGACCTCTTTGTATTTAATAGTACCTCTTGATAGTTTGTTACTTAAATTTTGAACACTATCATCACGATTATGTTTTTCATTTAAAGCACTAACTAAATCAGTCATAGTCCAACCACTACGAGCAAGATAAGATTTAATCTCTTGTTTAATAGTCAAAATGGACACCTCCTATAATAATTATACTTAGTAGTTTAAAAATTGTCAAATCAATTTAGATATAAACTTGATAATTTAAACAAAATAATATATAATTAAATTGTACAGTATAAAGAAGGTGAACATAATGATTAAGAAATTCAAACCAATCAATAAAGCATATAAGTTTAGAATTTATCCTAATCAAGAACAACAAGAGTTAATTGATAAAACAATAGGTTGTAGTCGATTCATCTATAATGAATTTCTGGCAAAGTCTAAAGATAATCAATATAAATCTTATTCTAAAAACTCTAAAGAGTTAACTCAACTAAAGAAAGAATATACTTGGCTTAAAGAAGTAGATAGCATAGCTTTACAACAAAGCCTTAAAGACCTAGATAAAGCATTTAAAAACTTCTTTAGTGGTAAATATAAATTTCCTAAGTTTAAGTCTAAAAGAAAAACTAGATTATCTTATAGAACACAAAAATTCATTAGACCTAGTGGCTCAACTAATATCGAGATAGAAGAAAATAAAATCAAATTGCCTAAACTATCTTGGGTTAGGTTTGCTAAATCTAAAGAGGTTACAGGTAAAATCAATAATGTTACAGTTTCCAAGTCTAGGGCAGGTAAATACTATATGTCAGTTAATGTTAGTCAAGTTTTAGAAACTACTATTAAAAACAATCAAGGTGAGTTAGGTTTAGATTTAGGTATTAAAGATTTTTTAACAACTTCTGATGGTGAACATATATCTAACCCTAGACACCTATCGAAATATCAAGATAAATTAGCTAAACTTCAACGTAAGTTGGCTAAAAAGAAGAAATTTAGCAACAATTGGTATAAACTCAAACAAAAAATTGCTAAGGTACATTCTAAAATCAAGAATGTTCGCAAAGACTTTTTGCATAAGTTGTCCACTAGACTAACAAAGGAGAAGCAACTTTTAGTCATAGAGGACTTAAATATAAAAGGGATGTTGAAAAACTCTAAATTAGCAAAACATATCTCTGACTGCTCGTGGAATAAGTTTACTACTATGCTTGAATATAAGAGCAAATGGTATGACTGTATTGTGCATAAAGTGAACCGATTTTTTGCTAGTAGTCAAACTTGTAATATATGTGGAATTAAAAATCCAAAAGTCAAAGACTTGTCTGTCAGAGAATGGACTTGTGAGTGTGGTACAACTCATAATAGAGATACAAATGCTAGTCTAAACCTCTTAAAACAAGGTAAATTAGACTTAGGACTTAGATAGACTATACCTACAAGTCCTAATGGACTTTTCGTGGTAAACCTACTGTCGGACTGACAGGAATTTACGCTTTTGGAGAGAGTACAAGACCAACTTAATCTAATTGGATAATTAGCTTTAAGTAGGCAATTCTCGTTGAAAAAAGAATCCCCGCAGGCTTGCCTCGGGGTAGGTCAAATAAATTTGATTGACAGAGATATATTGCTTTGATATAATTTTAGAGAAAAGAAAGTATAATACCTTTTTTAAATTAGTCCAGAGAGGCTAGTAAGAGGGATACGGGATTAGATATAGATATAGATATATATCTATATCTAAGAATAAATATGAGTATCCAAGGATCTTCTTACTAGCGTAGGGAGATCTTTTTTATAACAAAGGTTATAAGTATCCTGATTTTATATGGAGGGGTAAAGTTGGAATTAAAAACTAAAAAGAAATTGCTTGACAGTGATGGGATTAGAAGAGCATTAACGCGTATTTCTCATGAGATTATTGAAAAGAATGAAGGGCTAGAGGATATTGTAATAGTTGGAATTAGAACTAGGGGAGTACCTTTAGCAAAGAGGATTTCTAGTAAACTAGAAGAAATTGAAGGTGAAAAGGTTTCAACTGGTATCTTAGATATTACCCTTTACCGTGATGATTTAACTACTATAGCTAATCAGCCTATTGTTCATCAAACAGAAATACCGATAGATATTACTGATAAGAAGGTTGTTTTAGTGGATGATGTTCTTTATACAGGAAGAACAGTACGTTCTGCTTTAGATGCATTGATGGATTTAGGAAGACCAAGAAATATACAATTAGCAATTTTAGTAGATAGGGGTCATAGAGAACTACCTATTAGAGCAGATTTTGTGGGTAAGAATTTACCTACTTCAAATCAAGAGGTTATTAGTGTTAATTTGCAAGAAGTTGATGGAGAAGATGCTGTTGTTTTAAAAGAGCAAATTGAATAGAAGTTATTCCTTTTAAACTAGTCCAGTGAGGCTATAAGGGGATTTGGGTAAATAATCATGCATAATAATACCTAAAAACTCCTTAGTCTTATTGGCTAAGGAGTTTTTTAGGTAAATAGAGAAAAAGAAATTATTTAGGAGGAGATAAATATGGTAAGAAATAAATTAAAAAAGGATGATTTGACACTATCAAAGGGCTTTATATTAGCAATACAACATTTATTTGCAATGTTTGGGTCAACAGTTTTAGTTCCAACATTAACAGGGTTAAATCCAGGAATTGCTTTATTTACTTCTGGAGTAGGGACTTTGATCTTTCATTTGATTACTAAGGGGCAAGTACCGGCTTACTTAGGTTCCTCATTTGCATTTATTGGACCTATTATTGCAGCAAAAGAAGGTTATGGATTGCCGGCTGCTTTACTAGGTTGTTTTGTGGCAGGTCTGATTTACATCTTAATGTCAGCTGTTATTAAGAAGATAGGAACAGGGTTTATAGATGATTATTTACCACCTGTTGTAGTAGGACCGGTTATCATGACCATTGGATTAGGTTTAGCCCCAGTAGCAAAGGATATGTCAATGACTCATTTGCCAACAGCTATTTTTACTCTAGCTGTAACTATTGGAGTTAGTGTTTTGGGCCGTGGAATGTTTAAAGTAATTCCGATTCTAATTGGTATTATTAGTGGATATATATTTGCCGCAGTTAATGGTTTAGTTGATATATCAGCAATTCAGGCAGCTGATTGGATTGCTTTGCCAAAGTTTACTTCTGTTTTTGAGTTAGAATCTTGGGGAGCAGGTATTTCAGCTATTGCATTGATTGCTCCGGTAGCAATTGTTACTATGGTAGAACATTTAGGTGATGTTTTAGCTTTATCAAAAACTGTAGATAAGAACTTTATTGAAGAACCTGGTTTGCATAGAACCTTGTTAGGTGATGGTGTAGCTACAGCATTTGCTTCTTTAGCAGGAGGACCACCTAATACAACTTATGGAGAGAATATTGGAGTATTGGCATTAACAGGAGTTCATAATCCAGTAATTGTAGAGATGGCAGCTGTTATAGTATTGGCTATGAGTTTTATTCAAAAGGTGGGGGCTGCAATTCAAACCATTCCTCAATCTGTTATGGGAGGTATTGTAATACTATTATTTGGAATGATTGCATCTATTGGATTGAGAACCCTGGTTGAGAATAAAGTTGATTTAAGTAAGAACAGAAATTTAGTTATTGTATCCACAATTTTAGTTATTGGAATCAGTGGAATTCCTTTTACTATTAATTTTATAGAATTAGCTAAGTTCTTACATCTTGACGGTATAAATATTATAGATAAAATTGTAAATCAGATAAAAGTTTTAGAGTTCCAAGGAATGGGCTTAGCTGCTATGATTGGAATACTTTTAAATATCTTACTTCCTAAAACTAAAAGAGTAAGCAGTAGTAAAGAAGATCAAAAAGAAGAGGTGGCTTAATAAAATAATATAATAAATACTAAAAGGATCCCTAAAATTAGGGATCCTTTTAGTATTTATTATTGAAGTATTAAATTTTATTAGTATAAAGAAATATAATGATATATTATACCATTGTAAAATTCAAAAAAATTCCATTTAAAAAAGGTTTTAAAGATTTTTTCTATAATAATATATATGGAATAAATTTCTAAAAATGGAAAAGGTGATCGTGTGCTGGAGGTTAAAGTAAAGTTAGATAATTTCAAAATAAGATGTGTTAAAATATTAATATTAATTTTTCTTAGTTTATTTTTAGCTAAAGAAGTTGATTTTAGAATATTAACTAGCTATATCTTTGAAATAGTTAAAAAAAGTTACTTATTTCATCTTAATTTTGTTTATGAAATTGAGATAATATCTGCCTTAGTAATAACTTTCATCTCTGCTGCAATATCTTTATTGTTAATTTATATGTATCTATTCAATAGAAGGTTAATTACTTTATGTGAAGTAAGCTTATTTTCAGTGGCAGTTATAATGAATATATTTTATATAGAGTCAATAATAAAAGCAAATTATTTATCTATTAGCTTCAATGCTAAAGTCTATTTAATTATTTCAAATTTATATGTATTAACAGCTCTTTTATTAGATCGTCTTTATCAGAATAAAAAAATAAATAAGGTAAAAATATTGTTGGCAACTGTTGGGCTTTTTCTACTTTTATTTTTAAATTTATTATCATATGATAGTTATTATTATTCTTTGACTATATTATCGTTGAGATCTTTATTATTTGTGATTGTTGGCTTTAATATTACTATTTATAAGCTGAAGGATGAAAAGCAAAGTGAACTATTAATATTGAGAGTGATGAAACTTATTTTAATAAATAATTTAATTTCATTTCTTGAGTTTAATACATCTAGCCATATAAATATTATTACATCTATAATTAGAGTAATAGCGTATTTATATTTGTTTAAGGTTAAGTTTGCTCAAGAAATTATTAATGCTATTTCTTCTAAAGATAAGCTTAAAGAAAGAGATAAAGAAATTAGATTATATAAGAAGAATATTAATAATCTTAGAATAGCAAGACATGATTTTAAGAATCAATTACAAACTATACATACAATGGTACAGTTAAATAAAATCGAAGAAGTAAAAGAGTATATTCTTGATTTAAATTTAGAATTAAACAATTTAAGTAGTAATATAATAGAAGATAATATATTATCAGCAGTTTTATTGCCTAAGAAAGAAAAGGCTTTAGAGATGGGAATCAGTTTTGATATTAAGGTAAATACTGATTTAAAGCAGATCAGTATTGCTCGAAGTAAATTGTTTAAATTATTATTTAATTTAATAGACAATTCATTAGATGTATTAGTTGATTCTATACAAGAAAATAAAGAAATAAAGGTTATAATATCTGATGATGGTAAAAATGTTAGCTTACATGTTTATAATAATGGGCCAGCAATTTCTGATGAACTTATGGATCATATTTTTAAACCTGGATATTCAACTAAAGGAAAGGATAGAGGTTTTGGTTTATATATAGTTAAGAGTTTGGTGGAGAATTATGGAGGGAGACTCAAGGTTGAAAGTGAAGAAAACTATGGAACTAGATTTGTATGTTCTTTTCCTAAAATTTTTAGTGTTTAATTAGTAAAAACATATTGTCTTTAGTACTGTTATCCAATTTAATATTAATATAACTTTGGTTTTAAAGTTCGATGACTATATTTAATTGCTGTTTGAAAATGATAAATTATAATAGTATTTATAATCTTATTTTAAAAAAAGATAATTTTTGGGTTTTAAATCTAAGATTTTTAAATAATTAAAGGTTTTTATATTAAGATAGAGAAAAAATAAATTATAGATGGTATACCATCTATAATTTATAAAAGATAGGTGTTATTATGCAATTAAGCAAAGAAAAATTATTAACTTTCAATCTAAGATATATCAGTGCTTTATTTTTAGCAATAATATTATTTTTGATGCTTCAATTTATGTATCATCAAGTAGTAATTGACTTTTTAGAAGAATATGATTTTTTTAATATAAGTTTTTATAATTTATCAGAATTTATTTTAGAAATTTCAATTGTACTAATTTGTTGGAATATATTTTTGTTATTGATTTTTTCATATAAATATACTAATAATTTAAGAAATCTGTTTGTTTCAGTTAGTTTTTTATTTGCAGGGACAATGAATATAATTCATGCTATTTTAGTTTTTAGTGATTCATATTTAAAGTATAATTCTAGTTCAGAGGTCTTTTCTATAAGCGCTAGATTAATAGTAGTTATTGCTGTATTATTTAGTTGGTTAGTTAAAGATAGGGAAAAGTATAATTTATATTATATCTCCTTTTCTATTTTAATTAGTTTTCTTTCCTCAATAACTATATCTTATGTTTTATTTAAATTATGGATGACTTATGAAGGAATAATCCTAATTATTAAATTTGTTTTAATTATAATGTTAGTCTTTAATATTAGGTTATATAATAGAGAATTTTTATCTAGGAATGATAATTCCAGCTTGTATATAGCTAAAGGATTTATATTTTTACTATTAAGTGAAGCACTATCCCTGTTTCAGGTAGATGTATTTAGTTCATTATATTTCTTGCTTCATTTATATAAGTTTATTGCTTTTTATTATATTTTCAAAAGTATTTTTATTGATGAAATTACAGAAGGTATATTAGCTAAAAAAGAAGTTGATCTCAAGAATATAAAATTGGAGTTAAAAGAAGAAAAGATTAAAGATCTAAGAGTTCAAAGGCATGATTTTAAAAACCAATTACAGACAATTTATACTATGATTCAAATGGATAAATTTCAAGAGGCTGAGGAGTATATTAAAGAATTACATATTGATTTAGATTTTATGGATACAAAAGTCTTGAAGGACAATATATTATATTCCGTTTTCTTACCTAAAAAACAAGAGGCAATAAAACGAGGGATAGATTTAAAGATTAAGATGGATGTAGATCTTTCAATGATTATTATACCTAATAATAAGATAATTAAGATTCTATTTAATTTAATAGACAATGCTATTGATGCTTTAGGTGAAGTTGATATTCAAAATAAAAAGATTATGGTTGAATTAATGGATAGAGATAATAGTATTTATATGATAGTTTACAATAATGGAGCAACTATATCAGATGATCTTATGATTAGTAATATTTTTGAACCAGGATATTCAACTAAAGGAGAAAATAGGGGGTTTGGATTATACATAGTAAAATCTTTATTAGAGGAATATGGTGGAGAGATCAATGTAAAGAGTAAAAGAGATAATGGAACTTCATTTATATGCAAGCTACCTAAAAGGAATCAAGAATTAAGTATTAAGTATAATTTATAATTAGCAAAAAATAATTGGAGCTTAGTGTAAAATAAGTGTAGGTAAATTTAATCAAAAAATTAGAAAAAGGACTCCTCTTTTGATAAAGTGTTAAGTACCTAATCAAAACACATCAAGGAGGAGTCCCTATGGATACAATTATACAGCAGTTTGGAGAAAAAATTAAGGATAATTCAGAAGAATTTTTAAAAAATATTCTATTGAGTGATAAAGAAGATATTTCAGACTTTATAAATACTCTAAGAAAAGACTTTGATGAATTAGGTAAAGAGTTGTGTAAGTATATTATAGAAGTAATAGATGAAGTAATTAAGGAAAGTCCTGAGCGTAAAAAGAATTGGAAGATAGTAAGAAAAAAGAAGAGAAAATTGATAACAGAGTTTGGTGAAGTTGAATTTGAGAGAAGGTATTATAAATCTAAGTTCAATAAAGAGTATGAACATTTAGCAGATAAAAAATTAGGTATAGATAAGTATCAAAGGATAGATACTGGCTTAGAAGCAAAGATAGTAGATTTATCAATTGATAAATCTTACGCCAAAGTAGGAGAGGAAGTAGTGAATAATTTAACTATAACAGGTCAAACAGTTATGAATAAAATAAGAAAATTAGGTAAAATAGAAAACGATAAATTAAGTAATCCGAAAGCAAAAAGAAAGATTGATTATTTATATATAGAAGCTGATGAAGACCATGTTTCTTTGCAAAACGGGAAGAATGCTGTACCAAGATTAGTTTATGTTCATGAAGGAATTATTAAAGAAAATGGTAGAAATAAGTTAAAGAACAGTTATTCCTTTTCAGGTATGTATAACAAGTCGGAAGACTTGTGGCTAGAAATTATGGACTATATAGAGGATAATTACGACTTTGATAGCATAAAGCAGATTTATATTGCAGGAGATGGGGCACTTTGGATTAAAGAGGGTTTAAAGTGGTTGCCTAAAAGTAAGCAGATACTAGATAGATATCATTTAAATAAGTATGTTTTAAAGGCTACAGGACATGCCCAAAAGCTTAGATTTGATCTTTGGCAAGGAATAAATAATTTAGATAAAGTACAGATAAAAGAGATATTTAGTGAATTGATATCTCAAGCTGAAAAGGAATCTAAGAAGAAAGCGATAAGACAAAGTAGAAGCTATATTTATAATAACTGGGCTGGAATAGTAAACTATTATAAAGATGAAAATGCTATTGGTTGTAGTGCTGAAGGTCATGTTAGTCATATATTATCAGATAGATTAAGTTCAAGACCAATGGGTTGGTCTGAAGTAGGAGTAGATCAGATGGCAAGATTAAGGTCTTTTAAATTTAATGGAGGAACAGAATACGAATTAAAAGAAATTATTCTAGAGAAAGCAAGAAAAGAGCAAAAAGAAGAAAAAATAGTGGAAATAGAATCAAAAGTAGTGAAAAATAATTTGAAAAAGAAATTTGCTGAACCAAGCAATAATATCCCAAGTATAAATAAAGGAGTAAGAACTAGACTGTTTAAAGCAGTAAAGTCATTGCTTTAATTATCAAAAGAGGAGTTTTAAACTTTTACCTACAGAAACTTGACACTATCTAATTGGAGAAAGAAGTTGACAAGATTTAAGTATTATGATAGTATTTTTTATAACAACAGAATAAAAAGTTTTCTTTTAAATTAGTCCTGTGAGACTAGTAAAGAGATGAGATTTAATTATAACTTTAAAGTTATGTTTTGATTTGATTGTTACAATCAATATCTTTAAAGCTATTATAAATTTTTAAATTAAGACTTAAGATTATTAAAAGGTCTTCTTACTAGTAAACTGGCTGGTGGGGGGATTTTTTTATTATTAATAAAGAATTAAATAACTCTTAAAAATTAAATAAAGACCTTTAAGTTAATCCAGAGAGATTAACAAGGATCGTTGATTATAATAGAAGAGGGTATAACTATACCTTCATATTATAATGAATTTACAAAATTTCCTTGTCGGTTTTTCTGGCAAGGAAATTTTTTATTATAAATATTATAACTTATATATATAGGCCTTAACATTAATAATATAATTTGGAGGTATAAAGATGGGATTATTAAAAAATAAGGATTTATTAGGTTTAGAAAATTTAAGTAGCTCAGAAATAGAATTGATTTTGGAAACAGCTAAATCTATGAAGGATGTTTTAAATAGACCGATCAAGAAAGTACCCACTTTAAGAGGAAAGTTAGTGGTTAACCTTTTTTATGAGCCTAGTACTAGGACAAGTTCTTCATTTAGCTTGGCTGCTAAAAGGTTAAGTGCCGATGGAATGGGTTTATCAGTTAAAACTAGTAGTGTTACTAAAGGAGAAAGTTTGGTAGATACAGCTAAAACTTTAAAGGCCTTAGGAGCAGATGCAGTAGTAATTCGTCATGGAATACCAGGAGCTGCAAAACTATTAGCAGAGACAATAGATATTCCTGTATTAAATGCTGGTGATGGTGCCCATGAACATCCTACTCAAGCATTACTTGATATCTATACTATTAACGAGAGAAAGGGAGATATAAAAGGGCAGAAAGTAGCTATTGTAGGAGATATCAGGCATAGTCGTGTAGCACGATCAAATATTTGGGGATTAAATAAGTTAGGAGCTGAGGTAAGGTTAATTGGGCCAAGCACTTTAATGCCAATAGGAATAGAAAGGATGGGAGTTAAGGTATATACAAATTTAGAAGAAGGGATTAAAGATGTAAATGTAATTAACTTATTAAGGATTCAAAGAGAGCGGCAGAACAAAGGTTTCTTCCCTAGTATTAAGGAGTATACTAAGCGTTATGGATTGAGAAAAGAACATTTAAACCTGGCTGCTGATGATGTAACAGTAATGCATCCAGGACCAATTAATAGAGGGATTGAAATTTCATCAGAACTTGCTTATGGAGAAGAAGCGGTAATTGAAGATCAAGTAACTAATGGAGTTGCTATTAGAATGGCTTTATTATATCTCTTGTTAGGAGGAAGTAAAAATGAATAAATTATTATTAAAGAATGCTAAACTTGTTAATCCAGCCGAGAGTATTATTCAAGATCAAGATCTTTTAATTATAGATGGCAAGATTGCTAAGATTGAAAATGGCTTAAAAGCTAAAGGTGCAGATTTAATAGATTTAAATGGTAAAATATTGTCTCCGGGCTTGATCGATATGCATGTTCATTTGCGTGAACCAGGTTTTGAACATAAAGAGACTATTAAAACTGGAACTGAGGCAGCTGCCAAAGGTGGGTTTACCTCTGTAGCTTGTATGCCTAATACAAATCCAGTTATCGATAGCCAAATTTTAGTAGAGGGTTTACTATCAATTGCAAAAGAAGATGGCGTTGTTAATGTATATCCCATTGGAGCAATTACTAAAGGGAGTCAAGGTCAAGAGTTAGCTGAAATATCTAGTATGAAAGAAGCTGGGATAGTAGGAATTTCTGATGATGGTAGCCCAGTAATGAACTCTGAAATGATGAGATTAGCTTTAGAATATGCTAAAGATTTAGAATTAACAATAATTTCACACTGTGAAGATGAGAATTTAGCTGGGTCAGGTGTTGTTAATCAAGGTTATTATTCAACTGTTACTGGATTAAATCCTATCCCATCATCTGCAGAGTCAGTAATGGTTGGAAGGGACATTTGTTTGGCAGAAGAGACTGGAACCAAAGTTCATATTGCCCATATAAGTACTAAAGAGAGTGTAGAATTAGTAAGACAAGCTAAAAAAAGAGGAGTTAAGATAAGCTGCGAGGTAACGCCACATCACTTTACTTTAACTGATGAGCTAATTACAAGCTTTGATACTAATACTAAGATGAATCCTCCATTAAGAAGTAAGGAAGATGTGGCTGCAATTAAAGAAGGATTAAAGGATGGGACTATTGATGTAATAGCAACCGATCATGCACCACATAGTGTCGAGGAAAAGGATGTAGAATATAATTATGCTCCTTTTGGAATTATAGGTCTAGAAACTGCCTTAGCTTTGGTAGTGAGTGAATTGATAGAGCCAGGTATTTTAACTTTGGAAGAGGCACTAGCCAAGTTGACAGTTAATCCTGCTAAAATTTTAGGGTTAGATAAAGCTAAGATAGAGGTTGGAGCAGATGCAGATTTAACGGTTATTGATATAGATGATGAGTGGAAGTTAAGATCTGAAGATTTAGTATCCAAATCAAAGAATACACCTTTTATAGATTATAACTTAAAAGGGAGAACTGTGATGACTATTGTAGGGGGAGAAATCGTTTATAGCAGTGATGAGTAACAGGTAACGAGTGACAAGTTAAAGTTAGTAAAAAATATACTGAAGATTTTCTATTCTGAAAACTTCTAATATGCTTAGTGATTAAAGAATTTTAAATTTGACCTGATCAAGTTCGCTATTTGTTACTCATTACTAGTCACTAGTTACTGAACTTAAAAGGGGAGTGAATTAGATGAATTTTGCAGATAGATTAATGGAGAAGATAGACCAAAAGCAGAGCCATGTATGTGTTGGATTGGATCCTAGATTAAATCAAATTCCAGAAAATATCAAGGATAAAGCAATAAAAAACTATGGTAAAACAACAGAAGCAGTGGCTAAATCTTTTTTAGAGTTCAATAAAGGTATTATTGATGCAGTAGCAGAGCATACAGCAATAGTTAAACCTCAAATGGCTTTTTATGAACAGTATGGTTATTGGGGAGTCAAAGCTTTTGAAGATACTGTAGCTTATGCTAAAGATTCTGGGTTATTAGTGATTAGCGATGCCAAAAGAAATGATATAGGGTCTACTGCTAAAGCTTATGCAGATGGACATCTAGGTAGGCCAGATTTCTGGGAAGGAGAGACTTTAGTAAATAAAGCTGATTCTTTAACAGTAACTCCTTATTTAGGGTCAGATGGAATTATACCTTTTGTAGATAGTTGCCAAGAACATGATAAAGGAATCTTTACTTTAGTTAAGACCTCAAACCCTTCTTCTGGAGAATTACAGGACCTAGTAACAAAGGCTGATAGCAGAATTTATGAGGAAATAGCCAAATTGGTTGTTTGCTGGGGAGAAGAGCTAATAGGAGAAAGGGGATATAGCTCTATTGGTGCAGTAGTAGGAGCTACTTATCCTTCAGAGGCTAGAACTTTAAGAGAGATAATGGTCAATAATTATTTCTTAGTACCAGGTTATGGAGCTCAAGGAGGAAGCGCTGATGATGTGATTGATTGCTTTAATGATGATGGTTATGGAGCAGTAGTGAACTCTTCTCGTGGTATTATATTTGCTTATCAACAGAAAAGATATAGTAATGATTATAAAGAGGCAGCAAAGCAAGCAGTAATTGAAATGAAAGAGGCTATAAATAATTCTTTAGCTAAAGAAGATAAGTTAGCGTGGCAATAAGGGTTTACAAAGTAGTTTAAATGCTGTATAATAATACAAACAAACTAATAAATATACAGAAGTAGTTATAAAAGAGGAGGTTAGGCTATGAAGGTTAGATTAATATTAGAAGATGGAACTGTTTTTCATGGGATGAGTTTTGGAGCAGATAGAGAGGTTAGTGGTGAGATAGTTTTTAATACAAGTATGACTGGATATCAAGAAATCTTAACAGATCCTTCTTATAAAGGTGAAATTGTAACTATGACATATCCTTTAATAGGAAATTATGGTGTTAATCAAGGGGATGTAGAATCATATGCTTCTCATGTGAATGGTTTTATAGTAAAAGAGTTTTGTACTGAACCAAGTAACTGGCGTAAAGAGTCAACAATAAAAGATTATTTAAAAGAGAATGATATTGTAGGAATAACAGGAATTGATACTCGAGCATTGACTAAATTATTAAGAACTGAAGGAACAATGAAGGGGATTATTACAAGTGAGGATTTGCCAGAATCAGAATTAATTCAAAAGGCTAAAGATGCACCAGGTTTATCTGGTAGAGATTTGGTTTCTGAAGTTACAACTAAAGAGATTTATACTAAAGGAAACGGTAAGCAATATAAGGTAGTTCTAATAGATTGTGGAGCCAAGAAGAATATAGTTCGTTCTTTAGTAGGGAGAGATTGTGAGGTAACAGTAGTACCAGCAACTACGAAAGCACAGGAAATCTTAAGTTATAATCCAGATGGAATTATGTTATCTAATGGACCAGGTGATCCACAAGATGCTAGCTATGTAGTTGAGACAGTTAAAGAATTATTAGGCAAAAAGCCTATCTTTGGGATCTGCTTAGGTCATCAAATTTTAGGATTAGCTTGTGGAGCAGATACTTACAAATTAAAGTTTGGACACAGGGGAGCAAATCACCCAGTAAAAGATTTAGCAACTAATCGAGTTTATATTACTTCTCAGAATCATGGATTTGCTATAAAGGAAGATTCAGTTGAAGATTTAGATATAGTTGTTACCCATATTAATGTTAATGATGGAACAGTTGAAGGGATTATGCATAAAGAGTTGCCAGCCTTTTCAGTGCAGTATCACCCAGAAGCATCACCTGGACCTGAAGACTCACATTATTTATTCGATAGATTTATTGATATGATGAATAATTAATAATTGCTTTAAGTCAGAACTTAATCAGATTTTAGTCAGCGTCGAAAAAGTTCTTTAGGTTTTAAGAACTTAAAGTTAAAAGAATATTAGATACAAATTAATACAGATAAAAGCGGACTAAAACAAAATAATATGGAATCACAAATAGCTATAAATAAATAAGAATAAAAACAATGAAAAGATAAAATCCTTAAAATATTTATAAAATTAATTTATGGTTAATAGAATTCAAATTTTTAATAATTTATTAGTATAGATTGACCCCAATAGTACTTCCATAGGAAATAGAGAACAATTTTCTTTAGGGCTCGTTTTAATGAATGCTAAAAATAAAGCTTTGAATAATTTGTAATTATCAATTGTAAATTATACATTGTAAATTAATCAGGGAGGTTTTAACTATGCCAAAACGACAAGATTTACACAAAGTAATGGTTATCGGATCTGGACCAATTATTATTGGTCAAGCAGCAGAATTTGATTATTCAGGTAGTCAGGCTTGTAGAGCATTAAAAGATGAAGGCTTAGAAGTAGTATTAGTTAATAGTAATCCTGCTACAATTATGACTGATCAGAATATGGCTGATAGAGTTTATATTGAACCTTTAACAGTAGAACATATTTCAGAGATTTTGAAAAAAGAACGTCCTGATGGGTTATTACCTACTTTAGGTGGCCAGACAGGATTAAATTTAGCTATAGATTTAGCAGAGGCAGGCGTTTTAGAAGAACTAGGGATAGAGTTATTGGGAACTCCTATTGATACAATTCAAAAAGCAGAGGATAGAGATACATTTAAAGCATTAATGGATGAGATTGGTGAACCAGTCTTAAAAAGTCGCACGGCAGAAACTATTCCAGATGTTTTAGAGATAGCTGAAGAAATTGGTTATCCAGTGATAGTACGACCAGCTTATACTATGGGTGGTACTGGAGGAGGAGTAGCAGATAATAAGGATCAATTAAAAGAGATTGCTGCCCGTGGGTTTAAACATAGTTTGATTGGTCAAGTATTGATCGAAAAGAGTGTAAAGGGTTGGAAAGAGATAGAGTATGAAGTAATGCGTGATAGTAATGATAATTGTATTACAGTCTGTAATATGGAGAACTTTGACCCAGTAGGAATCCATACTGGAGATAGTATAGTTGTAGCTCCTAGCCAGACTTTAGCTGATAAAGAGTATCAGATGTTACGTTCTTCTTCATTGAAGATAATTAGAGCTTTAGGGATTGAAGGAGGTTGTAATGTTCAGTTTGCTTTAAATCCTGATAGTTTTGAATTTATTATTATTGAGGTTAATCCTCGTGTAAGTCGTTCAAGTGCCTTAGCTTCTAAAGCTACTGGTTATCCAATTGCCAAGGTTTCGGCTAAAATTGCTTTAGGATATACCTTAGATGAGATAGATAATGCTATTACTCAAAAGACTAAAGCTTGCTTTGAACCAGCTTTAGATTATGTAGTATTAAAGATTCCAAGATGGCCTTTTGATAAGTTTCATTATGCTGATAGAGAGTTAGGAACACAGATGAAGGCTACTGGAGAAGTAATGTCTATTGAGCGTACTTTAGAAGGAGCAATGTTAAAGGCTGTACGTTCTTTAGAAGTAGGTGCTTCTGGATTGAAACATGATGAGGTTGAAAGCTGGAGTGATGAAAAGTTAGCAGAGAATTTACAGATAGCCGATGATAGACGTATATTCGTGATTGCAGAAGTTCTAGGAAGAGGTTGGAGTGTAGATAAGATTCATGAACTAACAGGAATTACCAAGTTTTTCTTAGTTAAGATGAAACATGTAATACAATTAGAGAAGAAGCTAGAAAAACAAGGTTTGACTCCAGAACTAGTCAAAGAAGTAAAAGGATTTGGATTTGCAGATAAAGAGATTGGACTTCTAACAGGAAATGATGAACAGGCTGTAAGAGAGTTTCGTCAAAATCATGGTATTGATGTGGTTTATAAGATGGTGGATACCTGTGCAGCAGAGTTTGAAGCAGAGACACCATATTACTATTCTAGCTATGAAAAGACTAATGAGTCAGAAACTACCGATAAAGCGGGAGTGTTAGTAATTGGCTCAGGACCGATTAGAATTGGCCAAGGTATTGAGTTTGATTATTGTAGTGTTCATTCAGCTTGGGCTCTACATGAAGAGGGTTATGAATCGATTATTGTTAATAATAATCCAGAAACAGTAAGTACTGACTTTGATACTTCTGATAGATTATACTTTGAACCAATTACTAAAGAAGAAGTAATGAATATTATTGAACATGAGAAGCCTGAAGGGGTTGTGGTTCAGTTTGGTGGTCAGACAGCTATTAACCTAGCCAAGCCATTAGCTGATGAAGGTGTTAATATCTTAGGAACACCTTTTGAATCAATTGATCTGGCAGAAGATAGAGATAAATTTATAAATCTACTTAGAGAATTGGATATTCCAACACCAGAGGGTGATGTAGTATTCTCCCAGGATGATGCTAAAGAGGTAGCTGAAAGAATAGGTTATCCAGTTTTAGTACGTCCATCCTATGTATTAGGTGGTAGAGCTATGGAAGTTGTTTATAATGATGATGAATTAAATGATTATATGGAGAATGCTGTGAAGGTAACTCCAGCGCATCCAATCTTAATCGATAGATATATTATTGGTAAAGAGTTAGAGGTAGATGCAATTTCTGATGGAGAAGATGTGATTATACCAGGAATTATGGAGCATATTGAACGGGCTGGAGTTCATTCTGGAGATAGTATCGCTGTTTATCCAACTCAAACAGTTAGTAGAGAATTAAAAGAGAAGATTGCTGATTATACTAAAAAATTAGCAGTAGCTTTAAATACTAAAGGTTTAGTTAATATTCAGTATGTAGTTGACGGTGATACTCCTTATGTGATCGAGGTTAATCCTAGATCTAGTCGAACAATTCCTTACTTGAGTAAGGTAACTGGTATTCCGATGGTTAACTTAGCTACTAAGGCAATGTTAGGAGAGAAGTTAGAAGATAGTGGGTATCCACTAGGACTAGTACCTGAAAAAGATCATGTGGCAGTTAAGGTGCCAGTATTCTCTTTCTCTAAATTAACAGAGGTAGATACTAATTTAGGACCAGAGATGAAATCAACAGGAGAGGTATTAGGATTAGATAAAGATTATACTCAAGCTTTATATAAAGGATTTATAGGAGCAGGTATAGATATCCCTAAAGAAGGAACTATTTTAGCAACTATGGCTGATATGGATAAAGAAGAAGCTATTCCTTATATTAAAGATTTTGCAGAGTTAGGATTTAAGATTGTTGCTACTAGTGGAACAGCAGCGGCTTTAAAAGAAGCTGGTTTAGATGTAGAAGAGACTAAGAAATTATCTGAGGGATCTCCAAATGTAATCGATCTAATTAAAGAAGATAAGATTGACTTAGTTATAAATACATTGACTAAAGGTAAAGTTCCAGCTAGAGATGGATTTAAAATTAGAAGAAGTGCAGTAGAGATGGGAATCCCTGCTTTAACTTCTTTAGATACAACTAGAGCAATGTTAGAGGTTTTAAAAGAGATGAATTCGAATAATAAAATTTCTGTTCAAGCATTACAAGATTATGTTTAAGATAATAATTAATGTTGAGCAATCAGTAAGTAGAAGGGCGAACTATATGTTCGCCCTTAATTGAGGAAAAAGGGGTGAAATTAATGTCAAAGCGAGTAATATCTAATATTATTTCACAAGAAGAGATCAGTCCTAAACATTTTAAGATGGTAATTGATGCACCTGAAGTTGCTAAAGATGCTCAGATGGGGCAGTTTATACATTTAAAATGGAGATCAGAGCTAAATCAGCAGGATCCTATATTAAGAAGACCAATTAGTCTTAATGAAATAGATAAAAAGTCAGGTGCTATCACAATTATTTATCGAGTAATCGGTCGAGGAACTCAACTATTGTCTACCCTTAAATCAGGGGATCAGGTAGATATTATGGGCCCAATAGGTATGGGATTTTCAATTCCAGAAGATGCAGATGAGTTAATTATAGTAGGTGGAGGAATGGGAATTGCTCCTTTATATCCCGTAGTAAAAGAGTTAGTAGCTTTAGATAAAGAGGTAACCGTTCTAATTGGTGCTGAGAATAAAGGGCAGTTATTGAATTTAGAGGATTATGAAGCTATGAATGTAGAGTTGAAAGCTTCTACTGTAGATGGTAGTTATGGATATCAGGGCTTTGTAACGGATTTTTTAGATGATAACTTAGCAGATGCTGACTATATCTATACCTGTGGTCCAGAAGTGATGATGGAGGTTGTACAAAGATGGGCGACAGAAAATGATATTAAGGGAGAAACTTCTTTAGAAGAGAGAATGGGATGTGGAACTGGAGCCTGTTTATCCTGTGTATGCAAAATAAAAGTTCGTAATGAGTCAGGGTGGGATTATAAGAAGACCTGTATTCAAGGACCAGTCTTTCCATTAAATGAGGTGATCTTTGATGATTAAAGCAAACTTAGCAGTAGATCTAAATGGATTAGAATTACAAAATCCAGTAACTACAGCTTCTGGTACTTTTGGTTTTGGACCAGAATATAAGAATTATGTTGATTTAAATAGACTTGGTGGGGTAATGGTTAAAGGGACAACTTTGAATCCTAAACTAGGAAATCCTACTCCAAGAATTGCAGAGACACCAGCAGGAATGTTGAATGCTATTGGTTTGCAGAATCCTGGAGTAGACCATTTTTTAGCTAGCATCTTACCTGTAATTAAAGATTATAACTTTAAGACGATAGTCAATATATCAGGTAATACTGTAGAAGATTATGCTAAGTTGGCTAATAAATTAAATGTTGAAGGTGTAGATGCTTTAGAGATAAATATCTCTTGTCCTAATGTGAAAAAGGGAGGTTTAGCCTTTGGTACTCAGCCAGAGATGGCAGCTTCAGTAGTAGAGGCTGTAAGGGCTGAGACAGATATGACCCTAATCACTAAATTATCACCTAATGTGGCTGATATTACTTCTATTGCTAAAGCTGTAGAAGAGGTTGGAACAGATATTATTTCGTTGATCAATACTTTATTGGGAATGAAGATAGATATAGATAAGCAAGAGCCTATCTTAGCTAATAAGATGGGAGGGTTATCTGGTCCAGCTATTAAACCAGTAGCAATCAGAATGATTTATCAAGTAGCTCAAGCAGTTGGTGTGCCTGTAATTGGGATGGGTGGTATTAGTAGTGCAGAAGATGCTATCGAATTCTTTTTGGCAGGCGCTAGTGCTATTTCAGTAGGTACAGCTAACTTTATTAATCCAGAGATAACCATGGAGATCTTAGATGGAATAGAAGCTTATTTAGTAGAGAATGGTTATGAAGATATTAATGAAATAGTTGGATTAGCTATAGTTTAATGTATAATGTACAGTTGATAATTTACAACTAATATCAAGGTCAAAGTCAAGAATTTTTCACCACGAATATACACGAATTAACACTAATAAAAAAATTAAAAAGCTTGGAGATTTTAAAGGCTATATATCAATCAATAAAGGTTCTATATTATATATCTAGAATTTAAACGTTCATAATTATTTAAGAAATTAAAATCAAAAGAATATTAGACGCAGATTAATACAGCGCCCTGAAAGAGACACTCTTTGTCGATTGAGGAAGTACTCTTGGGGTGATAAAAGTGTATTAAAAAATAAAAGATTATTAAGGGTTAAATCGGTACTTGATCATATTTTAATCAGCATCAAAAAAAGATTTTGACTTTAATTTATTATTAGATATAGATTGAAATTCTTTTTCTTGTTTTATATAACAATGATAAACTAAATTTTTACGAGTCTTATTCGTGTACATTTGTGTTCATTGGTGGTTCCAAATTGTTTTGAATTATTGTTTTTAAATTTAAATATGGGAGGAAATTATAATGAAAAATGAAAGAGTAATTGAAATTTTTAAGACAACTGGGGTTTTACAAGAAGGTCATTTCAAATTAAGTTCTGGATTACACAGTAATCAATATTTACAATGTGCTCAAGTTTTACAATATCCTGTTTATGCTCAAGAGTTGGCAGAAGCATTAGCGGAAAAATTTAAAGATATAGAGATTGATGTAGTAGTAGGACCAGCAATGGGTGGAGTAACTTTAGCTTATGCTGTTGGACTAGCATTAGAGAAGAAAACAATCTTTACGGAGCGTGAAGATGGGAAGATGACTCTAAGAAGAGGATTTAGATTGAATAAAGGTGATAAGGTCTTAGTAGTAGATGATGTATTGACTACAGGTAAGTCTATTAATGAAGTTGTTGAAGTCTTAAATCAGACTGGATCTGAGTTGGTAGCTGTGGGAACATTAGTAGACAGAAGAAGTAAAGAGATTAATTTTGAGGTTCCAACTGAATCAATGTTAAAAGTTGATGTTAAGGCTTATGATCCAAAAGAATGTCCAATGTGCCAAGATGGATTAGAGATTACTAAACCAGGTAGTAGATATCTATAATTTTTTTAGCTACTTGTAAAAGGTGACTTTTTATATTAATAGTTAAAAAAGAAAGATGTCCTGATCAGGACATCTTTCTTTTTAACTTTATTTTTATAAATCAATCGGCTTAAATTAACTTCAGTAATATATAAATACTTTATGGTTTTTTTGCAGGAATTTGTATTTTTCTGAAGAAAATATTAAAGTAGAAAATTATATTTTAATAATTTAATAAGTTAAATCTACTAATATTTATTCTAGTAATTATTGTTTTCTTATGTTGTAGTATTTTCAAAAGGAGGATAGTGATATGAATGGGGATTTAAATGTTCCTTTATTTGATATGGTTATGTGCTTATCTGATGCTATGGATTTAGTTAGTCCGATTGTAACAGGACATCATAAACGTGTAGCTTATATTGCATCTAGTATAGCAGCAGAGTTAGGTATATCAAAAGAAGATGAAAAAGATTTGATAATAGCTGGGGCTTTACATGATGTAGGAGCTTTTTCTTTGAGTGAAAGAATTGATTCTTTGAATTGGGATTTATCCCAAGAAATTTTACAGGAGACTGAAGTTTTTACAGCAAGTCCCGATTATAGATATATAGGATCTGTAAGCCATGCTGAATTAGGATATTGTTTAATTAAAAAGTTCAGTCCTTTTGCTAAGATTGCTAATATTGTACGTTATCATCATGTTGCTTGGAATCAAGGTAGAGGCAAATGTTTTAAAGGTAGGGAAGTTCCTTTGGGCAGCCATATATTAAATTTAGCTGATGCAATTGATATATTAATTGATAAAGAAAGGGAGATTATTGGCCAGTCTAAATTGATTTCTGAAAAAATTATAGAGAAAAAAGGTAATTCTTTTAAACCAGAATTAGTTGATGCTTTTGTATCTTTAGCTCAAAAGGAAGCTTTCTGGTTTAATATTGTTAGTTCTACTATAGACAGAACTTTATCTAAAAGAGTACAAGGAGTAAATATAGAATTGAATCCAGCAAGTTTGCTTAGTTTAGCTAATCTTTTTAGTCAAATTATAGATTTTAGAAGTCGTTTTACTGCAACACATTCTAGTGGAGTAGCAGCTAGTGCAGAAGCATTAGCTAAACTGATAGGATTATCGGATCTTAAATGTCAGCAAATTAAGATTGCAGGTTATTTACACGATTTAGGTAAATTAGCTGTTCCACCGGAAATTTTAAATAAGGATACTAAACTTACTAAAAATGAATTTAATGTTATTAAAAAACATCCTTTTTATACATATCAGATTTTAGATAGGGTTAAAGGTTTGGATCAAATTAAAACTTGGGCATCTTATCACCATGAAAGAATTGATGGCAGAGGATATCCTTTTCATGCTAAAGGAGAAGAAATTCCGATAGAAGCTAGAATTATGGCAGTGGCAGATGTCTTTACTGCTATAACAGAAGATAGACCTTACAGGCAAGGAATGAACCTTAAAAGAGCTACTAATATTTTAGAAGAAATGGCTTCTGATGGAGCATTAGATCCTAAAATTGTTTTGATTTTAAAGGACAATCTAGTTAAAATAGATAGATTCAGAATTGAAGCTCAAGCTCGTAAGGCAAAGGATTATGAACATTTTTGGGAAGAAGTACAACAATATTAAAATAGTTAATAATTATGATATATATATCAATTTTATGTATATTATCATATAAAACTGTATATAATAATTTTGTATAGCGAGATTTTTATTTGCAGGAAAAAGTAAATTTATCTAGAAAAACTAAATAATAGAGTTAAATTCTACTCGAGTATTTTAGCTTAGAAGAATAAATTCTAAAGCTATAGGTTTTATTACCTATAGTTTTTTAGTTTAAAGCGGAGAGGTGATTAGATGGAACAGTTTGTTTATGCTAATGAAGGGAGAGTATTATTAAGAGAAGCTAATGAAGAAGATATACCAAAGATTTATGAAATGTATCAAGAGTCTTATCCAGAATCTTGGTGGCAAAATGAAGAGTTAAATGAATTTCGTTTTAATTTGATTAAAGAAGCAAAAGGTAGAATATTTATTGCTATTTTAGAAGATAAGGTTATTGGTCATGCCGAGGTTGTTCTGCCTGATTCTAAAGAAGATCCTGTTTATTTAGTAAGGTTAGAAATACATGATGATTTTGGAAGAAGAAAATTTGGTATAGAATTAGTAAGGTATTCAGCTATTATTATGAAGAATTTAGGTTATCAGTCTTATGTTACTTGGCCTGATACTAATAAATCTAAAGGCTTGTATAAAAAAGTTGGGTTAAAAGAGATTAAAGAAAACCCTCAAATGTTAATCAAGATAGTTGATAAGAAAGTATCTAAAGTAGAGAAAATCAAAGAATTGAATTTTGAAGAACAACCAATAGATTTAAAAATGGCTGTAGGATGTCCTTGGGCCAGAGATTATATTTGGTTAAAGTCATTTAAAGCAGGAAATAAAGAGCTATTGGACTATAAAGGGCCTTATGTTCATCAAGTCTCTTTTAATGGTATTAAGTTAATTATCTTACTTGATGGGAATTCTTTATATATTTATGTACCAGAATTAGAGATTAATAATATTGAATTAATTGAAGAAGCACTAATTTATTCTTCTAACTTGGCTTTTGACAATAATATTGAGAGTTTACATATTAATATAAAAGATAAGTTATGGTCTCAGCTAGATTTATCTGACATATGGGAAATAGAAAAAGAAGAAGAAAGATTAGAAATGAAGATGGAATTTTAAAAAGAGTAATCTTATATAAGATTACTCTTTTTGTTATGATTATAAATTTATTTATTAAAATTAATCTTGGATCTTTAAACCATTTACTATTTGTTCATCTGGATCTACATATAATGTAGTTTGGTTTTCATAATAAACCATACCAGGTTTAGCTCCTTTAGGCTTTTTAACATCTTTGATTGATGTATAATCTACTGGAACATTACTTGAATTTCTGCCTTTACTATAAAAAGCAGCTATTTGAGAGGCTTCTAAAATTGTATTTTCTGGTATTTTATCACCAGTATGATTTCTGATTATAGTATGAGACCCTGGAATATCTTTAACATGTAACCATGTATCTTGGTTATTTGCAATTTTTTTGGTTAATTTATCATTTTGTCTATTGTTCCTACCTACTAAGATATCATATCCATCACTTGATTTGAATTTTAATGGAGGAAGTTTATTATCTTTTTTATTTTTATTATGTCTTTGTTTCTTAATATAACCTTCTTGAATTAACTCTTCATAAATTTCCTCTAATTCATCTAAAGTTGTTGATTGTTCAATATTAACTTCCAATTGTTTCAAATAGTTAATTTCATTTTTAGCTTTTCTTGATTCATTTTTTAAATATTTAACACTTTTTTTAGCTTTTTCATATTTCTTAAAATATTTTTGAGCATTTTCTGCTGGAGACAGCTGCGGGTCTAAGCTAATGGTAATTTCTTTATTATTATCGTAATAATTATTTAGCTTTACTTTTTTATCACCTTTTTTTAGTTGATATATATTTGCGGTAATTAATTCGCCCTTTAGTTGATATTTGTCTGCATTGAGTGCGCCTTTTAATTGGCCTTTTACCTTACGATATTTTTTATGAGCTTTTTCTTTATTATCAGATATAACTTTTGTCATTTTTTCTGTCAATCTATTGATCTTTTTTCTAGTTATACTTTCAACGAAGTAAAAATTCATTAATTCACTAATAGATTCATACTTCTTTTTGGATAAATTAAATTGTTTTAAGTCAACAGCGGAATAGTTTTTGAACGTATTATTATCTTTTAAAATTAATGTAGGCTCAAATTGACTATTCTTTATTTGTTCAAATAAACTGAAGAATTCTAATTTTAATTTATTGATTTCTTCAAAATTACTTAAATCATCTTGAGGATTTAAGTTAGCACGATATGCAATTTCGGTAGCTAGAAGAGGTCCGATTCCTCTATAATTATTCATAATTACTCGATAAATTGGCTCACCAAAATCATCACTTAATAGTTTGATAAATTCATCTTCGTTAGTTGTTAAAGGATTATGTTTACCTTGTTCTGGAGGGGAGACATATTTCTTGCCCGGTAATATTTCTCTATATCTGCTTTTTTGTGAAGTTATTCTTTTAATACTATCTAATATATGTTTATCTTCATTTAATAAAATTATATTACTATGTCTTCCCATCAATTCAACTACAAGAGTTTTGTCTTCTAGCTCTCCTTCATTATTCTTATGCTGAACTGTTATTTCTAAAATTCTTTCAAAATTAGGTTGTGTTACAGATTTTATTCTACCACTTTCAATATGTTTTCTAAGCAACATACAGAAGGCTGGAGGTCTTAGTGGGTTATCAAAATTTTCTTCTGAAATATGTATTCTAGGATTTTGTGGATCTGCAGAAATTAATAAGTTTATATTCTGACCTGGTTGTCTAATTTTTATAGTGATTAATTCATTTTTAGGTTGATAAATTTTATCTACCCTTCCACCTATTAATTTATCGATGAACTCATTTTTTATTGCAGCTAATGTAATACCATCTAGGGACATTATTAACAACTCCTCTTAAAATATTCTTTTTTATTATACTAACACTTTGATATCTTCTTTTCAAACTATTATTTATATATCTTTACTATATTATTAAGGGAATCATAGAAATTAATAATCTCAAATTATTAAAGATGGTAATTTTCTTAGTTTGAGCTGAATAATGATAGTTATAGTTAAAGTAACTTTTACTTCTTGATAGGAGGGGGATAGATGTCAAAAGAAAAATTATATACTTTATCAAGACAAGAGGTGGAGAATAGATTAGGAAGTAATTTAAATAAAGGGTTAACTAATAGACAGGTTGACGAAAGGTTAGAGGCCATAGGTTCTAATAAATTACCAGATAGTAGTGGACACTCTATTCTTTCATTATTAGCAGATCAATTTCAAGATTTTATGGTAATGGTTCTAATAGTAGCAGTTATTATTTCAGGTTTTTTGGGTGAATATGCAGATGCGATTGCTATTTTGGCTATTGTCATCTTGAATGCTATAATGGGATTCGTTCAGGAATTTAGAGCAGAAAAATCATTGCAAGCACTTAAAAAGTTATCTGCGCCAAAAGCAACTGTACTAAGAGCTGGAAAGATAGAGCAAGTAGAATCTGAAGATTTAGTTCCGGGAGATATAATTTTAATTGAAACTGGAGATAAAATTCCCGCTGATGCAAGGGTAATTGAAAGCAATAGTTTAGAAGTAGATGAAGCATCATTAACTGGAGAATCTCTTCCAGTCCCTAAAAAAGATTCTGCTTTAAAGTCTGATATAGAGGTTTCAGTTGGTGACCGGGAAAATATGGTTCATATGGGGACCGTTGTTACTAAAGGGCGAGGGAGAGCAGTCATAACAACTACTGGATTGGATACAGAGATGGGTCAGATTGCAAGTTTATTGCAAGAAAGTAAAGATGGTATAACACCTTTGCAAAGAAGATTAAAAGATTTAGGGCAATGGATTGTTTTAATTTGCTTATTAGCTTGTGTTGCTGTAGTTATTTTAGGAGTTTTAAAGGGTGAACCGATTTATAAAATGTTTTTGGCAGGTGTAAGTTTAGCTGTTGCTGCAATTCCAGAAGGATTACCAGCTATTGTTACTTTAGCACTAGCAATTGGAGTTCAGCGAATGATAAAAAGAAATGCAATAGTTAGAAAATTACCTGCAGTAGAAACTTTGGGATGTGCAACAGTAATTTGTTCAGATAAGACTGGAACTTTAACTAAGAATAAAATGACGGTACAGAAAATTCACATTAATGATCAAACCTATGATTGTCAAACAGAAGGATTTGGTAGCAAAGAATTAAAGAAAGCATTAAGAATAGGAGCAATTTGTAATAATGCTAGGCTAAAGAAAGCAGAATCATTAGTTAATAAAGTTAAGGATAATATTCTAAGGAGACCAAAAAAAGAAGTTATTGGAGATCCTACTGAAGGTGCACTGATTTTAGCAGCAGATGAAGCTGGTATAGATTTAGAAGTTCTACAAAATAAATTTGGAAAAAGGTTAGAAATCCCTTTTGATTCCTCAAGAAAGAGAATGTCTGTTGTTGTTAAGGAGAATGGAAGGTATAAATTATTTATAAAAGGTGCTCCTGATATATTGCTAGATCGTTGTAATAGCTACTTAAAAAATGGAAAGGCTAGAGCATTAGGAGAGTCAAAGAAGAAGAAGATTTTAGAGGAGAATGAAAAATTAGCTAATCAAGCTTTGCGAGTATTAGCGGTTGGATTTAGAGAATTAAATAATAGTATTAATGAAAATAATTTAGAGAAATATGAGAATGATATTACATTTGTAGGATTAATAGGAATGATTGATCCGCCAAGACCAGAAGTGGCAGGTGCAATAAAACTTTGTAAAAAAGCAGGAATAAAACCTAAGATGGTAACAGGTGATCATAAAAATACTGCTGCAGCCATCGCTAAAAGATTGAATTTATTAGAAAAAAAAGATAAGATACTAACTGGTCAAGAGTTATTAGATCTTAGTGATCATGAATTAGAAAAAAATATAAATGATATATCGGTATTTGCTAGAGTGTCACCACAAGATAAATTGCGTATTGTCAAAATTTTACGAAAGAAAGGTCATATCGTTGCAATGACTGGAGATGGAGTTAATGATGCTCCAGCTATTAAAGAAGCTGATATAGGAATTTCTATGGGAGAAAAGGGTACTGATGTAACTCAAGAGTCCTCTTCTCTCATTTTAGCGGATGATAATTTTGCTACTATAGTTGCTGCGATAGAAGAAGGTAGAGCTATTTATGATAATATTCGAAAATTTATAAGGTATCTCTTATCTTGTAATGTTGGAGAGATTTTAACAATGTTTTTATCCTCATTGCTAAGTTTACCTTTGCCATTAATTCCAATTCAAATTTTATGGGTTAATTTAGTTACAGATGGTTTACCAGCTTTAGCCTTGGGGGTAGATCCAGCTGATGATGATATCATGAGTAGACCACCTAGATTAAAAGAAGAGAGTATATTTTCTGGAGGATTACAATGGAAGATTATTTGTCAGGGAATATTAATTGGTTTAGGAACTTTACTAGTGTTTTTATTTGGATTAAGATATAGCCATTCATTAGCTACTGCTAGAACTATGGCTTTTACTAATTTAGTCATGGCGCAATTATTCTTTGTTTTTAGTTGTCGTTCAGAAAAACATAGCATTATAGAAATTAATCCTTTTAGCAATATATATTTATTATTGGCAGTAATATTTTCCTTTGGAATGCATTTAATGGTGATATATTTACCTATGTTTCAAAGTATATTTAAAACTACGTTGCTAGCAAAAGGAGAATGGGCTTTTGTATTATTGGTCTCAGGAGGTTCGAGTTTGCTTGTTGAATTTATTCAATTTATTGTAAATATATATAAAGGTAGAAGTGATGTTAGAGAGTATAAAGAAGTATTAAGATAGGCATATGCCTATCTTTTTTTAGTTGGTTTATTAATATTTGTTATGGAAAGTTATCTTGCATTATATATTAAAAGTACAGTATTTATCATTGTTTGAAATATATAGTTTAGTATAGATAGTAAATCTGTTTTTATTAAGTATATATTTTGTTTAATAAAATAAAAATAAATGTATTATTTTTTTAAATATGAGTTAATATATAAAAGAGATAAAACAATATACAAAATAATTATTAAAATACTATTGACAAGATTATGGATAGATGTTAATATATTAAATGTTGTTTATAAGAAATCAGCAAATTAATATTTTTTGAAGAAATAGTTCAAAAAACACAAGCAATTATGTTTTATTCTAAGTGTATTAATAATATTTTGAATTTTCTTTGACAAAGTTGCTGATAAATGTTAAATTTTTTAATGTTGTTAAGGAAGAAACGATTAACTTTATTTATAATTGTTTATATAAAGTTTTAAAGGATTTAAAGTTTTTGTTGACAAGTCTTGATTCAAATGTTAAACTTATTGATGTTGTCGTTAAGAAATCTTTTAGTTTTAAAAGTTATTGAAAAATAATTTCAAAAAATTATTGACAACATTGTTTGAAATTGATACAATATTTCTTGTCGCATGACAAAAAGACATTTGGTCTTTGAAAACTAAACAATGTAAGTTTTC
>NZ_KB900624.1:0-9723 GCF_000379025.1 Orenia marismortui DSM 5156
TTTGAAGTCATAGTTAAGTTTTTAAAATTTAATAGTTAAGTTTTTAAAATAAAAATAAATTTAATAGTTAAGTTTTTAAAAAAGATGATTCTTTGAAAGCCTTGCTATTATAGGGTTAATAAGGCTTCAGTTTAGACTATAAATGGGTTTTAATTATAAAAAGATTAAGATAAATATTAGCTGAAAGATTTTATTCTACTAAGAAAACATTTAATTAGAGACTTATTAGAAACCATTACTTCGACTTGATACTTCAATTAGAAGAATAATTTAATAAAAAATACAGTAAAACTTAAAGATTAATTAAATAATTTGTAGATATTATTTATATATAATCAAATATTTCTTATATTATATAGTCATAAATGAACAAGTCTTATATGACTATATGCAAATAACAAAAAAATATCAATATTGACTTTTGGCAAGAAAAGATATATCATTTTTTAATGTTAAATATTAACTATATTAGATAGAAGGGGATAATTTGCTAAATAAAATTATAAGTCAAATAAGTAGCTTAAGAGATGAGTTATTGGCTAAAGTAGAACAAAGATCTAATGGTCTACAAGATGAAGAGGTTCAGAAATTAAGTAAGAGGTTAGATAAATTAATCTTAAAATACTATTGTCAGGAAGAATAGGATTTTAATTGAAGAGACTATTGAGGTGATAAAAATTGAAGAGTTTATATTTAGTATATTTGGCAGGAGTAATCTTTAATTTATTAGTTTTTAGCTTTAATTTGATTAAATACTATAAGGAAATAGAGATTAACCTAAAAGGTAGTCTGAGCTTTATTCTGGGAAGTTGGTTAGTTTATCTCTTTTTATACCTTAATAATAGATAAAGAAGAAGGAGTATATACTCCTTCTTCTTTGTACTTATAAACTTATATCCTTATCAATGAGTTATGTGGAATAATTAATTTATTGGATGGGGATTTCAAATAAGTCTTATTACTAAGATTCTACAACTAATTTGTGACGATATTATGATCAATTATAAATTTAATTTAAACTCTAACTAGAGATGGTTAGAGTCTCTTTATTTTTTGAAGAAGTATTTTTAAAGCATAAATAGGCTTGTTCAAATTTTTAGCTTAAAAAAGTATTATTTATATATTTTTTTGTATATATATAATAGTGAAAATAGCATGGTTATAGGCTTTGTTTTTGAACTTGTAATAATCATTATTATCACAAGTTAGGTTGCTAAAGGATAAGATTTGAAGGAGGATAGGTTATAAATTATTATGAACTTTTTTAAGAAAATTATTAAGGGGCTAGGAAAAGATGATGGTGACTATGATGATATTGAAATAGTTAATGGGAAGATAATTAGGAAGGAATCATCTGAAGATCAAGAGGAGTTTAGTGAGCTTGGAGAGGAAAAGGAAGTTGAATTAAAAGATAAGAGCCAAGAGCAAGATTTAGTTCAAGAACAAGTTCAAGAGGAGCCTATACACCAAGAACAGCAGATTGAAGCTAAAAGAGGAAGACCTAAAAAAATTGATGATTTCTTTTTATTCTTGAAGTCTGCAGGCAGGAGTAAGAATACGATTAGGTCATATAGGTCTGACATAAGACATTGGCAGAGGGTTGCTGAAAGAAAAAATAAGACAATCTATAATCTAAGCTTGCAGGATATTGAAAGAGCTAATGCAGGAGAAGATATTAATACTGTTAAGCGTAGAATTAGTGGCTTACGCCAGTTAGCTAAGTGGTATTTACGAGAGGGATATACTAAGCTTCATGTAGAGTTAGAGAAGGTAGTTTTAGGACGAGGAAAACAAAGAATTCCTAAAGCTAAGAGTGAAGAAGAATTTACTAAGATCAGAGAGCATGCTAAAGAATTAATTACTGAGGGAAAACGTGAAGGTATTTGGCTGGGATTAATGTTGATGTGTGGGTTAAGAATTGGTGAGATTAAAAGTGTTATGATAGCTGATGATGCTTGTATCAGTGTAATAGGAAAAGGTGATAAGGAAAGGAAGATTCCAGCTCCTGAATGGTTATTAGAAGCTTTAGAGGAGTTTAAAGCTGAAGGTCGAGGAGGTTACAAGCAACAACAGCAGACCGTTGATTATTATTTAAGGCAGCTTGATTATGAAAAATTTCATAGTTTACGCCATACTTTTGCTACTACGTTACTGAAAAGAGGAGTTAAGTTAAGAGAGATCCAGCAGTTATTGGGGCATAGTTCGGTAGCTACTACTCAAATTTATGCTCAAACTAAGGTTAATAAGGAGGCGACAAAGGTTTTGGAAGAATAATAATTGAGAAGAGGGAAATGCAATTGAGAATTAGGGTCTAAAGGTCTTTAATCCTCAATTATTTGTTCTGTATTTTCAATTGATTTCAAAAGGGAGTGATCTTAACTGAAAAAACTATTTGTTTATTTAATCTTAATTATGTTAGTCAGTTGTCCAGTGTTAGCCTTGGAAGACAATAGGGGAGGGAAGTTAAAAACTAAAAGTGAAGAGTTAATAGTTAAAGAGCAAGGTCAAGGGAAAGGGAATAAAGATTATTGGGAGCTTTTACAGAAGAAAGCTGATGATCTTTATAGTGGGCTTAATGTAGAAGTTGATCTACTAACAGGGTTATATGAGGATAATGAATACAAGGGGGAGATTAAGCTTAGTATTCCTATTTATAGTAAAGAAGAAGAGAAGAAAAAGAAGAAGGAGAAAATGGAGTTTTTGGACAAGGGAGCTGAGCTGATCAAAGAACTAGACCTTAATCGATCAAGAATTAAAATTTATAAAGAAAAAGCTAAGTATATGAAAGCTATGTTATTAGAAGATGGGAGAAGCTCAATTAATGACTATTATGAGGTTTTAGAGGACATTAAAACAGCAGAAGCAGAAGTTGATGAAGTTACTAGAAAATTAGAAACTATGATAGGGAATAATTGAGAATTGAAGATTGAGAATTGAGAATTAAGATCTAAAGATTTTTAATTCTCAATTCTATATTCTCAATTAATAAAAGGGGGTTAGAAAATGTGGAGGAGATTAAGCCAAGAGATTTAATCGGTAGGGACAATTTATTAAAAAGAGAGTTATATCCTCGCTTACAAAAAGAGATTTCTTTTGTGTTGGTGGGGCAGAAAGGAATTGGTAAGACTGAGCTTTTAAAGTGGGCTTATTCTAATTATGATAAGGGGCAGAAGGTTTATATCTCCTGTAATGAAACCAGAGGTACTATTATTAAAAGGATTGCTAAGCAGTTAGGAATTAAGATTGAAAAGAAGAAGATTGCTGACTTAGAAAAGGAAGTTCTACAATGTCATGAGAAGATAGCTTTATTCGTAGATGATTTAGAGAGGATTTCACCTAAGCAAGCAGTTATGCTAACAGCCTTAGGGAATTGGAATAAGATTTATTTGGCTGGGGTGGGTAACTTTAAAGAGAGGGTTAAAAAGCTACTGTGGGGTAAGAAGAAGATTAGAGTTAAAGCTATTAAGCGTAAATATCGTTTAGATCTCGGACGACATGTAGCTAAAAAGCTGGGCTGTCTTGTTGATCCTGCAACTATTGCTAGGGAAAGTAAAGGGGTACCAGGTAGAGCTTGGGCTTTAGGTAAAGGTGAGGTTATTCGTGATGATGATGAGAGAGTAGAGGGTGAGGAAGTGAATATTGCTCCTGTGATGTTGGTGGGAGTAATAGCAATTATGATTACTCGTTATGTTGCTTTAGGAATTGGAGAACGTGACCTTTATGTATTAGCAGGGATTGGAATGGCCTGTTCTTACTTATTGAGGTATGTAATTAGGATTGTTAGTAGATAGCTAAAACTTAAGATTTTATAAAACATATCAATGGGAAGAGGTGGGTCATGACTGCTCCAACACATAGTATTTTCTCTATAATGATTATTTTTTTATTTGGACTTAGCTTTAAAGATGTGGGAGTTTTTATAATCTTAGGGTCTTTATTGCCTGATATAGATCATCCCCAAAGTACTATTGGACGGGTGTTCTTCTTTATTTCTCATCCGATTAATAAGAGCTTTGGCCATAGAAATTTAACTCATAGCTTGGTGTTGTGGATTCCTGTAATTATCTTAGGGAGTTATCTTTCTCAACCCATTCTATGGGTAGGAGTAGGGGCTTTTTCTCATTTGATATTAGATAGTTGGAATGTAAGTGGGGTTGGGCTTTTTAAGCCAATTACCGATAAGATCTTTGTAATGGCTGGGAAGAAGTATCGAGTTAGAGTTGGCTCTAAGCAGGAATTAATCATAATGGTTTGTTTAGTATTAGTTACTTTAGGAAGTTTTCATTTAAATGAAGTAGGAGGCTTTAGAGGGCTAGTTAGAGAACTCATAGCTGATTACAATATTGCTTTAAAGGAGTATCAAAAGCAGGGTACTAAGGTCTGTTATATGGAGGGGAAGATTAGACATAGTAATGGTCGCTTGGAAGAAGGTAAATGGTTGATTATTGGTCAGAATGAATATTATACAAGCTTAAGCCTGTATGATGAAAAGAACAACGAGGTATTTAGTATTTATGATGATGCCAGCTTCTTAAGGGCTCATTTGCGAGCTAGTGAAGAGTCTTGGAATACTTTAAAACTTAAGGAGCCAATGGAGGTAGCAAAGGGAGAGGTTTTTTATAAGATTTCTAAGGATTGGCATAGGGCTACTAAAGGCGATTATGTTCTAGGGAATGTAGTTTATTTGGGTGAAATTAGTCTTGATGTGATTGAGGAGAGTAATAATTGAGAATTGAGAATTAAATTGATTGCTAATGATATTATAGTGGGGACTCAATTTATTTAGATGATTATAATAGTTTTGATAAGTTTATTGATGAGACTTATGAGTTGAATTATGATAGTGCTAGATCTTTGTATCTTTTTATAAATAATGATTATTATTTGTTAGATTGTATGGAGGAAGTATATGATGTGATTTTATATTTCTATAGTCGCAGCTTGGTTACTTTGTAGTGTTTTTTACTACAAGCTAACTAAGCTGCTTTTTGTATATTTGGAAGTTAACAATCTTAAATCATTTGATAAAGCCCTCAATTTAGGGTCTTTTTTTATTTGAACATATAATTCAAGCAATAAGACATTTGGTTATAATTTGAAAAATAGTATATTATTTAACAAAGACGTTTACAGAAATAGTATAATCCACGTCCTTATTTAGTAGATAATTTAGCAAAGATAAAGTTCTACCAAAGGAGAGATTATACTTAATTAAGTTAATAAAGCAAGCTAAAAAAGGTAATAAGAATTCTTTGATGGAACTTTTAAATCGATTTAAACCACTAATTAAAAAATTTAGTAATGAATTAAAATATGAAGAAGCTGAAAGTGATTTGATTATATCATTCATCCAAATAATTAAAAGCTGTGAAATAAAGGAAATTGACCATGAAGGACAAGCAGTTAATTACATATATATATCATTAAAAAACAAAAAAATAGACCTGTTTAGAATGTATATCCAAAGAAATCAAAAGGAGTATGAAATAAATTTAGATATATTAGCAGATAAAAGCATTACCGAAATAGAAGATAGAATTTTAATTAAAAAACTCTTAACATTATTAACCGATTTACAAAAAAAAAGATCTTAAAAGCAAAATTTTTTATGGACTATTCAGAAATTGAGATAGGAAAAAGCTTGAATGTTTCTAGGCAAGCTGTCAATAGAGCTAAAAATCGAGCCTTAAATAAGATTAGAAAATATTTAGCTTCATAGCAGATTAAAGGTGGTGAATTTAATGGAAAGTAAAATATTAGATTTGGCTTTGTCCCAAGGAATATGGGCAGTATTAGCGGTTATTCTTATCTTCTATATTTTAAAGGCTCAAGAAAAGAGAGATTTAAAGCAAGAAGAAAGAGAAGAGAAATATCAAAATATAATTACTCAACTTACTGATAAGCTAAATATTGTAGAGATTATGAAGGAAGATTTAAGTGAAATTAAAGATTATCTATACAAAAATTAAAAAAATAAAAATTTCAGGTTTACAAATTATTTAGTAAGTACGTTGTTATTAAGTGTAAGAAAAATCAACCGGTTGGATTAAAGTTTGTCTAAAAATTAAAGGGAGATGATATCAATGGGTAGAAGACTTTTAGATCAAGAAACTAAAACATTTTCAGGAATGGAACTTACTAAATATGTAAATAATGCAAAAGGGACAGAATTTGATAATTTAGAAGCTGCTATTCAGGGATTAGGTTTAACAGTTGCAGGAATAGTCATTACTAATCCTATGGCTTCTGCTATAACAACAACTATTGGAGTAGGTGTAAGTCTAAGTACTGTCTATGATGCAGTTATTGCTGCTATCGATGATTCTGATTTAGAAAGTACAATTGATAGAATGAAAGAAGGAAATAGCCTAAGAGTGACTACAAAATTTTATGAATGGTCTTTTGGAGATGGAAATCATGTCACTTATTACAGTAATGTATCTTATACAATAGTTTAAGTTCAAAGGTAATTAAAATAATAAAAACTGGGATTATTAATAATCCCAGTTTTTATTATTTTATTCATTAAATATTTCTCTTATATATGAAATTAAGCATAAGAACTAATCCATTTGCAATTAATAACATCTCTACAAATGCATTGATAGTATAAAACTTATAAACAGCTATAACTACAAAAATAAAAGCAATTATGAACACAAATATATCGATTATTTTAGGAATAGAAAAGAGTTTTAATGATTTTATCATAAAGAAAATTGATAGAATTATAAAATAAAGGCTTAGATATATGTGATTATAACTTTCTATTTTAGAAGGTATGTTTAGTTTATTAAAAACTATTTTCTGCTCCATCATATTAATATGTGTAATATAAGACATTCCGATATAAATAGATAAAGAGAATAAATACATTGAGATTACCAATATAGTTTTTTTGTTCTTCTTCACGCAGTTCCCCCCTTTTTTTATTAAGTCTATTAATGTTTGATACTAGTGTCAAACAAGACTAGCTCAAATTTTCAACTATATCACATTCTATATGTTTATTTGATTTTATGGGACATCTATCCTACTCAAAAGGTAGAGAATAACTAGGGTGGGTGCGTAATGGAATAAGAAAGCTAGCCAGCCAACACAAGCTGGGGACAGGTGAGAAACTGATGCGTCATTTCTCATCACCCTAAATCGTATCCCTCAATCTTCCCTCCCCCCCATAAAGATAGCTCCTTATTTAATTTATATATTAATTTACTAACAACAATATAAATAATTATTTTATCTGTTAAAGCTTATGGTAGCAAGGAATTAGAGAAAGATATAACGAGGTTTTTATTTGTTCAATTATTCTTATCATGCTAAGTAACTTTTAATCATTATAAACAAATTCCATTGATACTACATTATCCTCTGTTATATCATCAGTAGTTTCAATCTCCAATTGAGCTAATGCTGCTTTGGTTTTAGCAGCTATGTAATGTCCATCCTTCAATAAGGGTTCTTCAAATACCAACTCAGGTTTTAACTTGTTATCTACTATATTCCACTTAACATAGACTGCTAAAGAACGATTGCCTTCATATTTATCTTTAAAAGTTCGATAATTTAAGGCTTTACATCCAAAGTATATTTCTTGATTTTGCTCTACATATTCTTCTATAGGAATCATTTGAGCTACTATTTTTTCTAAAGTATCAGATTGAGATGGATTGTATTCGATAATATAGTTAGCCACTCCTGAGTTTTCTATCACTTGATCTGCTACCATTGCATTCTTTTTGTCTAGACTAAGATTAGTTCCAGCATAAACATCTATCACCTGTTTTCTAGTAAGGTCCATTTTAGCAGATAATAAACCTTGTTTTTTATTAAATAGTTCAAATCTCCAGCCTAAAGTAATAGACCCTGCTCTGGTTGGCCAAGCTCTAGTTATATAAATTAATTTCTTACTTAAAAATTTATTTTTCAATTTTATTACTGAGTTTCTAACTAATTCTATCCAGTTTTCTCCCAAAAGTTGTTCTGCTCTTTCAGGTCTTAGCTTATTTTCTAAAAAATCAGCATTTCCTTTTTTAAAGGTAATTTTAAACTCTTGGTGCGATTGATCACTTAAGTTTTTACAAGCAACATAAATATCAGTTTTTGGTTCACCACTGCTACAAGTTGGTTTATCACTAAAGACTACTTCATATTCTTCACCTTTAAAATTAAATCTACTTTCTGGAGCAAATTTCTCTACAATTAATCTCTCATCTTTACTAAATCTTTTAGCCATTTGAAGATTCCTCCTAATATTGTCATTTCTCATTTAATAGGATAACTTCTATAATTAATATAAAAGACCTCCAAAATTGATTTTTTAAATTACTTATAGTTTTAAACAAAGGTTGATAAAATGAGCTTACGATATTAATTATTTATTAAATCTGATAAAATAAAGGAGTGAGTAAGTTTATATGTAATATTAAATAATGATTACAGTTATAATATAATCAGTAGAAATTATATTAAAGATTTGTGTGGATTGAAATTAAGGAGGATAAATTAAAGATATGAAGTACAATAATAATTTTGAAATTATTTCTTTATTTGCAGGTTGTGGTGGTCTAGATTTAGGTTTTGAACAGGCTGGATTTAATGTAATCTGGGCTAATGAATATAATAAAAAAATATGGGCTACCTATGAAGAAAATCATAAACAGACTGAATTGGATAAAAGATCAATTGTTGATATTGAATCTGAAGAAATACCTAAAGCTACAGGAATTATTGGAGGACCTCCTTGTCAAAGCTGGAGTTTAGCAGGTTCAATGGGAGGAATTGATGATAATAGAGGTAAATTATTTTATGAATATATTAGAATCTTAAGAGATAAGCAACCTGAATTCTTTTTAGCTGAGAATGTTCCAGGTATCATATCTAAAAGACATATTAAAGAGTTTAACAAAATTATCAGCATGCTTGAAGAAACAGGTTATAATGTAACTTACAAAAAACTTGATTCTTCTGATTATGGAGTTCCTCAGAGTAGGAAAAGAGTTTTTATCATTGGTTATCGTAAAGATTTAAATTTAAAATTTGATTTCAATAACGTTAAAAAGAGAGAAATTGTAACTTTAAAAGAAGCTATTGGAGATTTACCTAAGCCGCTTCCTGCTAAAGAGAAGAATTATACTAATGGTGATGATCTAGAGATTAACGGACATGAATACTTTATTGGAAATTTTTCTTCAAGGTTTATGTCTAGAAATAGACGTAGAGGTTGGGATGAAGTGGCCTATACTATAGAAGCCAGTGGTCGCCATGCTAAAATACATCCTTCTGCTGGAGAGATGACTAAGGTAGAGAAGGATAAATGGATTTTTGATGAGAGTAAGCCTTATAGAAGGCTCTCTATTAGAGAATCAGCTCGAATTCAGACCTTTCCAGATGATTTTAAATTTATCTATGAACGATTAAATGATGGATATAAAATGATTGGTAATGCAGTACCTGTTAAACTTTCTAAAGTTTTGGCAGAAGTAATAAGTAATGATTTAGATAGTATCAAAAACTTAACTAATAAAAAGGTATCTTCTTTTTAAGAATATTAAGCTTAATAATTGTAAATTTATCTATTAATAAAATCAAAGCAGATAGCAGTGAAAGATAAACTGTTGTCTGCTTTTTATGTGTGCCTCGTAGATTTAGTAAACAGTAGGTGAAAATCCTATCCATGCTGTTTTCGCCAGTACGGTGTGTGAAATCAACAGTAGCAGGGTG
>NZ_KB900624.1:9823-53094 GCF_000379025.1 Orenia marismortui DSM 5156
GTTATATTTCTTTTTTTCTAGCAATCTTTTTAATTCCTCAAAGCTTCTCTGCTCCCTTTCTGACTTGTACTCGAACAATCTAGCTTGTACCCCCCCCCCGATTTCATTGCATATCACTCCTTGATTATTTAATTATTCTTTCTATAATCTTCTCCAACCAACATAACACCTTTGCACATCTCATTTATCCTGCTTTCTATTCTTCCACCTAACTTATTCTTAAGATCTTTAACACTGCAATTAGTCGTGAATATAGTAGGTAACATTTTCTCGTACCTGGAATTAATAATCACAAATAATCTTTCTCTGACCCAATCTTTTGTATTTTCTGCTCCGATATCATCCAATACTACTAGATCTGCTTCAGTTAATGCAGTAATTAAATCCCACTCATTCTCTTCTGTGTCCCAGGTGTTTCTTATTTTTGTGATTAAATCAGGAATAGATATAAAGACGCCTGTATGATCCTGGCTTATTACTTCTTGCAATATAGCAGCTGCCAAATGTGTTTTTCCTGTACCAAAATCCCCAACTAGTAACAACCCTTCACCGTTCTTCATTTTATCGCTAAAGTCATTGGCGTAACTCACACAAGTCTCATAAGCTTTTTTATTTTTATTATCAAGTTTAAAATTATCAAAAGTTCTTCTCATGAATCTTTTGCTTAATCTACTTTGACTAAAATGTTTCTCTATTCTAGCCTTCTTGATGTCTAAAGCTTTTTTGATTATTGCTTCTTTTTCTCTAGTAAGTTTTTCTCGATCACATTTGTCGCAAACATCTGGCGATAACCACTTTTTAAGTAAAAAATTAACTTCTGGTTCAACTAATTTTCCGCACTCTTTACACTTTTTAGCTTCTGGTTTTTTAGTTGATAAAGAACCCCGGACTTGCTCCTTCGGAATAGTCTTTGTCACCTGTTGAGTTAACATTTTGTTTATCTGTTCCATTTTTAGCACCTCCACTTAAATTTTGTAATGTTTCCTTGGCTTCGGCTATAAAGCAACGAATAAACTTATAACTATTGATGCTAACACCAGCCTCTGGATCCCCATGCCTGTAATTCCCTCTCTCTGTTTGAGTGTATATGGCAATATCGCAAGCTTTTTTTATAATTTCTGGTCCATATTCCTCTAGATCATCTTTAAGCAAATATCCTTTTGACAGTTGGGTAAGATGTAGTTTTTTAGTTATATATTTCAATATTTCTTGAAAATCAGTGTTATTATTTTGCTGGCCAGTATTTTCTCCTTCACGCGTGCTAGGTAGTATAGTATTTATATCTTTAGTATTATTATTAGTATTATATAGTTCCCTCTTAGCTGGAAGCTGTGTTCCCTCTGAGCCGGAAACTTGTTTCCTTTTTAGCTTGTTGCTTGGTTCCATCTTAGAAGGAACCTGATCATCCTGGGGGTTTGTAGCTATTTTCTGCTTGTTTTTCTTTGAAAAATCATCTTTACCGAACAAAAAATTAATTATTGCATCTTCATTAATTTTAAAGTGTCTTTTAGCTGGAATTCCTATTAATTTCTTAGTTATAAGACCTAATTTTTCTAAAGCATCAATAGCTAAATCTTGTTGAGAACTGGACACACCAATTAACTGTTCTAACTTATTGTGGGTAATAAAAAACCACTCTCTTTTACCATCCTCTTTCTTTGTATTGCCCTTGATATTTACTAATTGTCCTTCTTTTTTATGGTACTTATATCTAGAAATCAATTCCGACAAAACAGCAGCTGTCATCAATCCTCCTGCTGGTCTAAATTCTCTCTTGGTGTTCTCCCTATCATCTGCGACTTTGGTTTTCTTTAACTTCTGTATTAAAGACTTATTTATAGTTAATGATCCATCACTTCTTAATAAATCTAATATATCCATTACTATGCCCCCTTATATCAGTTACTCATTTTCTCTTTTAGAATTCTCACCCAACATAAGCTCTTTTCTCGCTTATCTCTTTTCTTAGATTTAGTTTCAGACTCTTCTCCAGGTAATCTGTATCTAGCCATTTGTTTCCCCCTGAATATAATTAAGAAGGCTAGAATTAACTAGCCTTACTCTTCAATTTCTTAAGTAAACCTTTGGCGTAGCCTTCTGGTAGATCTTCAACATAATTAAATTTAATATGACTTAAAAACTCCGTTATAATTTCTTTAGCTAGCTTTGATGATTCTTTGATTTCAAGTATCTCTTTTTGTTCTGGAGTTAGTTCTTTTTGCTCTTCTGCTTCCTGATCAGTGATCTCTTCCTTTTCACCCTTAGGATATCTTTGGTTAAGCTCTTTCTCCAAGCTCTCTGATTCTTTTCTTAACTGCTCATTCAATGCTGGATTTTGGAACTCCGTCTCATCACTTTCAATATTGCTACTTTCTAAAAAATCAATTTCTTCTTCAAATAAATTTATGTTTTCCAACCGTTCTAACTGAGACTTAATCTCTAAACGTTCTTTTTTTACTCTTACAACCTCTCTAATCAATTGAGTATTTGACCCACTAAATTTAACATGAGTAAAATAGTTGGTTGTAGCTCCTTTACCTCCACCTTTCTTCTCATAATCATCTGCATAAGGTTGAATAGCTAACTTCAACGGTATACCTTCTAAAATACCACCAGTTTTGCTTTTGATCATCTTTAGACTATCTAATATAGCCTTTACCTTTTTAAAACCTTTGGGGCGATATTTCGCACACCCTCCAACTTCTTCCATGCCTTTAATTTGGCAATTGAACACTCCATAAGGCTTACATCCTCTTTTCTCTGCACAAGGACAATCACTACCTTGACATATCCCTGTAACTGGATCTTTATCTCCTGTCATCCCATAAAAGATAGATTGATTTCCATCGCCTTCACAAACTTTAACATTACCCTTATATGCAGAGAACCAGTGAGGAAACACCTTACCTATATCATCATGCATTAATATGATATCTATTTCAGTTGGTTTTTCTTTGTATAATTCAATAGCTCGTTTATTCTGTTTAAAATTGCCATTGGCTTTATTTGTATCAGTAATTTTTAAGTAGCTCAATTGGTTGGGCAATCCACTATCTTCTCTTCTTTCTCCGTCTTTTATCTTAAATACCTCTGGAATTTGAACGTTATCTTTGAACTCACTAATTTCTCTAAACACCCTGCATCGCCACCTTTCCATTGCTGGAGGAGCTAGGTTTTACCCCGGCTCCGTCCTCCTGCTTCTCCACCAATACTGTCTTACTCATAGTGATTATCACCCGACCATAATCCTCAATTACTACAGCATCATTCACGCCACCACATCCTTTAGTGGCTCTAAATAATAAGCTTGAGCTTCATGGTCAGTCATTCCAGATTCAATAGACGCTTGAGCTTTCGCTAAAGCATCTAATATGTCTTTTAGTTGTTGTTCAACACTGACCTTCTCTGCCTCTTTGAATGTGTACGGAACTTTTGTATCAGCTGGATCTGATACAACTTGAACAGATCCCAGATAGCTTGTACCATCATACAGGTCAAAAACATCTTGCTTAACTCTCTTGACTCTAGCTCTTGAAGCTGGGACTAAATAAGTTAAGTTAGCCCAAGCTTTCATCTCTTGAATAGAAATTGTAACCCCTTGGCCATTCTCCAACTCTACTTGATATCTATTATTTTTGTATTTCATCTTTTCCACTCTCCTTAATTATTTTTGCACCCTCACAATACGTCCATCAGTCAGTTCAATCCATTCTCCATTGTCATCATATTTCTTGATTTCAGTCGCATTAGATGGTATAATTAAAGAAAGTGTTATTAATAATGCGACCGAGATTATTGTTACAGCAATAATCTTTTTCATGAAATCACCTCCTTTCGAGGTGTAATCAAATTTAATAAGAATTTACTAAGGCACTTACTTGGCGGTTGGTGCCTTTTTCGTTTCTATTGCCACTTCTGTATCCCTTTGCTACCATTTTTCTTTCGCTATCATCTTCCACTTTACTAAGATTTATCCCGACCCTTTCTTTTAGAGCTTTCAAACACATTGCACCACAAGTCAACACATCCATTATTTGATCAGCTACATAATAAGCTATATCCCTTTCTCTATCGCTATACTGCTCTGGGTCTAGCTTATTAAAAACTCCTATCTCATCTAATTGATGCAAAGCATCTATCATTTCTTGAGCTTCGCCACCTTTTTGCCCATTAGTCATTATCCATCTAGTAGTATCTAAGCTCTGGTTAACAATATCAAGATAAGCTATTCGAACTGGAGTTCCGATTGCTTCCCACTTCAACTCTGTACTATCTAAAACTTTAGACATTTCAAGTAATAAATCCAGAGGTATGGAACTTTTGCTATTCTCATAATTGCTGATCATGCTCCTATCCACTCCAACAGCTAATCCTAATTCGCTCTGAGACATAAGGTTGTCTCTAGCTTCAAAAAGTAACTTAGATATCTTTTTATTTAATATCTTCACAGTCTTTCGCCTCCTTTCTAATAATTACCACAACAAACTCTAGATTCGTTAATTAATAAAAGGTTATAATGTAACTAGTAAGGTGATTGTTGTTTAAAAAAATGTCGGATTAATTTAAAAAAATATACTTTTTAAAATCTAATTCATTTTTATCACAATATTTAATTATACTACAAAAAAATTTATCTTTAGGTTCTGTAGAACCATTTATAATCTGAGAAACTAGCGACCTACTTACTCCTATGCTATCTGAAAATGAAGTAATATTATTGTCGAACCTATTTTTTATCAATTTTTTTATAGCTACAATATTAGCTTCCATTATCTCACCGCCTTGTTGTTTATTTTTTTATCACTTTGTACCAATAGTATAACATACAAAATTACTGTTGTCAATTTTTTAAACACTTTTTTTGACTATTTTTTAAACGGATGTTTTATTGTTTGGTTGTTGATATTTTAAACAATTTTGATATAATTTTATTAGGGAGGTGTCAAAATGTTTAACAAAGACAAATTTAAAAACTTAATAGAAAAAGCAAAAGGAGATAGATCTATATCGCAATATTCCAGAGAATCTGATGTTAGTCGTACTTATATTTCACAATCAATAAACAAAACTTTAGATAGCCCTCCCAACCCTGATATCTTAAGAAGGCTTGCTAATAAAGCTAAGAATGGAGTTGAATATAAAGATTTAATGTCTGCTGCCGGTTATCTTAAAGATGTTATTTTTGAAAATAAATTACCCCCTAACTCTATACCAGTAAACGAAGATACAACAACTTTAATTCCTGTTCTTGGGACTGTAGCTTGCGGGCAACCCCTATTAGCTGAAGAGAATATTATAGGTTATCGTTTAGTCTTGAAGAAAAGTATTAACGGGGGGGCTTATTTCTTTCTTCAAGCTGAAGGAGACAGCATGATCAATGCTGGGATTATACCAGGAAGTTATATTTTAGTAAGAAAACAAGAAGAGGTAGAAAATGGAGAGATTGCAGTAGTTGCTTTTATGAATGGGTGTGAAGCAGAAGCAACTGTCAAGCGAATACACAAAACTGACGGGAAATTAGTCTTGCAGCCAGAAAGCCCAAACCCTGTTCACAAAGTGGAAATTATCGATAGTGGAAAAGTGGAAGTTATAGGCAAAGTAGTTGGAGTTCAGACTGATCTATAGGGATGTTTTTTATTTTTGTCTAATCTAAGAAAAATAGCAGTTATTTAAATAAAAATAATCTATAACATATCCATTTAAAGTCTGGTAAATAAGTCAATAAAGAGGACAAGTAGTCCTTTTTATTTTTATATAGATTAGATATATTTAGTATATCTTCATATTGTCGGTAATTGTCGAATTGTGTTTATTATATAATTTGTATAAGAGGTGCCGTTATGAGCAAAGTGATAAAATTTGAAAGTCCTCACTCTAAAATAAAAGAAGCATTAAGTAACAAACCTGGTCTATTAAACTTTTATAATAGCTTGCTATATAGAGATGAATGTAAGCCTTTCCTAAAAAAGTTTAAAGAATCAAATGATCTAACTAACCAAGATATAATTAACATCTTTGAATTTATAAAAGCTAATGACGAAGGCAAAAATCAGATACATATAAATGGCGAAATATCTATCAATGATTTAGCTTTATGCTTTGCGAAGATAAAAGAAATGAAAAATGAGAAAAAAGATAACTTACATAATTTAAGGAGTGATTAGTGTGTCAATTTGCCCAAAGTGCGGAGAAAAGAATAATAATGAATCAAATTTTTGTCAAAATTGTGGAACTTCTATCAATAGAGAACCTGAAACTAAGAAAGGAGTAAAGCATTACTTAATTAAATTTGGAATTGTGCTTTTAACATTAATAATTCCACCAGTAGGTATCTTTTTTGTATTTAAATCAAACAAATTTGGAAAGCCAGGTAAAATAATATCTGGAATATACATAGGTTTATTTATTTTGATGCTTTTAGTACCTACAGATAACAGTAGCACCAAAGTAACTACTCAAGCTGGTTCAGAAAATGGTAAGGTTTATAAAAACATAGAAATAACTAATTTGTATTCTGAAAAAAATAAGGTGTTTATTAAGGGTAAGACAGATCTACCAAACGGATCTAAAATATTAATATCCTTTAATGCTATTGATTCAGACTCAAAAGGGGAAACTATAAAATCAATAGTTGGCAACAAAGTATTCAAGGGCATATTAAATATTCCTGCTGATAAAAAATTTATAAAAGGTCCTTACAAGATTAAAGCTTCCTTTAATCCACAAGATCAAGAAAGAAAAGTTTTAAAACTGGTTGGCAAAAGAGGGACTAATTTAAAAGGAGATAATGTGAAAACTGAAATTTTCTCTCCTTCCATAATGGAAGTATCTAAAAAAATTGATATTAAGTTAGATTTACCTGCTGATAAAATACGTGAATATGAAACAAATAAATATATATCAGAGGATTTAACTGAATATTTAGGAGAGACCAATGAGGATAAACAAGTTTACATCAAACATACTTACTCCGATATAAACAGGCATTTAACTTTATGGCTTAATGGCAGCGAGAATTTAACCAAAAACATGACTCGAGAAGGATTGTTATTAGAAAGTAAAAAGGTTTTTCAAGAAATTTTCACTTCAAGAGAAAATATAAATAGCTTATCGATAATATGGCATTTACCTTTAGTTGATATCAAAGGAAATGTATCTGACTCTAAAGTAATGAGTATAGATATCACTAGAGCAAACTACAATAGTATTAATTGGGGTAACATTTCAACTAGCAATATTCCTAGAATTGTTGATAATTATTGGGCTCATAGAGCTTTGAGATGATGAATTGATTCTTTGATTTAGAATAAAAAACCACTTGTATAGGAGGTGGTGGCAATTCCAAAAAAAGAAGAAAGAATAGCAGAATTTGAGGTTCCAAATATTAAATATTCAGTCAAAACTATAGGCCGTAAAAAAGCTTTCGAAGAATCTTGGCCGCGCAATTATAAATTAATTGCAATTGTTTTGATAATTAATGTTTTAGGTATTATTTGTGGCCAAATTCCTTTTTGGGGAATCATAATAGGCGCAGTTTTATCAATAACAAGTACACTTATAGGTTTTAAGGCCGTTAACCATAAAACAGTGGAAACAATATATGAGATCCACACTAAAAATTAACCAGCAAAGATTTCCGGATCACGGGAGTCTTTTTTTATATCAAAAAATAAATAAGCCATCAGTATTTTCATACTGACAGCTCGCCCCCAGAAGTCCCTCGATTCCAAGTGCTAGACAACATCTTGATCTTATTATAACATATTTTGAAGCGATATATGTTATATGCTATAATAATAATTAAGCCAGCAGGTTGCGACTGCTGGCAGACCGGAAAACCTCCTAGAACTAACGAAAGGAGGTGAATGCTAATGGATTTGTATAAAATCATCATGCTGATATTAGCATTTCTCCAGTTAATTCTGGAAATAATGGACAAGCTATTGTAATATAAAATAGTCTTCAATTATTGCCTTCAGGAGATAGTACGGTCATCAGACTGGTTAAGTGGTAGCGCACTTAATCAGTCTTTTTATATTATTTATTTGTTACCTAGATTTATGCATCAAACATTGAATTTCAATGCTTGCTCCTTGTAAGCATATTATAACACTCTATGTTGTAAAACGTCAAGACGTCTTCTATTATTCAATTATATTTGGAGTTATTTCATTATATATCAAAATCATTAACCCTCCCATAATTACTATACCCAATAACCCTATTATCATAACAATTAATCCTAATATTGATAGCATTTACTTATTCACCTCTGGGGTGTATTCTTCCCAAAAGATTGGAAATAATACCCGTAAGGCTTAATATTTATATCCTATTTATAATTATTTATTATATCTCGAAATTCAGCCAGACCAAATGGGGATTTATCCTCTAATATTTGAAATTCATCCTAAAGTTGATATAAAAATAAGACCAGCTTCACTGATCTGCAAGCTAAATTATATTAAATGTGATTTATTAGACTATGAAATCAAGATTACAAACTAATATAAGCATAATAAAAATACTATATCTAAAATTAGACATAGTTACCCCTGGGATTTATTGAATTAATTTTTAATTGTCGATTAGTATTGGGCTACTAACGCTCCATTTCTGGCTCTTTGTAGCAGGTGTCTCAAGTATCCAGCCGATCCAGAATAAGACTTGTCCAAATTATCATTATCAATGTTCTGCTTAACGATCAACAGTTCTCTCTCGGTATATTCATCCATCAAATCTATAGCAGATTTAAAGTTTAACGCACAGAGTTTGATATCTAAGCGTTCAAATATATTTTTGATATGATTATATAGGTGGTGTGATTTATAGCTTTCTAGTTTATTTTGAACGTTTTCAATTATACCTAGAGTTGCATTATTGAAAGATACTTTAAGACTATTCCAACTTCTCCAGAACCCTTTCTTAACTTCTTTTATAGCTGTAAAGAATTTATCTGTTAATGATCTCGCTAGTTCAATAACTTCTTTATAGCAATCAGCATTAACCATTTTTCTGATATGTCCCAGACTTAAGTCTGATTTCGATTTATTTTTTGGACTATGTAAATTTCTACACATGTATAGCCATTGTATTCTCAGTTGTTTCAATTTCATATGACTAACATCTTTCATTACTTCCTCAGGAACTACAAATCCCCCGGATTTGAAATTATAGTTATTAATAGTATAAATATACGGCTTAACATTACGATTGATTGTAATTAATCCTAAACCTTCTAGCTTGTCTAATCCATTTCTAACATTTCTGCTATCGCTATAACCATAATAATGCGCCATATCAGAAGTAGTTAATCCAATTATGCGACCATTTTTATTGCTGTGCTTACACAATATGTAGAAAGCTGAATACATTGATTTAGAGCTGAATTTGAGCTTGTTTAAATCATATAAGTTGCGAGGAATCAATACTCCATTTTTAAAATGATCTATATCTTTTGTATTCTCTATATTCACTTCTGGAACTTTTGGAGCCTTGACAATCTCCTCCTTTTGAATGCTCTTAGTGCTAGTATATTTTTTAGCTCTATTTTCTAATTGATCGATAGCTTGTCTATATTCTTGGTCTGTAATTTGCTTATTGACCCATAAATTACCTAGTTTCTTTTTAGCCTGTTCGATTTTTGTTGACATAAAAAATAACCTCCCCAGATTTTCTGAGCAGGTTCCCGAGCTTAAATATTATCTTGTAAGATATTTCTAGTTAATTATATCTTGACAAGTTTGTCTTGTATCTGATAATATATAGATACAAATTGATATTTAAGGTTTCGATTGGTTGGTAGCCATTTTTTTTGGGAACCTACTTCATAACCCTTGTGTTCCAGCACAAAGGGTTTTTTCTTTTTTTGTATGTTTTTAATCAAAAATTATGTAAACTTATAAATAATTATATAGCAAAAATTTGAATTAGTCAACTTACTATTATAAACATTATTCACAACAATACATAGTCTTTTATGACCACGAGAAAAACCCACCCTGTAAGAGTGGATTCAAAATAAATATATAACAGCAAGTATTGAAATCAACAAAATAGATCCTCCTATTATTGATTTCCTTTTTAATTCATTCCCTTCAGCTCCAGAAATAAATTTTATAAAAATTGATATTAATCCTAATATAGTTAAATGTTCAATTATAAAAAATAAATCATCCGTTATCATTATTTCACCTCTTTAGTTTTTAATCCAAACTTGCTCCAATCAAATTTAAAGTCTGCTTTATGTTGTCTAAGAGCAGAATTAACTTGCTTCAATGCTTCCGCTCGCATTTTCTTGGGTGGATAATCATTTCTACTTAGTGCAGATCTAAAAGTTGACTCTGCCACTCCTGCCTCTTCTGCTATATCAGATAGCTCTCTAAATGGATTTTCTAAGAATAACTGTATTGCTTTTTCTGTTTTACTCATATATATTATTCATCTCCTTTCCTTTAAATTTTAGCCCTCTGAGGATGACCCCAGAGGGTCTATATTATTTCTTTAAGTTTACAACAATCATAAGGACACCAACAGCTAACAGCAATCCCCCAAGTGTCCACTCCTTGCCTATTAAAAATGAGATACCAGCAACAACAAAAAATAACTTTGTTAATGTTGAAGTTTTCTTGTTCATGGCATATAATGAGATTAAGAGTTGGTAGATTGAGAGGAGGAAAACCTCCCCTCTTTAGATTTACTTTTTATTATCAAAGTAAATCTTAATTGTTAGCAAACCGACTGCAATCGTCACTAACTTAGAAACCACATCTACCAGCTCTGAAAAACTCATATGTACTCACCCCCTTTCCTCATGTTCTATATATATTATACAACACAATTTGTGTTATGTCAAGTAAATATCAAAATTATTTTGAATATTACTATAAATATTGGGTATAATTTAATATTAACTTGGTTTAACATTTAATATAGACTGCTGGGGCTTATGCCCTGGCTTTTTTATTTAAAATAGTTTAATATAAATTTAACATTTATAATAATAGTTTTTTAATATAACCTTAATACAAAACTATTAAATTAATATATCTTTCATTGCAATTATAATTTATATTTAATGTTATTACAGTTAAGATTAATATTAACTTTATATTAGAAATACACTATATAACATAATTTTAATAGATTTTTTAATGGTTTAACTATTGACCTTTTATTAAATTGCCATTATAATAGATGGTGTAAATGTAATATAAAAGGAGGAATTATAAATGAGTAAACATATTATGGTCGATTTTGGACATAGCGGGCTAAAAGCTGGAGATGGAGAACAAGAAATATTTATCCCTTCAGTGATCTCTAATGATATTTTTATGAAAAGAGATAAAAGTTTCTTTGATAATTTCGATGAGTTGAATAATTTAGTTGTAGAATATGAAGGAGTAGAATACGCTGTAGGTAATCTTGCTATAGACAAAGGTGGAAATCACAAAATAAGCGATGACGCTTCCACAAGTAAGTATGCAGAAAGATTAATTGTGTCTGCCTTGGCTTATCTCTGTAAAGACAATGATGAAATTAATTTAATGCTTAACCTTCCGGCTACTCACTTTAGAAATAAAAAAGAGTTAGTGAGTAAGTTTGAAGAGGATAATGTAAAAATCGGATTATACGATTACGATAAAAAAGAAATAGTACATAAAAACATAGTTGTTAATGCTTTGGATATAAAACCTCAAGGATATTATACTACTGCTGATTATATCTCTGATAGAGCAGAGGGGGCAGATGGATTTTTAGTTGGTGTTGATATTGGATATTATTCAACTGATCTTTATGTGTCGATTGACGGAGAATATCAAGATTACGTACCAACCAAAACAATCCCAGGATTACATTTAGTTCATGAAAAACTGTGCGATATCATCAAAGTGCAAACAGGAATAGAGAAGCAAGTATATGAAATGGAGTATTATATCGAGCAAGGATATATTAAGCATAGAGGACAAAAAATCAACTTAGAAGAAGCTACAAAGAAATTATATAAATTTCTTGCAGATACTATCGCTGACCAAATCAAAAATTTATTACAGGACAAGTTCCATGAAGCTGATCAATTCATATTTGGCGGTGGGGGAACTACTGTATTAAAAGATTATTTAAAAGAGCCATTCCACAGTTTTACTTTTCTTGAAGATCCACGTTTCGTTAATGTTAGAGCTGCCAATAAATTGGCTGAACAAATATTTAACGATTAAAGGAGGTATAGGATGAAATCAAAAACTAAATCAATATATTTAAAAGGAACACTTCTGAAATGGTTTGAAAAAGTAGATAATTCAGCAGAATTATCCAGGATCTTTACATTGTATGGGATCTATGAAAGTGGAATTGGTCTTGAATATTTTAATTTGTCTCAGGAAGACAAAGAGATGTTAGATAATTTAAAAAGCCTGCCTCATCATGCCAGGAAAGAAATATTCAAAAGTATAATGATTAAAGAATATAAAGATATGCCCATAGTTGAGAAGCCAACCAAAAACGAATCTGAACCACCTAAGCAAGAAGACAAAAAGAAGATTACAGAAAAGAGTAATAAAACAGAGGTTGACCTTGATATAAAGTTAGAAGTTGAAGAAGATAAGGGAGAGAAAAAAAGCAAAAACTCTGTTAATAATTTTATTAAATCGGCACCTAAATAAAGAAAACCCTCCTAAGGAACTGTTCCTTAGGAGGGTTTTCTTTATACAACTACAAAATAACATCTAGTAGCTCCATAAATATATCTATAATAGGTGAATCCCATGCAAGGATTACGCCTATTATTAAAAGGGCTAAACCTACAAGCAGGTTTAACTTTTTCATTAAAATCACCTCGCTTTCTTTTATTTAATATATTCTATTTCACTAATCTATAGATTCCAAAAAATAAATACAACTTTTTTTCAAAAAAATAAAAAAAGACCTCCCAGGGATCATCCCCCCAAGAGGTTTCCAGCTCCAATACCAGCCAGGATATATAATAACTTTTGAATTATATCTGGATCACTTATCTCTTTCTCATAATCCTTATTCAAATCTTTTAGGTCCTTAATCTGATTACTCTGTATATCTATAGTCTTGTTAGCTTGATCTATGACATTATCATAGCTCTGTCGCTCTTTTTCTAATATCTGCTTTAACTTAATATTCTCTTTCTCTAGGAGTTTATTCTTCTCCTGAAGCTTTTTAATCTTCTGGGCCAACTCAACCATTTCTTTCTCAGTCAAGTAATAGCCTTTATCCTTCTCCTTTGTCTCTGCTAGAGCTGGAGTTGTTGCCATTACGACCAAGCATACTATCAAGAGTATCACGAGCTTCCTCTGGCGACATCTCAACTTCACTATTCTCCACCTCTTCCTTTTCTTTTTCTAGATCCTTAATCTCCTGATCATGATTTTGTTGTATCTCTTTTAGCTCATTTTGACTTTGGTATAACTTATCTTTCTCTTTTTCAATCTGCTTATACCTATCTTTAATCTTCTCTTTCTTCTCCTGGACCTTCTTTTTAAAGTTCTCTTTCTTTTCCTGACTAAATAAGTAGAATAAAACAACTCCAACAGCAGATAAGATTAATATTAGCCAATCCTTGACCTTTACTAGCAATATAATCACTTCCTATCAATATACTTATCTATCTTTTTCATGCCATTATTGGCTACCCCTGCCCCAGCAATCATTAACAAGTCAAATTTTAAGATATCAGCAAAGTTATCTCCTTTAAGTGGGCCATAAATAAAGACTAGAAACAAAGCTATAGCCACAATAGAAAGGATAACATCATTTCTTACACTATCAGTATTTAAAGCATTTTTAATGCCTTCTTTGACCTTCTCCTTCATTTATACCACCCCATAATATAATAATAAAATAAATAAACCACCTGCTATGGTGGCCAGTATGTCATATGTCTCCACTTGGTGCGACTGTGGATGATGATAGTCATACACTTCTTTACCAGCCGCTGCAGCAACTAACAGAACTAAAGTAACAATAATAGGCAGTTGGACCAACAAGCACAATAAAACAATTACTGTTCCTACTATAAAATGTAATACTTTATCTTTTTGCATCTTATCCCTCCAGGTAATCTTTAATTCCCTCAAAAATAGCTGAAGCTAATATGTACTGATATTCAGCATTATTAAGAGAGATCTCTTCCTTTGGATTAGATATAAATCCTGTCTCCACCAATACAGCAGGACACTTAGTCTTTTTCAAGACATATAAATCCTTTCTTTCTTTTACTCCTCTATCTATTCTTCCAGTCTGATACTTCAAGTTCTTCTGTATTAACTCTGCTAACCTCTTACCAGCTTCACTATAATGTAGAGTCTCAATTCCTTCTACTTCATAGTTGCCACAAGCATTACAATGGATTGATACAAATAGATCCTCAACTGTAGATTTAACTCTATCTTCCCATTTAGGATAGCTATCATCTTCTCTAGTTAACCTGGTGTTATGGCCATTATCTTTTAAAATGGTATATAACATTCTACTAATCTGTAAAGCTACATCCTTTTCATTGCTAAACTGGCCACTAGCTCCTGGATCCTTTCCTCCATGTCCTGGATCAATGATAATTTTCATCAAGCACACCTCCTATAATATATGTCCCTTAAACTTCTTTCCACTAAGCTCTCCATTAAGTACACTAAAGGTCTTTTCAGCATCATTAATTATATCTACAAAAAGAGCAGCATACACAACAAAGATAGCTGCAGATCTAGCTTTATCCTCTGTAAGAAATTCAGAAGTAGATAAAGAATCTATAGTTTGACCCATATACTCAATTCTGACCTTGTTGAAGCAATTAAACTTTCTAATAGCTATCTCTAAACACTCCTGATCTTCTACCTGGTAATCATCTAATCTATAAAAACTGTTAAATCTACTGTGAGCCTTATTGAAATGACACATTTGAAGCTTATATAAGTTCTTATAATCATTACTATCTATCTTCTTAGCCAATTCTAATAACTCTTCTTGCCATATCTCAAACTTCTTATAGAGGATAGTCTTAGCTAACTCTTGCCTACCTCGATTCTTAATTGCTATATTGAACTTTACCTCAGACAATAAGGTATCTATTTGAGAAAAGATTCTATGATCTTCTAATTTGGCCACCTTTGGAGCAGGATCCTTATTGTTTTTCTGTTTTAGATACCAATTTAACCAACTTAAAAAAGCTGGTCCTAATACTGCTGATATAGATACTACTATTATTTTATCGCTCATATCACACCCCCCAATAAAAAAGACACCTGTTAAGGAGTCTCGGTAGTTGTATTCTCTTGTGATGGCCAGGCTGCTAAAGCTTTAAGATTATCTTGACTTATATTTATTAACTCTAGTTCCTCTTTGGTTGTAGCTGCTTCTATTTGACTTTCCAAATCATTACAAGCAGTTCTAATTGATAGAATATTATCTTTTACAATCTGTTTACCTACTCGTTGATCATTTAAATAGTCATTAATATCAGGCTTATTTTCAAGTACAAATAGGTTTTCTCTGTCAAAAGGTTTATATCTACTATCAATTAAATCTCCTGTTATGGTTCTTATTTCTTTTAGTTTGGTCTCTTTTATTTCTAACAAGGTAGGAACATAAGGATTATATTGTAATTCTAATGTATCTGTATCAATTTTATATTTTCCTTGATTTTCTAAGCAGGTTTGCCATTCTTCTTCTGATATTTCAATATAAGGGCTTGGTACATCTTCCTCTTTATGAATATCATTTGTGTAAAATCCTTTTAACTCTCCTGTGACATCATCATAATGTACAAATACTTTCATTTTATCCCTCCTTAATAGCCTATAGCCATCCAATTAAATGCTGCACCACTACCATTATTAATTGCTAATTGAAATGAGCTATTTGTTATATTATAAATTCCTGCAAATGTATCTGCTGGTGCATTAGTAGAAGAATTACCTGTAACTACTTGCAAACATTGTGTAGGGAAACTCGTAGGGAAAACAATAGTATTTCCAGTAGTATCTCCAAAAAAAGTTTTTGTTCTACCCCACATTAAATATAGTCCATTAGGCAATTTGACATGACCAGTTCCATTAAAGTTGTTTGAATAATCACTTGTTTTTACTGCATCAATATTGTTCAAATCCTGTATGGTAGCTAATAAATTCCCATTCCAACGAATACCTGTCTGCCCTATTATTAATTCGGTATCGGATGTAAATAAATTACCTACAGGTTGGGTGGAAACTAATAGAGATATGCCACCATTCTCGTCCATCTTGATATGACTACCTCCACCAACTTCAACAATTCTATTGTTATTATCCACGCCACTTTTGATGTTGAAATTACCAGATCCATCATGACATGTAATTCTGCTATTGCCACCATCAAATAGTAATTGCCCATCAATAGAACCATTTCCATTAATATGACTTGCATCAATTCCATGAGGATTGTCAGCATTTTCATGATTAGACAAATTAGAGGAAGTAGCAAAATAATTGCTATCGTGTCCATCTAACTTACCTGCATTGAGTGTACCTTCATCTTGTGTCGTAAGGTATCTATCAGCACCATTATTAAATTTAATATAACTTCCATCTTTAGCAATTTGCATTTCTTGCGAATGATTGTTTGTAACAACTCCTTCACCTATTATAATTTCATCATTAGAGTTTTTAGTAATACCTGTAACCTCTTGATCGTTTCCATCAAGAAATCTAATTCCTGTTGCATACCGACTTACCCTTTCTCTGAATTTAACATAGCTTTTAGGACTGTGTATTAAATCACCTGTAATTGTATCACCATCAACATTTAAATATCTGCTATCTAAATCTGACAAATGTTGTCCATCTAATAGGTCAGCATTAAGCCCATTTCCGCTTCCTTCATCAGCAGTAGTTAACACTCTTTTTCCCTCATTCATCAATTCTGCACCATTTATATTTAAAGTATCGGGCGTTGTTAGCATTATTCTTGCACCAAAATCCACATCAGATTGAGATGCAAAATCAATAAATGGTTGTCCTCCATTGGTAGATTTTATTTCTAATGCAGGGTTACCTGCATCTATAATAGAAGTAGTACCTGTTATAGTACCCCCAGTATCACTTCTTAAAAATTGACTACTATCAACACCATCTAAAGTGCCTGCATCAAGTTTTCCTTCATCGTTTGTAGTTAATACTCTACTCTGATTAACTTCGACTGTTCCATTAGGCTTGATTTGCAGGGGTGTTCTAATCCAATTTCCCGTGCCAACTTCTCTTTGCGTGAATAGCAAACTAGCACTATCGGGATGCTCATATATTTGAAAATATTTATTGTCTTCGCCGATATCTCTAAAATTTAATCTTCCTAAATTCTGTATATTTCTGTTAGCGAAATCAATATGACCTGTTATTGCCTTACTGCCATCACGATAAAAAAATAAATCATCATTACCTTTATGCCACAAATTATAAGTATTATTGCCATCATAGTAGGTCGGTGTATTAGCACCTTCCAACACCAATCCCGAACTTTGATTTCCTACCGATACAATATTATCACTTCTTAATTTGAGCAAATTTCTATTATTATCATAAGTATCTTTACCCACAATACCTTGATCATTTTCAAATACTAAATCCCCTGCCATTGTGCCACCGGCAATATTTAGCTTCTTGCTGTCTAATTCATCAATAGCACCTTTAACTGTGGTTGCTACCAAACTGGAATCAATATTACTGTAGTCAACTTTAGCACTGGTGGTTTTGTGTGGATTCGCCATGTCTGCCAAATGATTATCTTGAGCATCATCAACTATTTTCAAAGCATTATCTAATTCTTTCAAACTTTCATAATACCTTTGATGTAGATAGTTAAACCACTGAGCGGGTGGTTTTTCTCCTGGATCCCATCCACTATTCCTTTTAGTCTCACTTGGCTCTACAGTATTAAGAGGATCTGGATTCCATACAGGAACTGCACTAACATAATTACCTTGATAAGACATCTAATCACCTCACTTATTATTGCTTATCCTCTTCAACCTTTTTAACTTCTTCCTCAGGCTCTTTTTTACCCTCATCAGCATTAGCTAGTCCTTCTAAATAAGTAACTACTGATTGCTTAGATAAAACATTATCTCTAGCTGCACTTACTGCTTGATTAGCTTGTTGAATTAAAGTTTCTCTTTTTTCTGCTGTTGCTTGATACTCTTCCTTAGCTCCTGCTAATTCTTTCTGTGCTTTTTCTAATTCTTTATTAATATTCATCTCTATCTCCTTTTTATTTTTAATTTACCAATCTGGTAGTTCTACTGGATTTTCAGGCTCATGCCAACTTCCAAAGAATCCTCCAGTAGATTCATTATTCAAATCACCAAATCCAGCATTATTATCAACCTCTGGACTTCCATCACTAAACTCAAAAGTACCATTTAACCTGGTATATGGTCTAACTCCAGCTGCAGTAATTCGATTTAGTATCGTTATAAAATGTTCTCTAGTAATGTTATACTGGCCAACAGCTACCAAAGGAATCTCAATATAAACACTGGCAGGCTCATTACCTGGATTCTCCTCCAGAAGTATATATTCTTGCCTAATATCTAACATAGATTCCATTACAGTTAGAATAGTATTAATATCGCCTGTTGACCTGTTACGAGCTACTTTAGACTTAATTAGTAATCGATAAGTAGGATCACCTAAGGATCCTCTTTCCTGTTGGACTGCTTCTCCAATTTTATCTAAGGTTTCACCAAAAGCAGTCTCTATATTTCTACTATCTTTAATCTTATCTTTAACAACATAAATCTCATCAATCTGCTCAGTAACTAAAGTTATAAACTTAGCTATCTTACTATCTTGGGTCTTGGTATAGACACTAGTTAAAGCTTCTAATAACCTCTCTTTTAGATTCATTGATGAATCACATCCACTTTAGCAGTATCAGTCTCAGCTACACTATTACCAGCTATATCAATATTAGCTATGCCTATAGGATTATCACTAGTTCCAATAGTAACAGTAGCATCATCAATACCAGCTATCTTATAGATTTCACCAATTATACGAGAATGAATAACCTTCTCCCCTACATTAGTACCAGGATGAGTATTGCCATCTCTATCAGTACCACCAATATATTTAATAATAGCTCTCTCAACTTGAATATCACCATCTACTGGATAAACTGGACTAATATTTAAGCTTACATCAACATAGATAGGAACTGATGTTGGTCTGCTAAAGGAAATAGATCTATTATTACCTGCATTGTCTTGAACATCTACAGTATATGCTCCAGCAGTCTCTATTCCAGCTGCTTTAGAATCTAAAATTGCTTTACCAATACTTGCTTCAGCTCCACCCAAAACAACTGCTTCTATCGATTTTGGAGGTAATCCATCCATTATATCCATAGTATGATTTTCACGAATATAAACAGATCTAACTCCTGCCACCTCATATATAGCTGAGCGAATAGCATCTATAGTAGATGCACCACTTAAAGTAATAGATTCTTTATATCTCTGCCTAAACTCATAATCACTCTCTCTATCTTGGCCACCATAAGTAGGCTCATTATTAGTTACCTCATATACAAAAGGAGATGGATTTATAAATTCAGTTAATTGATTCTGAACAACCTCATAATCTTCTCCAGCTTCTACAGCTTTAATTGGAAGAGTAATAGTCCCATCCTGCTCTATGATTCCACTCCTGGTAGTCTCATAGATAATTTTAGGATCTGTATCAGTTGAGATTCTAAATCCATTAGGTATAACTTCATCAGCTTGACCAGTAAAAAGAGCTTCTCCTACTGCTTTAGCTGCAGGTTTTCTTTTAACCCCAATATACTGGCCAACATAATCAAGACTCTTACCTACTGCAGTATCTAAAAAAGCTGAATTATAAACTCCTGCTAATGCCTTCCATACTAAAGCTAAAGCATAAGAAATAAGGGTAATCAATAATCCTAATGGTGAGTTTTCCTTTAAGTTAATATCATCACCAAAAAGATTACGAGCTGTATTTTTCATATCATTCTCTATATCTTCCCTGGTCTTTCTTTTAAATCCCTCTTGGACCACTCCATACTCTTCATCAGCCACCTATACCACCTCCTCTAATATGATTTCTTCTCCACTTTCAATTAAAATAACAAGAGTAACCTTAGCTTTTCTAGTCTGTCTATCTAAACTGATATCAAACTTCTCTACCTGATCTACACCTACAATATCATTTAACATAGTAACAGTCTCTTGCTTAAACTCTTCTTCACTAATCTCTCTTCTAAATAACTCTAACCAGGGAGTACCAAAATTAAGATTAAGAAACCATTCACCACGATTAGTCAATAAGGTTAATCTAATCTGCTGTTTAATTTCTGCTGGTCCTTCCACCATCTCTAAACTTTTAAACTGATCTAACCCTAAACCTCCACTTGAATTAAGTAATAAACTCTTCATTCAGCCACCACCTTAGATGTACCACTAGGCATCTCTAATTCACTAATAGGTTTAAGTGGAGTACCTGTTGTACCACTAGGAGCAGTATGGGTATGTTTGTTAAAAGTGTTAATTACATCTTCAAGTTCAGATAATAATGCCAGAGCTTCAGAAGCATCTTTAGAGCCTAATTTAATATCACTTGACTCTACTACTAAATCATTAACCTCTAAAATTGCTCCTCCAGCTTTCTTTAAAACTGCTTTTTCTTGAGTATCTCTATTGTAGATTAAAAAATCCTCCTGGTGATCAGAAGGATAACTGCTTTCTCTTTCAGTTTTAAGTCCAGCTATAACTATTGCATCATCTAAACTATGCTTTCTATTAAATTCAGGACTTTCAGCTCTATTACTGGCCAATAAATTATCAATAGCTCTCTCATTGAAAAGTACCTGGACCACATCACCACGATTATAAGGTGGTCTAATAATAAAAGGACCAGCCTTAAAATGAGATACTGGAACTTCAAGCACTGGAGGAATCTCCACCTCTTCCTCTCCTAATTCTTTCTTAGCTAAAACCACTATGTCAGCTATCATCTTCTCAGGATCATAGTTCTGTATCTTAGCTGGTAAGGCTATGTGAATATCCTCCAACTCCTTATCCAACATACCTTTTATTAACTTATTTAGATTCATAGTTTGACCACCTCACATTCTGTAATAAAATCACTGGTAAAACTACCACTAACCACTCTATACTGGCCATTAAGAGTAAGACTCTCTATATCTAACACAATATCAGGCTCAATCTCATACCTTAAAAGTGCTTGTACCTTCCAACGCTCTTCCTCTCCACTATCGATTAATTGAGGACTAGCAATTAGACCATTATCCTTATTAAGCTTAATTACCCTATAGGTTGCCTTATCTAATGGTCTAAAGTAGATTTTACCTCTAGATACATGGAATTTAGACTCTGTATCTTTGGCCAACTCCTTTAGAGCTTCTTTAGCTTCACAGGAGAAGGTCTTGCCCTTTCTGTACTTCTTATCAGTAGCTATATCTAAATCACCTAAATCTAAAGGTATCTTATCTATAACATCTTTAATTATAGTGCTGGCTCTTGTATTCTTAGACCAGGATAGATTAATAGTACCTTCTATTGCTTCACTCAATACTATCTTAGTTATTTTATCATTACCATTAAATTCAGAAGTAGCTGATTTAATAATAGGTTTCATAATTGCACCTATATCATCACCATAACCAGCCTTTAGCACTACCTTTTTATCCTTCTTAAATAATTCTATCGACTTATCATTAAGATTATAAAGCTTTATATTACCTGAGTTACTATCACTTTCAGTATCAAAATTAACTCTAAAATCTATCTCTAGTTCAGGAAACTTAAAAACTCTATCATCTACAACAAATTCAGCAACTCTACCAAAGTTAATCACTTAATATCACTGGAAGAACACTTTCCATAAAGTTCTCCTTTGTAATACCTGTCTTTTCAGCTTGGCCAGTCTTATCAAAAGGTATAATTGCAACCTTATCAAGTCCATAGCTGATTACTGGAGCTATCATATCGATCCCATAGGTAATCCTGCGACCTGCTAAAATTAACTCTTCACCTTTATATAAGTTCAAACTATAAAAACTCTCTTCATTATTCCAAAAGATTTCAAAGATAAACTCCTCATTTAAAATATCAATAGCAAATCTATCTGGCTCCTTATCAATATCACTTTTATCAATCGGTAAATAACTAAGCTCCATTGCTTTTCTCCTCCAAATATCTCTCTCCATAAGCTATCCACTCTGCTGTCCTACCAGTTGCAGGAACTTCAGTAGTCTTAGGCTCTTTTTTAGGAGTGTTATCATTATTCTTTTGGACTTGCTGGCCAGTTGCAGGCTCTTTACCTAATTTAGTAACTTGTGATCTCTCTTTAACCATCTGAATCTGTTGTAGTTGCATAGAGCCACTAAATCCATCTTTAATAGCAGCAGTACGAGGGATAGATAAGGATTTAATAGCCATATTAGCATAAGAGAAATCAATTCCCTCATAAGTGAATACTTTACTAGCATCTCTTAACTTAATTAACTGTCTAGCTATCTCTTGGCCATTCTTTTCTACTAAAAACTTTATATTTATAGCTACTGGATCCTGAAAGATATGATCAGTAATATCTGCTCCATCTTCAATAGGTTTAGATGGGACTGAATTACTAAACTGAGGATCCTCTTCTTTAACGAATATTGAAACTCCACCTATTGACTGCATACTAATTCACCCCCGCTGATGCTGCTGCTTCTAAGATTATAGTCTTAAATTCTTCTCTTAATATCTTAACTATATCTTGGCTATTCTCTCCACTAACCTCAATTTGAATAGCTCCTTCATTGAACTGAATAACTGTTCTCTTTTGAGTATTACTTTCATTAATACTCTGATTAGTCTCATTAATAACCCTATTATCATTAGATGGGTTCTCCTGTAAAGATCTATTATGGTTTGGTATTAATCCAAAAGGTGAGAATCTAACAGGACTTACATCTTTGACATTAGTCCACATATTAGAAATGGTATCACTTATTCTATTCTTAGTCTTATCTATTCCACTAGCTATAGTATTAACAAAGCCAGGACCAGTTTTATCTAGATCTGACAATGGCCCTTCCTTAGCTGGACTGAAAGGTAAATAGTTTCTAACCTTTTGAGTCAATCCAGCTACTGCTCCTATAGCTGTATCCTTAGTCTTATCTATCCCATTTCTAATCGAGCTACCAATATCAAAGTTTGATAACTTATCTTCTAACCATCTAATCTTTTCTTTTATAGAGTTAAATACATCAGTAATTGAAGGTATCTTAAACTCTGGTAACTCTAATCCTGTCTTTTCTGCTAACCAATCCCTAGCTTTAGCATAAGCCCAATTAATTGGCTCTATTAAATTTAATCCAGGAATAACAAACTTAACTACAGTCAAAGGATTCTCTTGGATAAATCCAATAAATTCAGTAAATTTACTTTTGGCCATACCAACTAGATCTGGAAAAGAAGGTATATTAGCAAATAAATTCTGAACTTTAACTCCAACACTATCTATTGGATCCTTCATTGCATTAAATATACCTGGAAGATCAGGAACTTTATTAGCTAATCCCCATAGATAATTACCAAAAGCTATAGTTTTATCTCCTAACCAACTAAATCCACTACCTATAGCATTAAAGGTACTGACAGTTGATGATTTAATAGTATCCCAATGCCTAGGAATCAGCAGTATTGGAGCTGTAAAAGCTAATAACCAACTAGGAGTTTTATCTAAAGTAGTCTTAAACCAACCAAAGAACTGGCCAGCTCCTACTTTAATTTCATTCCAATACTCAGGAATTAAGGTTATTGGTGCAATTAGTAGCTGTATCCAATCGGGAGTAGCTTCTAATTTACCTTTAAACCAACCAAAGAATCCTAAAGTTTTTTCTTTCACTGTATCCCAATGAGTAACTATTCCATAAAGAGCAGCCCCCAAAGCAACAACTCCCACTACAATTCCTGTAATTGGATTAGTAAGTAGTGCTGTATTAAATCCTACTGTGGCTCCTTCTGCTGCCATAGCTGCAGGTGTATAAATACCTAATGCTGTAGCTGCAGTAGTTAGTGGTCCTATTAAGAATCCTGCTGTAGTAGCTAGACCTAATAATACTGTAGTAGCTCCTGCTGTAATAGCAATAGTAGATTGTACTGGTGCAGGTAACTTATTAAATCCATTTACTAAAGTAGTAATTCCTTTAGCTACAAAGTTAATTGCTGGAGCCAATTCACTACCAAAACCTATAGCAGCTACATTAAGGGATCCTTTAAGTTGATCAAAGGCTCCAGTTAATGTATTCATCTGCTCTTTGGCCATCTTTTCAGTAATTCCAGCTGAACTATATAACTCTGTTCTAAATCCTTGTAATTCATCAGTTCCCTGATTAATTATAGCCACCATAGCACTAGCAGCTTCTTGACCAAAGATATTAGATAAAGCAGCCTGCTTACTAGCATTTCCCATACCTTTCATACTAGTTTGAAATTGAGAGACTATATCTACAAATCCAAGCATATTACCTTGAGAATCTGTAAGATTTATTCCTAATTCATCTAAAACCTCAGCACCTTCTTTAGTTGGTGCTGATAATTTATTCAATGCCCCTCGCAAATATTGACCTGCTTGACCACCTTTAATACCAACATTGGCCAACATTCCAACAGCTGCAGACATAGTTTCTATATCATAACCTAAGTTTTGAGCAGTAGGACCAAGATATTTCATTGATTCCCCAAGCATAGATACATTAGTGTTGGCTCCACTAGAGGTAGCCTGCAATGTATCTACAACTCTTGTCATATCCTCAGCCTTTAATCCAAAACCAGTTAATATATCACTAGCTATATCAGAAGTTCTTCCTAGATCCATCTGTGCTGCAGAAGCTAGATTTAACACATCAGGTAAGGCAGTAATATTCTCTCTAACACTAAATCCAGCCATGGCCAGATATTCCTGACCTTCTGCTGCTTCTTTAGCTGAAAAAGCAGTAGCAATACCTAACTGTTTAGCATTTTTCTCTAGTAATTCTAATTGCTTAGCATTAGCACCAGATACTTGGCCAACTCTAGTCATCTGACTCTCAAAGTCAGCAGCCTGTTTAACTGCAAATCCTAATCCACCAGCTGCAGCAGCAGTAAATCCTAATAACTTATGTTTATTCTCCTGGAGTGCAGTGTCAATCTGTTCTGTTCTATTTCTAAATCTATCGGTAGCTTGGTTAGCACTATCTAAACCTCTATTATCTACATTCCAACCAATACTAAAATTTAACGATCTAACAGTGGCCATCTATTCACCACTCCCTACTTGCTCTTTTACAGATTCATTGATTACTTCTAAAGCCTTATAAGCTTCTATCAATCTATCCATATCCCAACTATCTATATCTTCTAAGCTTTCTCCTGAATTATAAAAGACAGTATAAATCATTTTCTTTCTGGGATTTTTCTTGATCTCTTTCTTATAACTGTTGTAATCAATCTCTGCAAAGACACCTATTCCAGACTTAACATGTTTAGGAGTTAAGAAAGGATTCTATCTTCTCAACCAACTGATTAAGAGTTTTCATTCCATAATTTCCACCTGGGCCAAAATCATCAATAGAATTAATATCAGCAGGCTCTACAACTACATTCTTAAGAACTTCATCAGTGTATTTTGCCTGTTGCATTACTCCAAATCTGTTCTTACATCTATCAGTTAATTCTAAATACCATCTAGCTCCTGGATGTTGGAACTTAAAATCTACACCATCAATAGTCTCTGTAGCTTGTTTAACTGAACTTTCTTTTGCCATTTCAATCATCTCCTCTAATTTAAAATAAAAAAGCACCCTTTCGGATGCTTAATCTCTAAAAGTCTGTAATAAATGCATGATCATAGTCTGCAACTAACAAATTCCACTCAACTTCTCCTACTTCTGCTCCTCTTTCAAAGTCAGGTAAGGTCTTAACCACACATCTAGACCCTGCAATACCAATATCACCATCAATATTAGCATCTACACAAGCAAACTGGAACTCATCATCTGAGTTATAAAGTCTTTTCAACATTGCATTACCAGGACTATTATGCTTCAAAATAAAAGTAACCTCTCCAGTATCATCTGCTGACTTACTAAAAGTAACTTCTCCTTTAGCAGAAACATGAGTATTTCTTTTATCTGAGTTTCTGCTTCCTTTAATAAAAGTATCTTCACCAAAACCAGTAAGAACAAATCCTGCCACTGTTACACTTACCTTATTAGGATCATACTGCTTCATCTTATCACCTCACTTATATTTCTAAATAGAAATCAACCTGTACCTCGTGAATCGCACCCCCGAATGTAATAGAAGGCTTAATTCCACTAAGTATTCTATTAGCTCTATCATTAGCTGGAATATCAACTCTACGAGGGAACTTAACTGACATAATATAGTTCCCGCTATCATCTTGAGCTACCATCTTGTTACTAGCAGCCTGCTTATTTACAGATTTAACAACTGATACTATTTGAGTTATACCATTGTCTCCAAAACCAACTTTATCATTATCTTTCAATAACTTAAAAATTCCTTCTCTATATCTAGCACTAATCCAGTCTTTTGCTACTTGAGTATCAATAAAATCACCATTACTTAACTTGCCTTCACTGATATAATCCTCACCCATGTTATTCACATAAGTATTACAATCAGCATTAAGGATAATATCTGCTTCCTGGTATGTTGTAGATGCTACTGTATTGATAGTCTTAAACTTAACAGTATAGCTTCCAGGAACTAATGCAGCAATTCTACCAACAGTTCCAGCTGCTAAGAACTGATCCTCAGTATCAATGCCTCCATCATGAGCAAATATGGCCATTCTTTGATTACTCATTCCAGCCATAAAGGTCTCAATCTCTGTTGGTGTCTTAGCAATATCTAATTGAGCAGCTCCTACCTTTGCTTTAGATGCTATCCAATCAGAAAAGGCAGTTATATCTGCATCTACCCTACTGGCCAACACCCCCCAATACCAATCATTCCTACGAGTAATCAAATCGTCTAAAGCTTCTCCAATAGTAGTAAATGTAGCATCAACAGCACTAATATCAAAGCCATAGATAGCTACTTTCTCTGGCTTTGGCTCTTGACTAAGAATAATATTAGCTTGATCATAAGCTAAATCACCAGCTACAACCCCTGAAATCTGACTAGTATCTGTAACCTCTTGATATACAAGATTGTTATTTGGATCAAATATCAAAGGTAACCCAAAACCATTTTGAGCTATCGCTCCTGTCTTATCATAAATATTGACTTTAACTTCTTGTGGCATCTTATCACCTCTCTAAATTAAAATAACACCTATCTCTAGGTGTCTATTTCTATATTGGAATCTGGCCCAATAATCTGAATCTTTTCTATTGTCTTCCCTCTCACTTGAATCACATCTTCAAACTCCAGGATAACATCAAATCCCTTTCTTATTTCATAATCATTCTCTAAAAAGGTAGTCTTATCAATAGTATCTCCTACATTGACTACTACCCCTTTATAGTCCTCAAAAAAATAACCAGCTAACTTAGGGATCATAAAAAACTCTCTAACCTTATTCAAATAAAGATCTATAGGATTCTTATTACTCCCATAGCCAGTAATAGATAAGGTTACACGAGGATTATAATAATAGTTATACATTAAATCCTTATCAAACTCTGCTTCAATGCTTTCTACTACCTCCTTAACCTCAGTAAAATTAATATTTCCAGTATTATAAGGTCTAGAAAAGTTATATATAACCCTCTGATCTTTAAGCTTCTTTGGTGGTATCTTCTGATTGGCCAATAATATTTGAGGACATCCAGAATAATCTTTTAGTGGTTGCCAGATGTCATTAGCTATAGTCTCTAAATCAATCATCTATAACCACCCTCTTAGCTACAAACTCATAGAAATCTGAATTAATAGTTTGGTCCTGGAACTCTTCAAGAGAATAATGATCCCCTCTGAATATAATTTCTTCTTCTTTTTCAATACTAATCTCTTCTTCTTGGCCAGTCTCTTTATTTACAGCTGTAAAATCCTCTATAATATAGAGCTTGATATCCTTAGTTGTGTAGGATCCTCCATCATACTGCTTAATATCTTCAGTAGTTAGATGAAATACTGCAGCTTCTAATAAATAATGAGTAGTTTGGCCATATACCCATCTTGGCCCATCTTGATAACCTTCTGATTCTTTGATTAGCCCTATTGGGACACTATTCTCTTTAATCAAATCACTAAATTCCATAATTACACCACCCTATAGCTGATAGCTCCTTTTAGCCTTCCTGTATTCTCCAAAGGACTATCTCCAACACCAGCTGAGGTAGTCTTTTGCTGTACAGTAAAAGGATGATTAGGAGGATTCTCAATAGATACAATCTTCTCCTGGATAAGACTCACTAAATACTCCCCATATAGAGCAAAGAAGGTATCAGCACTCTGCCTTCCTTCTACTACTTTGGCTATACCTGCTTCTGCTTTCTTAATCATATCCTTATACTCTTCATCAAAGGTAGATCTAATAAAGCTTCTTTCAGGTATCTTAACCTTTTTCGTACTCTTTTTAAGGTGTAAACCTTGACTATGAAGATAAGCTCTCATCTTAGGAGTAACATCTATCTCAACTCCAAACTCATTCACACTTGCTATCATAAGTAATTTAGAATCTTGATCTCCTAATACTCCTATTTCTATCTTCTTATTCTGCAACTTATAAAGCTCTTCTATAATTTGAGGGACTTGGTTATCATCTTCTACTCTAACTGTCATGAAAACACCACCATAGCTGGGCCATTACATTTCCTCAATATCCTTAGGACCTCTTTACCATACTCAGTTAATTTCAGTCCCTCTTGGCCAGTTCTATTAGGATACATATTTCTCATTGGTCCTAACATTTTATCAGTTGGCTTAGGCTTATCTAAAGTACCAAGATGAGCAGCCATATATCTCTCTAGCTTTTCTTGGTACTTTTCATCATATCTAAAGTCCTCCAGCTCCAAGACTGCATCATCTATATACATTTCAATAGTTGAATCTTCCAAACTAGATAAATTAGAAGCAATACCTCTTACTTTCGCTACAGTAGTAAGGGCCAACTTTATTCATCCCCTTCTCCTTCTTCATTCAAATACTCTATCTGCTTATCAATAGCTTCCTTAACACCTTTTCTATCTGCCTGCTCTTTCCACTCCAATAACTGCTTCTCATCAAAAGTAGATTCTATAACCTCAACAGCTTTAGAAATAGGCTTAATTTCATTGATATCAGATAGATCTCCTTCTTCAACTTCAACAGTACCCATATCTAACCACCCTTTTACTACTGGATGACTTTTAACTTTGGCCCATTGCTCTTCTTTAACTACATTAGCACCAATATTTAAAGACACATCACCAACATGCTTAATTACATTACTCTTATTGAATATTCTCATCATTAAATACCATCCCCTCTCACTATACCAAGTGGGAATCTAACAACAGCCCCTCCAGTACGCTCCTCAAAGTTAATTTGCTCTGCTAGATTATCCTTTTGGATAGGATCATGTCTATATAGATCCATAGGTAAAGACATTTGAACTACATCTTCTGAGCTATCAAAAACAATAAAGCTATCTTCATCAGCATCTCCTGCTTTTTCTAACTCGGCAATAGGCTCAATTCTGCTAAACCAATTCTTAGCTTCCAATACTTCACGAATAGTCTTATCATTAGAAGTTCCTGGCTTATATTCCCTATCTAAATCCTCATAGTGTGAAGGAGGTAATCCTAAAGTATCTGCCTGTAATCCAGGCTTAATATTTACTTTCTTTCTTCCCTGTCTAATATCTTCAATGATTTCTGGCCCTGTCTTATCAGCCCACTCAGTACTAGATCCTGCATCATTAGTATCTACTGCAAAAGTCTGAATACCAGTAAAGTTAATTAATCCCTCAGCATTATAATCAGAATCACCAACAAAGAAGAAGTCATTTTCCTTTTCTGCTGCAGCTCTTCTAGCAGCAACAGCATAAGTAGCATCAATAGAAACTCCATTAGCTCTAGCAGCTCTTAAATCATCATAAGGAATTACAAAACCATCAACAATACCAAATACTCTTTGAGTATGCTCTTCAATATCAGCACTAACTAAAGGTACATCATCTGCACCATAAGCGAATATCTTAGCAGCACCTTTCTTAGTAATCTTCTTATAGGAAATCACCTTAACATGAGCTGGATCATCAGTCTTTAATGACACTAATGTCCTAGCCTTTAACTCATCCTCTTTCGCTTCATACAACTTATTATCAATAGCTTTTAAATCATCATTAGTTAATAAAGAATCTTGTCTTTTTACTCCAGTTAATCCTTTCACCTACATCATCTCCTCTCTTATAATTGAACTACCTTAGTAGCAGTTGGCATATCAATCTCAACCTTAACGACTTCTCCAGGTTGGCCAGCAGTCTTAAACTCTGCATTAGTCAACTCTACTCCATAACTTCCACTAGTACCAGTAGTTAATGGAGCTTTATCAAATAGACTATCATTACGAATTGCTACTTGATCTCCAGCTGTAACTGCTGATGCATTATCGCTTAACTTAACCCAGATAACGCCTTTTCTTAATACAGTAGTAGGGACACCATCTGGATAATGGCCATTCTCTAAATCTCCCTCAATTGAAAACATAGCAATACCTTTAAACTTATCATTACCAGTAGCACCATCCCAAGCAGCTACTTGCTTTTCTGGATTAGTTCCTGCCTTAGCTCCAGCACCAAAAGGAATAGTTCCCTCTGAAGCTTTAGAATCTGCACTCATTCTTCTTCCTTCTGCTAATTCTCCAGGATTAAGAGTACTTCTCATCTTATATCACTCCCTAATTTAATTTATTTTTTCAAGTTAAGTCTCTTATTCTTTTTCTTCTGAATACTAGAATCATCACCATCTTGTTTCTTCTTCTGATATCTTAAATTATTATCTCCTGTAGATCCTTCACTGGCCATCTCAATCATAGCATCAAATCTAGCATCTATATAATCATCTGAGCGACCTTCAGGATCAAAGCTATCATTTACAGCCTTAATACAATCAATTTTAATATCTTTAGTTTCTTTGTCAGTAAAGTCATACTCAGAATCTAAGAATAACTTAGCATCTTCAAGAAGGGCCAACCTTTCATCAATCTTCTTTTGAAGAGTCTCGCTATCAATCTGATTCCCTTCTAGTTCTGCCTTATCTTCTTTAAGTTGCTTAATGGTATCATTTTGAGCATCTACCTTACCTTCTAACTGGCCAACCTCTTTAGTTAAGTCTTTATTGTTTGACTCTAGACTGTCTAACCTAGCCTTTACAGCTTCATCTACTTCAAATTCCTTATTATCTAATTTAATTACAGCCATCTTTCCACTTCCTTTCTTGTTATTGTCTAAATTATCTTCTCTAACTTGATATGCTGAATCTTGCCTAACCTCTCCATCCTCACTATCTAACTTAGCAAAACAATCTGATCCACAGCGACCTTTGGGGACCATGGCCAAATGATTAAGCTTAAAATTAGTCTGCCTTCTATCGTAATGTTGGCCCTCAAATTCTCCTGATTCATCTACTATCTCACAGGTAAAACCTAAACTACACTCTCTTTTATCACCAGTAACAATAGCAGCTATTAGATTGCCATCAAAAACAGTTGCATTATTGGCCAGTTTATTATCATCTACCTTAGCATTTTGACCTGTAAGTCCTTTGACTAGCTCGGTTGAGTTCTCTGTATTAACAAACTCAAAAGGATGCTCATTACAAATCGGTAGATTATTCAACTGCTCTAATACTTCATCAGTTAGTAGATCATCTGGATGCTTTAATTCATAGACTATCTCTCCAGTAGCATAGTCTCTATAAGGGAATACTCCAGTTTGAGCTGCTAGTAAATCATAAGTTAAGAATCCAGCATCATTCTTCTTAACATTCTCTACCTCAACTGAATCAAACCTCTCTGCCAATTCTCAATCACCTCCTTACTGAAATAGTTGCAACTATCCTTTTAATAGCAACTTTCCTACTTCTTGAAGAGTATCAGCATGAGTAAATCCTACAATCTTGATTCCATCTGCAAACTTATGGTTTAAATTATCATCATAAGTTTTTTTATAATACTCCAGTTTACCATCAAAATTAGTATTTGGATTTACTATTAATTCTGGCAACTCATTCTCTTTAACTTCTACTAAAACACCTATCATCTCAGCATTTTCTTTCTTAGCAATCTCAAAACAATTAATCAGATTCTCTTTAGATAACATAGATTAACACCCCTTTTAAAATAATAAAACACCCTTTCAGGTGTTATTTACTAGCCATCTTTACAATTTTAATTACTAACCAATTTAAGCCTTTTATCAACATTACTAAAGGTTGCACAAACCATCTATAACGCCATTTTAATTTATAGTATGGTGTATTCCAAATATGCTTAGGTAACATCTAACCCCTCCTTATGCAGCTTCCCACATCTCTTCTAACTCTTCTCTTACTAATGAAGCAGTACATCTACAATTAATCTCTTTACCAGGAAAGACTCCAGCACCAGCTCCATCCTCCCAAGTATAAACATGGCCATCAAAGTCATCATGCTTCTTTCTTACTCTAGAATCATTAGTAGCAACCCACCTAAACTTTTTAAGTCCTAGATTCTTATGTCTAGCCTTAGTTAAATCTCCCTGTAAACTACCTGCCTGATCTCTAGCAATTAACTTAGCTCTATTTTTAGTAACATCATATAACTTCTGAATCTCTTCTGCTATTTCTTCTGTACTATTTCCTGCTCTAATTCCATTTAAGATTATCCTATTTAGATCATCAAAGTATTTTCTAGGTATCGATTTAATTAATCTAACATTCTCTTTAACTGCTGCCTTAGCTATTTGGGCCAAAGCTGGATCATTCTTTAAGGGATCAAATCCTAAAACTGCTTTAACTTGATTTCCTACCTGGACAATAGAGTGAGTTCTTACTAAATCAATAAAGTCATTGGCCAGTTTATCTACAACCTGTTCAAATACATTATTAATAGCTTCTTCTTCTATTCTTTCTAAAGCTCTATTCACTTCATCTATTTCATCATCTAACCTAACTTTACTAGGATTAGTATCAGGATTATCAGTCCAATATTTAGGACTGTTAAAAGATCTATCTATATCATCATTTCTTCTTAATACTGGTCTAACTTTTCTTTCAAATACTCCTTCAGCTAAGTTATGCATTTGATCTATTAAGCCAACCAACTTATCATAATAATCTACTGCTTGAGTAGTAGGAAACTTTACCTTTGGAAGTCTGGCCATACTATCACGACCTTCCTTCTTGGTATTGCTTTCTTGCTTCTTCTACTGTATCAGCTATAGCATCTAACTCTTCTTCGCTCATATCTAGCTTTTCTAATAATCCTATCTTGCCAAATTCACCTTTTCTTACTTCATCTGGAGTTACTACATTACTTTCTATATAGATTTTATTAGTTTCAGCTACCATCTTACGAATCTTGGCATCAGTTTCTTTATCTAGTTTCCATAATGGATTAAATAACATCTTATATAAACCTGCTGGATCTATACTACCTGTACCAACTCCACTCTTTTCAGCCCAAAAGAGAAGATCTATTAAATATTCTATATGAGGTCTTAAAAAGTTCTCCTGGAGACCTGCAATCCTAGCATAATAATTAAGACTGTCAAACTGGCCACCAGTAATAGTACCTTGAGCTTGACCTAGTAAATGAGACTTAGGCATCCTGGCACTTCCTGCTAAGTACTCCCAAGTAAAATTATAAATCTCTTTTAATGCATTGATATTTCCTGTAGGGGATACAAAACTTAAATCATCTTCCTTTCCAATGATGGCCAAACTATTACTATTAAACTCTGCTTCATACCAGGCTCTTCTTTTCGCATAATCTTTTCTATTAGAAATATCGATATTATCACTCTTTAGGACCTTGAAAGCTAAAGAGTATGCTATCTGGCCAGTTGACCAAGCAACATTATCAAATATAACTAATGGATCATAAAGCGACTGAATAAGAGGAATCCCCCACAGTTCATCTTCAACTGTCCTTACTTGGTGATGTAGGATCCTATCCTTATGCACTAACCTAGTATCAGCTGAATTATTTTCTCCTTTAAGTTCATAATATTCTATCTCTCCATATTCCTTACTAAAGGGATCTTCATTTACAGCTGCATCTTTTACCTTCATCTTAGAAAAAGCATGAATATAATCTATATCAATTAATGATTTCTTATTTATCTCTTTACCTATATCCAAGCTCCCTTTCTCTCTTGCTCCAATACTACAGAAACCATCACCTCTCAACCTCTCATACTCACACATATCATTAATTTTAGGTTGAGCATCAAGATCATTAAGCTTATCTAGTATCGATTTCTTTAACTTCTTATCTGTATCTTGAAAATCAATCCACTCTCTAGTCATATCCTCACCTGGAATATCGATTATATTTTGAAAGATACGATTAGTCTTATATAAATTAGTTACCTGTTCATCTGTAAGCTTAATTCCCTGATTAGGTCTTTGGCTAACTAATGGATCACCTCTTCCATTAACTAATCTAGACTTACCTTTACTACTATTGGGATTGCTAGAGTGCATAAAGTCCTGTCTAATTTCATCTTTAATTACATTCCCAATACTATATCCTTGTTGGCCCACTTAATCACCTCCTCAAGCTTTAATCAAAACCTAATACATATATAATAAATCTTGTAATTGTAAATAGTAATAAAAACATAAAAAAGGAATCTCTTAGATTAAGTATTAAGTATTCTAATTCAAATAAACTATAAGCACCATTTAAATATGGCTCAATAAAATATTTTACAGATAATAATACACTCCAAACCAATATAGCTTTATCCATTCCACTAGCCTTCATTGGATTCACCTATTTCTAAACCATCCTCTTTAACCTCTACTTCTATTTCAAAATTATTTATCTGATCTAATAACTCTTTTAATTCACTCGCTTTATCACTAGCTTGATCTAGCAAGATGCTTAATTGACCTAAATTATTATTAACTTTAAACACTAGCTTCTTTTTAGCTTTCATTTTTGTTAACTCCCTCCTTTCCCAAATAAAAAAGCACCCTCTCGGATGCTTAATCTCTAAAGTTCATCATAGCTTCAACTACTTCTACTGGAGCTACATGAGTATAAATTTCTGTAGTGGCTATATCACTATGACCCAAAGCTTCTTGAACTAACCTCAAATCTTTAGTTCTTCTATAAAGATCTGTCGCAAAAGTATGTCTTAAACTATGAGGAGTTACCTTCTTTTCTTTATAAGTATCTTCAAGCTTATTACCATCATCATCTGTGTAATGTCTTTCTACCTCTTCTTGAATACCAGCTTTATCAGCATATTTATAAATCATTCTCCTTACATTCCTAGAATCTAGCTTATTCCCTGTAAGGCTAGTAAAAACTAAATTATCATCATTGCTACAATTTTTCTTTTCTAATGCTTCTTGTTGCCTTTTCTTCCAATGACTAATCATTTTAAGACTTTCCTGCCTAACTCCTGCATATCTATCTTTCTTACCTTTACCTTCAACCACTTTAACAAGATTTCCGTCAATGTGATTCCATTTTAAATTGATCATTTCTGATAATCTAAGTCCAGTATCCAATATAAACCTAATTATTGTCTTGTTTCTTTCTCCAGTAGGATACCTGGTATTAAAAACACCTAATAAAGCTTTTTGCTCTTCATCATTTAAAATATAAGGTAATTTTCTCCTTCTAGCCATATTAACACCCCTCTATACTTGAATGACCCTATTCGATATGAAATAGGGTTTTATTAACTTATATATTTAGTATAGCATAATAATATATATAGTTCAAGTAAATTAGGGTTTTATTCACAATTAGAGTATTAACACTAATTAAATAAATTTGAAATACTATAGCCTTGACCATTGTTAATCATCTCAGCTAATCCAGTAGTAGCATCTGGACCATCATCATTTTTATTTTTACCTTCTTTCTGATAACTGTTCATAGCTTCATAATATTTTGGCCATCTTTCTCTCCAATTGTAAGGGAAATAAATATGATTCATTACAAAGGTACTATTAGAAATTATTCTAGCTTTTTTATTCTGCGATTGATGAAACCAATCTATATTAACTTTCTTAGTCCTATGTCTTTCCCAAATTAACCTTTTTACATTTCTAGCAAAACCTCTACCACCATTATTACTCTCTATCTTGGCCAAATTAACTTTATTAGCTACTAAGAAATCAGCTGTATCTGGCTCAGTAACTTCCATTCCTGCTTTAGTGTACATAATATCAATAACATAAGCTTCACCAGCATACTCTACAGCTGCTAAAGTACATAAATAATCAGATCCAGTATCAGCTGTATCTGTATAACTTATAATTCTATCCATCATTGGCTTACCTTGATTACTTCTAGGTAAATCTGTATAAGTCTTAAATGATTTATATAGTTTACCTTTCTGATCTATTGGCTTTTGGTGATAGTTAGCTTGGAATATTTCAGGGACCATATTAGCTCTTAAACTCTTATAACTCTTATTAGATAATAATTCAGGACATAACATATTACCATCTTCATCTTTAGCTTCTAATTTTAATACAAACCATTCATCTGCTTCAGGGCCATCCAATAACCTACCACAAATATCTTTCTTGGCCCACCTAGTCATATTGACTATATCGATTGCTCCCTCTTCTTTTCTAGAAAGAAAAGTTCCAGTATACCAAGTCCAGATCTTGTCTAAAGCATTTTCATTAAGAGCAGCTTCTGCATCTTTTACTGGATCATCAACTATTGAGATATTACAACCTTTACCTGTGATGGATCCTCCAACACCTGCCCCCTTATAATTAAAAAACTGTCCTTCTAAAGCCCATTGGTGATAAGAAGCGTTTCCCTGTTTAATCTTGCTTTCAGGAAATATATCATTATAAACTATCTCATGAGGATAGGTCTTATCTTCATTAATTCCATCTCTTGTATATCTTGAGAAGTCTGTGGCCATATCATCATTATAACTACAGGTAATTATCTTATTGCTTGGCTCATCACCTAAAGCCCATTTACAGAAATTAATTAAGGTCCTAGACTTACCATGTCTTGGTGGCTCATTCATCATTAACCTAGTATAGATCTTATCTTCTTTTAATCTATCAAAATCAAACATCTTCATAAATCCATCTGGCACATGCTCTACACAAAAGTTATAAAAATCTTCTTTAGTCAATCTTCTCTCATATAAAGCCTGCAGTACCCAAGCTAATAATTTTAAGTGCCATCTATCCTCTTTATAGAAATCTGGAGATAAAGTCTTACAAAAAGTCCAAAACTCTTCTTTGGATCCTCTTAACTTCCTTTCTCTTTTCAGGGCCAACAGTTTCTCTTTTTCTTTTCTACTCATCTTCTTCTTCATACTTTTTCAACTCTTCTTCTAATTCTTCATCTGATAAATAAGATAAATCCAAAGTATGAGTTAGATTTCCTTCGTGCTTATGCTCGTGCTGTTGCTTATATTTACCCTTTAGCTCAAAAAATAATTTAATGGCCTGAGTTTCTCCACGCTTTACCTGGTTAATTAATGAGTTCCAAGCTGTGGATAAATGGCCATCAGTTACTATATCAATTTGAGTATTTAGGTAATCTAAGAAATCACGATCTTTAAGCCATCTATAAGCTGTAGATGGTGCAACACCAACCTCATTAATTTTGGCCCTTCTAGTTCTCCTATCTTCTGGATCTAGTAGTAGCTCAGCAAATTTCTGTTGTTTAGCTGTTGGAACCCAATCTGTTTCGTTATGTTCAGCCAATTACACCACCTCCTCACTTAATATATCTGGAACTTCTACTCCTTCAGAAGCCCAATCAATTCCATATTTTTGTAATATATCTGAGAAATCTTCTATATCATGAGGAACTATATAGCCATTAGGACCAATATGTTTTAACTCATGATACATTAAGATCTTCTGCTGGTTTACTGATAATAAAGAAGTATTATAATCATAAAAAGTAATTATAAACTTATAAGGTATCATAGCTGCATAAGGCCCTGTTACCTTTCTACAATCTGCATAAGTAACTTTACCTCTGCTTTTCTTCTTGAGAAAACACCTAACAAAACCTATATTCTCTATTCCTATTGCATCTCTAACCTGCCATAGATCTCTTTTCTTCTCTAATATCTGCTTTGCTAAATGCTTCATTCTGCCATCTAATTTATAATTAACATTATGGGCCAACCTAAATCCATGTTCATATCTTTGGTATTCGTGCTGCCAGCAGTACCATTCACCATTAAAATTCATTGATACTTCTTTTTCTCTTCCACATCTGCTATTATTGTTCTTATGGCCAGAACACCTAATAACCTTAGTTTCAGCTCCCATTCACTAGCAACACCCCCTTAATAAAAATAACACCTATCTCTAGGTGTCTGATTCTGATCTCATTCTTTTTTCAACTATAATTTATTAATACATATATAATTCCTGTCCAGATCAATCCCATAAATACTGCATTTGCTATCATTGATTTCCCTCTTTTCTTATGGTCATAAATGAACAATATTTAATTGACTATTATTCCTTCCTACATATAACAAAGACACCCTGTTAAGAGTGCCTTTACCTTACATAAGAAGGTTGTCTATATAAATAAAATGGCTAACTAAATTAAATTCAAGTTCAAGAGCAGTGCTTCTTGGAGACTCCTGCTCTATTATACAGTATAACATATAAAAGTATTTTAAAAGTATAATGAAAGTATAAAATTAGTATATCAAAAGTATATAAAAAGTATATTTTGACTATGAAACCCTTAAATATGATATTAATTCATCTAAAACCTCTCTTTTTTTAAGCTTAATTGTTGGCTCTGCAAGACCTATAGTTACTGAGGTTTGGAAGATGGAATTATCTTGGCCATAGAATAACCTTAATATCTCCTTGTATGTAGTTCCATCTGGTACATTGTTAAGTCTGTTGAAGAATCTATCTAATCTCTTTTTAGCTTCCTTTAATTTCTCCAGCTGGTCTGCTTCTGGATTAAACAGGCCTGAGCTAGTAAATAGATCACTAACTACTCCTTCTTTTCTACCAAGAGTGATTACTATATCTTTACTTCTTGCCTTCCCTCTGCTATCTTCTTCTAATTCTTTGATGATACAATCTAATTCACCTGTAAAATACCATCTTATTAAAACCCCTGTCATTTTCCTAGCCTTCCTGTCTATTGCTTCCATCATCTACAAACCCCCTTATTATTCCTGGTATCCCAATAAGCTTCTTTATGATCTTTTAATAAATAATCTGATTCAACTACTCTATATAACTCATCTACTTTTCCATGTTTACCACAACTACAAGACCATTTACCTGTATTAATGCTAATTCTAGCTTGTTTTTCATCACAATAAGGACAAATAACTACTATTTCAGCTTTTACACCTATTCCTTGTAATCTACAAATCTTCTTTGCTACTCCTAGATTGCTCATTGTTTTACCTCCAGTAGTCTGATAACCTTTCCTAGTGCTGCAGATAAACCAGAAAAGGCTACCAGATAGATATTAGTCATTATATATAACTCCAACTATATGCCACTTTTTACTGAAAGACTCCCAACCCCCATTATCATTATGTGCTTTAGAATGACAAATAGAGCATAAACTAGCTTTTTTATGATTACTATCATCTAACTTCTGTCTGTTATTCCCCATACCAATAGTTTGGACATGGTGTTCTTGTACCTCAATTCCTGTGCCTGTCTCTCGATCATATGTATGCTCTGCCCCACAAACTGCACATTTCCTAAGCTTCAAGCATAGATACATATATTTCTCTGAATCCATTAACTTGGCTGGATGTTCACTCTCATTAAGTGGCACACCTCGACTTAAAGCATAAATTAAACAATGCTCTATAAACTCTCCAGCTATTGACTTATCTACATCACTAAGGCTAAACTCTTCATAACCATTACCATTAGCAAAGTTTCTCATTAAGTCTTTTCTCTTCTCGTTAACTTCTTCTCCTTCCCACTCACAAATATCATTGAATATTGCAAATAACTTTCTCCTCTGGCCATCTGTAATCTTTCTTAACATCTTTTGATACTCTTCTCCATCTATAAGCATATTGACTATTAAAGCTTGTCTATCAAATAGATAAATCTTCTCCAGTAGTCTATCTTTGTTCTCTTCATCTAATTTAATAATGATCTTAATGTTACTATCAAACCTATGAAGCTTAGTAAAATCTGCTTTAAACTCTAAATTATCTTTACTGCTGGTCAATAAATCTATAATTAAAGGTTTGCCATCAAACTTATACACATCTTTTAGCACTGTCATTCTATCCTTTTGATCTACTATAATTGGAAGCTTCATCCCACTAGATAAAGTTGTGAAATTCCCTAGTTTAGCATTAAACTTCATTTCCTAGCCTCCTCTTTACCTGCTTTCATAGCTCTTTTAGTTTCTACTCTGGCCATCTGTTCAAATACTGGTGATAACTTTTTACTTATTTCTTTAAATGCTTTGGCTGCTTGCTTAACTACTTCATTAATGCATTTACCAACTTCTTTAAACTTGCCCCTTAGAGTTAAACTCATTTTTAAGATACAAAGTTCTTTATATACTGCTGGTTGCTTATCTTGAATAATCTCTTCTACAGTGGCCATACTACTCAACCTCCTCTGCTCCTGAAATTAATAATTCCATACAGCCAAACATTAATAAGGACCAACCCGATATACCTAAAGCTACCCAGAAAGGAGATCCTAATAACATAGTTGCTAATCCTACTATTGAAACTCTGCCTATATAAAAGATAACCTCCTTTATTACCTGGACACTCTCTATAAGACAAATCTCACCTTCTATCTCAATCCTCTTCATTCTCCTTTGCCCTCCTCTCTTCAATCATTCTATCGATTACCTCTTGGGTTACAACTCCACCCTCTCCTGCAGGTTTCACTATATCCACCTCCTCTAGTGCTTTTACTAGACTATAGATCAGCATTGTCTTTGGATCTCCTCCTATTGTGCTTATTCTTAATACATACTTTACAGTGATAAGTGCCTGGTTGAATTGCTAATACTTGCTTATCATGGAATTTACAATAAGGAACTTCATATCTTCGCATCATCTTATTTTCATAAAAATCACAATCAGGGTATAATCTATCTGACTTGCATTTAGCACATAACTCATAATCTCCCTCGATTCTTCTCCCACAAGAACATAATTTATTAATACTCTTACTTAATGGCTGCATTGGCCCATTCTTTCTTCCTAGATTCCAACTTATCATTATGCTCCTGGAGGAATCTATTTAATAACTCACTTCTGTACTTCTGGCAACCTCGATCATGTTCACAAATCAAATCATAAAACATATCTAGTATGTTGCCAACTACATGAAGAGAAACTACTATATGCATATACTCTTCTTTAATCCTCTCGATCCTAGTTAAAAAATATTGATAATTCTCTTTCAAATTATATTCACAAAATTTTAAGTTCCTATGAAAAACAAATTTTTCTGATTCTCCAGTGGTAACTAATACATCCATATAACTCATAATAGTTTGTGCAAGATCTAATAATTCTTTAGCTCTATCCTCCCAATTATCTGCTTCTAAAACTTCATTGTACTCTTCTTTAATTTTTTCTAATTGTTCTTCTATGGTCTGACCTTTTGGATAGCATGGGTATAATTCTATATACTTCACTTTACCATCTCCTTTTTTAGTTGCAGCTGATCTAGGCTAAGACCAGCTGCATAAGATGAATAATAATTAAGGTGGCTCTATCCTCCTTTTATATTTTAGTTACCTGAGTTATTCCATGCCCTTGCAACCATTGGAGAAAATATGAGCCTGTCCTTCGTTACTTTCTGCCATCAAGTCCTAAGTCGGATATCGATAGCAGACATTAGTTACTAGATATCTATACTAAACTTTTCCTCTCTTGACTCAATAGTAACACCTTCAATTACTTCTCCTGTATCTGGGTTAATAACATTGCTTCCAACAACTTTAACTAATTTCTTAAACTCTCTTTTATCTACTGACTTCTTAACCTTAATTAAATCATTAAGCCCTGCACCTTCAACTGACTCTACTAACTTATCATCCTCATAATTCCACTTGTCACTTTGAGCTCTAAACTTCAATGAACCAAATGGCAGCTTATGAGTCTTTAGTTCCTTATCGCTCTCTTTAAGATTCATAGCATATTCGGTTAATATTCCCTCATAAAATTCAATATCACTATCAATGCTGGACACTTCTTTTTCTAACCAGTAATCTATCTCTCTTTTAAACTCTTCTGCTTGCTCTTCTTTCTCTTGCTTCTTAGCTTTTAACTCTCTAAGCTTTCTTAAGGCTGAATTGGCTTTACTATCATTATCAATTACATATCTATCCTCTTGGTTCTCTTTCACTTCTTCTTTTATCTCACTCATTATTTACTCATCCTCCTCTAAAGGTTTTATAATAATTTCTTCTCCACAATCAATAACTTCAACATCTTCTCTATTCTTTAATACCTCAATTATTTCTTTAGAATCAATATTACTTAAATGCTTTTCAATCAAATATGCTCTCATTATTTCTTATTCCCCCTTGTCTCCTTCGGTAAATTGAACCCAGCAATCTAAACTACAACAACAAGCCCATTTACCTCCTTGATATCTTGGGTAGCCTAACTTATACTCTCTACCACAATTTACACACTCTTTCTTATCTTCCACTATTGGCTCTCCTTTCTGCTAAAAAGTCATCCCATTTCTTAGTTAGCATTATTTCCTGTTCTGGGTCAAAAGTTAAATTTAAAAACGTTTCACACTCTGGGCATCTTCCATGGCCAGCTTCATTTATTCCTGAATGTTGCATTATAGATTTATTAGCAAAGAACTCATTCCCACATACACAACAAGTAGCTTCATATCGTTTCTCTTCACTCATTTATATCATCCTTTCTTTATAGTCATAATAGACTAAGTTTTTATTAACTGTCTTTTTAAAAATATGACATCTATATAATCTAGCTCGTTATATTTCTTTTTTTCTAGCAATCTTTTTAATTCCTCAAAGCTTCTCTGCTCCCTTTCTGACTTGTACTCGAACAATCTAGCTTGTACCCCCCCCC
>NZ_KB900624.1:53194-67769 GCF_000379025.1 Orenia marismortui DSM 5156
CTGATAAGGAGCACCAATAACCGAAAGCTGTATACGGGAAAACCGTACGTACAGTTTGACAAGGGGTCCCAGCCGTGAGGCTGGTCCTACTTTATTTTAATTTACTAACAACAACAACAATATAAATAATTATTTTATCTATTGTTGTATATCTTTTATATCTTATATATCTTTAGGCTTGGACAAATCCTATTGTAACAAGGGAGTACAGAGAAATATGACGAGAAAATAGGGAAATAAGACGAGAGATTAGGGCGATAAGACGATAAATTAGGGAGATATAACGAGAAAATAGGGAAATACAACGAGTTTTTTATTTGTTCCACTCGCTTTATTATGATATGATTTAATTATCAATTATAGAGGGTGGATATAATGAAAAAGGAGCTATTACATAAACCAAATCAACTTATTGCCTTAAAAACAAAAGGAAAAATAACTTTAATTCAAAGAAAAATTTATAATATATTTTTAAAGATAGCACAAAAAGAGGTTAAATTTTTTAATTATGAGGAGATATTAGAAGATAAAATTTATTCCTTTGAAGTTGATTGTGATGTAGTTCATAGGATCGCGGGGGTAAAGATAAAAGATCTTAAGTATATTGAGGAAGAGTTAGAAAGTTTAATGGGAGTAATAGCAACGGTTCGTGAAGAAGAAAATAAGAACAATTGGGAGAAGTTTAGTATATTACCTAAAATTATTAAAGAGGATAATAAATATAAATTTATGTTAATTGGAAATATTGTTAGAGCATTGCAAGAACAAAACTATTTTACTCCTTTAAATCTAATGATGATTAAATCGTTAATTAGCCAGTATTCAGTAATTTTTTATGAACTAGCTATTCGCTACCAAAAATATAAAATTCCAAAGATGAGTATTGAAGAGGTAAGGGAATTGACTAATAATAAAAATAAATATAAAAGATTTTATGATTTTAAAAAATATGTCTTAGATACAGCTTGTGAGGAGATAAGTGAAAAGACTGATATTAAGTTATCTTATTCTACTGAGAAAAGGGGAAGAAGAATTGCTTTTATTGATTTTGTGATTGAGAGAAAGAAGGAAGAGATTTCTGAGAAGATAGAGGTTAAAGAAGAGGAGTATTCTAAAGAGGTCTTAGAGTTATTTAAGCTATTACCAAAAAAAGAGCAGGTGGAGGCTCATAAAAAAGAGTTGGCTAAGTTGTTAAAGAAGCATAGCTTTAAGTTTTTAAAGGGAGATATTGAATATACTAAGGATTCTAAGCCTGAGAGCTTCTTTGCTTTCTTAAAGAGTTCTTGCCAGCAGGGTCATTATTCTAGTGCTGAGCTAGAAAAGCAAAAGAAGAAAGAAGAGTTAGCTAGACAGAAGGCTGAACAGAAACGCAAAGAGCAGGAGCTAAAAAGAAAGATAGAAGAAAGGGCTGAAGAGAAGGCTATAGAGAAGTATAGGAGACTTTCTATTCAGGAGCTAGAGAGCTATGGAGCTAGATATCAAAGTTTGCCTAAGATGTTAAAGGGGCAAATTACTAAAAAGGAGTTTATTATTGGAGCACTTGAGGAGGAGATTGAGAAGGAGCTTAGAGAACTTTTATCAATAATTGAAGATTGAGGATTTTTAATTTTCAATTATTGATCTTTCATTTTTGGCGAAGTGGTCTGTCGAGCCTGGTCGGGAAGGGAGTTAAAAGGAGGGGGGTTTGGGGGGAGGAAATGAGGGGAACAATGGGCTTGTAGTTGGCTGGCGTCGATAGAACTGGCTTGACCTTGATCTTAGGCGATTGGAAGAGCGTGGAGCTGGAGGAGCTACCGGGTCCTGACGTTAGTCAGGTTTTAGCTCCGTAAGCGTAACGATCTGGAAATGGCCGTGCTTTTAGGGTTATTATAGCAGGTGGGTGTGCTGCTTTGATAACCCTTTTTTCTTTGAAGATAGGAGGAGAAGCATAATTAATTGAGAATGGAGAATTAAGGTCAAGGGATTTTAAGATATTAAATTCTCCATTATACATTGCTTTAGTAATAGCATGGTTTAGTTAAACTTGGTTCTTGATTTAACTAATTTATGCTACGTTTAAAAGATAGTGTTAGTTTATTTGTAATAGATTTTTAATCACTACAAACTTAACTTGCATTTTATAAAACTCTACTTTACTTATTAAAATATGTAACTAAAATAGATTATTATCTAAACTAAGTAATAAAAGTAAAAAGGCTCTCCATGATGGAGAGCCTTTTTTATTTATATTATTCAAACCTTTAGAACAAGCTAAAGCTATATTAAGTTCTAGAGGTGAATAAATAAAATGGAGATAATTCTAAAGGTCCTTATAATGTTTATTTTAAGTATTGCTTTAACTCGCTTAATGGGCAAGTCTAGTATTGTACAGTTAACCCCTTATGACTTAATTGCAATTATTACTTTAGGAACTATTGCTGCTGAGCCTTTAATTAGTACAAAGCTACTTCCCAGTATTATTAGTTTAGTGACTTTAGTGGTCTTGTATCTTATCTTTGCTAAGCTAACTCTAAATCAGAGGATGAATAACTTACTATTAGGTGAGCCAACTATCTTGATTAAAGAGGGAAAGATTGTTGAGGATAATTTAGAAAAAGAGCATATCTCTTTAATTCAACTATTATCTATTTTAAGAAACAATGGTTACTCTAAGCTTAATGAGATTCACTATGCTATTTTAGAGCCTACTGGAAATGTTAGCATAATACCAATTAGCTCAGCTCGTCCTGTTACTTTAGCAGACCTAAATATTAAAGCAGAGACTGAAGGAATTCCCATAGCTTTAATTATTGATGGAATAATACAAAAAAAGAACCTTAGGTTAATTAATAGAGATGAACAATGGTTAAACAATAAACTAGAAGAAAAAGAAATTAAAAATATTAAAGAAGTCATTTATGCTTTTATTGAAGCGGGGCAGGAAGAGATATATTTAAATCTAAGAGAATCTGTTAGATAAGAAGAGAATATAAACTAATGTTCACGAATTAAAAGTATTTTTAAATTTTGTTAATAGCTTATTATAAAATTTGTCATATTTCTGTCAAAAATACCTGTTATAATCTTTAATAAGATTAGAGAAGGAGGCTTTACTGATAATGAGAAGAAAAGAGAAAAGATTAATCTATCTAGCTTTGTTAATTTTAGGTTTATTTATTGGAGAAAGTCTATTAACTCATTCATCTGTAGAAGCTTTTTGGGGATTTAATAATCAAGAACAAGGTAAAGATAAAAAAAATCTAGAACAGAAAGAAAAAACAGTAGTTCTTTCCAAAGAAAAAGCTGTACAAAGGGTAGTAAAAAAGGTAGGTTCTGCTGTAGTTAGTATTGTTACTACAGATGTAATTGAACGTAATCAAAGAAGCTTCTTCCCTTTGCCTAAAGAAAGAAAAGGCTTAGGTTCAGGCTTTATCTTTGACCAGAAAGGATACATCATAACTAACAATCACGTAATAGAAGATGCTGATCAAATTAAAGTATTATTGTCTGATGGTAGAAAATTAAAAGCTAAACTAGTTGGTAGAGATCCCAGAAATGATTTGGCAGTAATTAAGGTGGAGGCAGATGATTTACCAGTAGCTCTTTTAGGTGACTCTGACAAGTTAGTTCCTGGACAAATGGCCATTGCTATTGGCAGTCCATTTGATGTTGAGTTTAGAAATACAGTTACTACTGGTGTGGTCAGTGCTTTAAATAGAAGTATTAGACTGAATAATAATGCAGGGGTTTTAAAAGGATTAATTCAGACCGATGCATCTATCAATCCTGGTAATAGTGGAGGACCTTTATTAAATAGTCAAGGAGAGGTTATAGGAATTAATACTGCTATTATTAATCAAGCCCAAGGAATTGGCTTCTCAATTCCAATTAACACCGCTAAAGAAATTAGCAAGGATTTAATTAAGTATGGTAAGGTTAAAAGACCATGGCTTGGTATCTATGGAATTGAGCTAACTAAAGAGTTAGTAGATTATTATGACTTGCCAGTAGAACAAGGGGTGATTATCGCTAGGGTGATTTTAGATAGCCCTGCTGAAGAAGTAGGATTGAGTAGTAATGATATTATTGTAGAAGCAAATCACGAAAAAATAAAGGGAATGGATGATTTAAGTAGAATTATTAAAAAGGTAGGTATTGGAAATAAGTTAGAGCTTTTAGTAATGAAAGGTGATAGTGGGGAGTTAAAACCACTTAGGATTACTTTAGAAGAGTTTGTAAGTAAAAATAAATAAGAAATAGTATCCTCTTATTTTCAAAAATAAGAGGATATTTTTATGGATGGAGGACTAATAATGGGCATCGGACTAATAATCCCAGCTTATAATGAAGAAGAAACAATTCAAGAGGTAGTTAAAACCGCAAAAAAATCTAAGATATTTGAAGAAATTATAGTAGTAAGTGATGGTTCAAAAGATAATACTGTAGAATATGCATTAGAGTGTGAGGTTAAAGTAATTGCCTTACCTAAAAATTATGGTAAAGGAGCAGCTATGGAGATAGGGGTTAATAATATAAAAAGTGAAATTTTGTTTTTTTTAGATGGCGATTTGATCAACTTGAGAGAAGGACATATCAGCAAATTAGTTGAACCTCTTTTAAAAGAAGGAGTAGATATGAGTTGTGGGCTTTTTGAGAATGGAAGAGGTCATACTGATTTTGCCCAAAGATTAACCCCTTATTTAACTGGACAAAGAGCTTTAAGAAGAGAGTTAATTAAAGAATGTGATGATTTAAGTGATGCTAAATTTGGAGCTGAATTGGCCTTAACTAAAATAGCAATTGAACAGGAGTGGAAGGTTCGAAGAGTGATTTTGCCAGAATTAAGCCATCGTATTAAAGAGGATAAGATGGGACTAATAAAAGGTTTTTATGCTAGAATAAAAATGTATTGGCAGGTTTTTAGGTATTTCAGGAAAAATAAGCTAAGCTATAATAGCATTAATAGAATGATCAGATAAAAGTTAAATTATCACTTGATATATCAAGTGATAATTTAACTTTTATTATTAAAGGGATATTTAATTAATGGCTATCTTAATAATGAATTGGCTTGTTGTAACATCTCATCAGAAGCTTTAATTGCTTTAGAATTGATTTCATAGGCACGTTGAGATGTAATCATATCTACCATCTCTTCTACTACTTTAACATTTGAAGTTTCTAAATAACTTTGAGCAATTGATCCATATCCATTTTGAGCTGGTAAACCATACATAGGTTGTCCAGAAGCAGCTGTACTTCTAAATATATTTTGTCCTATACTCTCAAGTCCAGCTGGATTTGCAAAAGCAGTTAACTCAATCTGCCCAGCCTCTTGAAAATCATCATTTCCTGGTTCTTTATAATATACTGATCCTTCTTGATTAATAGTTATATCGGATGCATTAGCTGGGATAGTAATAGGTGGTTGTAATAAGTATCCATCTGAAGTTACCAATTGACCACTACTATCTAATTTAAAAGATCCATCTCTAGTATAACCACTTGTCCCATCAGGTAATAACACTTGGAAGAATCCATTACCTTCAATTGCCATATCTAAAGGATTCTCTGTGCTTTTTAAACTTGATCCACCAAATAGTTTTTGGGTAGCAGCAGGGCGCACTCCAAGCCCAACCTCTATTCCTGTAGGAATCTGTGATCCTTGATTATTAGGTGCTCCTGCACTCTTTAAAGTTTGATACATTAAATCTTGGAAACTTACACGGCTCTTTTTAAAACCAGTAGTATTAACATTAGCTAGATTGTTAGAGATAACATCCATATTAAGTTGTTGAGCTCTCATACCAGTTGCAGCACTCCATAACGATCTAATCATTTATCTCCCCCCCTTCTTTATTATTTAATTAGGTATTAATAAAAGAAATCCTGTTTTGAATTTAAATTTAATTTGCATTTTGTTTATAGAATGTTTATAATTAATGGTATAAATAGGTTGAATTACTAATAACTAAATTATTTAAAGGAGGAATTTAAGTAATGGCTTATTCTACTGAAAGTGGAGTCTCTAGTAACAAAAAAAGCTTTAAAGATTATTTAAAAATAGGTGTAATGATTGCATTAGCTATCTGGATATTTACTATTGCTAATAATGCTAATAATTTAGCTACAAAAAATCAATATTTTATAAAGAAACCTACATATGAGATCTCTTATATTGCTGGAGGTCCTAAAAGGTTTGCTAATAGGTTTAAGGATTATCTTAGTAATACTGATAAGAAGATTAACAATAAAGATTATCTGTGGAGTACATTAATAATAGAAAATACAGGAAATAAGGATGCCAAAAATATTAAAATTGAAGATTTTGCTGCAATAGATATTGCTAAGATAGGTGTCTCAGAGCCAGGTTATGGGTACAATGAGGTTAAGATTGATTATAAGAAAAAAGAAAAACAGGCTATTATTACTTTAGAAGAGTTACCTACAAGTAGTAAAGTTTATGTATTTATAGCTATGAAGCCTGAAGAAATTAAGCAACCTTATGATCAAAATAGTCAAAGAGTATGGGCAAAAGTATATGATACTTATCAGGAAAAAATTGTAGTTACTTCTTCTAGCAGTGAAAAAACTACATATTACTCAGGCTATTCTAACTTATATAATTAAGCTGAATTATACTCTAATTTTCTAAATTTAGAAAATTAGAGTATTTATTTCGTAAAAAATAGCTAAAAATAAATACTGCTCGCTATTTTACGAAAGATTAAAAATTGACACTAGCAAATATCTTATATAAAATTCACTTAAATATAGTGTTTATAAATTTGATATAAAGGAGTTTTGATAGTGAATTTACATGGGAAGAAGTTCTTATTAGTAGAAGATGATCATCATATTTATTTACTAATTAAAGCGATGCTTAAGCCTTATGATATTGAGTTGAAATTAGCAAAGGATGGAGAGCTAGGATTACAAGAGGCTTTAAGCGGAGACTATAACCTTATTTTGTTGGATATTATGTTACCTAAGAAGGATGGTCTGTTATTATGTAAAGAGTTAAAAGAGGCTAAAATTGAAACTCCTTTAATTATGTTAACTGCTAAGGTAGAAGAGAGTGATAAAATTTTAGGTTTAGAACTAGGTGCAGATGATTATGTAACCAAGCCCTTTAGTCCTAAAGAATTAATGGCTAGAATCAAAGCTGTACTGAGAAGGTTTGAGAAGGTTAAAAAACTAATGAAAAAGAAAGGGCAGACTTTAAATTTTACTAATATTGACTTAAAGATTGATTTAAGAAGCTATGAAGTTTATGTAAGAAGTAAAAGGGTGAATATTGCTCCTAAAGAGTTAGAGTTACTTGCTTTTTTAGCTAAAAACCCTAATCAAGCCTTTAGTAGAGAGGAACTGTTGGATAATTTATGGCAGACAGGTTCTCAGCATACTCGTACAATTGATGAGCATGTTAAAAGGATAAGAAGGAAGCTAAAGGATGCTGAAATTAAATTGATGCCCATTAAGACTGTTTGGGGAGTAGGTTATAAGTTTAAGGTTGAAGAGAACAGAGATGTTTAAGATGTGTTTTGCTAATAAAAGCTTTATGAGTAGACTAATTACCTCTTATATTATTATTATCTTATTAACTTTGACTATTGTTGGAGCTATCTTTGGCTATTTATTTCATAACTATTATTCTGGTTTAAAGGAATGGAAGCTTAGTAATAAAGGGCAGCGGATTGCAAAGTTGGTTAATGCTAGCTTCTATAATAAAGACTTAGATCTTGATATGATTAAGAATAAACTTAATACCATTGCCCATTCTTCTAATATGGATATTGGAATTATCAATTATAAAGGTAAGATTATCTTTGATTCTACTCAAAACCAGAATAATAGCCTTGATATTAAAAAGAAAGAAATAATCCAAGTTTTAAAAGGGAATAAGTTCAGTAAAAAGATCTTAGGACCTGATAATAAGAGCTTAATTATGATCTTTCCTCTTATCCAAGATAACGGTTCTATTATTTTAGAAAAGAAGAAATTTAACAGGGATAAAATTATTGGTGGAATAGTCATTCAAACTGCTATAGGTAATATTGCTGAGACTATCAATGAAATTATTAAGATTACATTGTATTCCTTTTTAATTGCTATAGTAGCTGCCTCTTTTTTAAGTTTCTTTTTCTCTAAAAGGGTGACTAAGCCCCTAGCCGATATTAATAAATCAGCTAAAAATATAGCTAAGGGGAAATTTGAAATTGTTCCTTTACCTAAAAGTAGTAGTAGGGAGATTAGATCTCTAGTCGATACTTTTAATTATGCTGTGGCAGAGATTGATGATACCTTAGAGAAGAAGAGGAGGTTAGAGAATGTCAGAAAGGAATTTGTAGCTAATGTCTCCCATGAGTTTAGGGCGCCTTTGACTACAATTAAAGGGTTTTTAGAGATAATCTTAGGGCAAGATTTAGAGCAAGATGAGCTAAGGGAGTATCTAGAGATTATGTATAAGGATACAGAGTATTTAGAATATTTATTAGAGGATCTTTTAGTCTTAAGTCGCCTTGATTCTAAGAGAATAATCCTAAATAAAGAAAATATACATCCTAAAGTTCTCGTAAAAAGAGCTGTTAGCTCTTTGCAAAGTAAATTTAAAAGTAAGAGTTTAAAGGTTAAATTAAAGATTTCAGAGTCTCTGCCAAAGATCTTTGTAGATGTTAATCGAATGCATCAAGTCTTAATTAACTTACTTGATAATGGAATTAATTATTCACCTGAAGGCGGAAGAATAGAAATTATGGTTGACTTTAGTGAAAATCAACAAGGAGTAAGATTCTCTATAGCTGATGAGGGAATTGGGATTGCTACGAAGGATCTGGATAAGATCTGGCAGAGATTTTATAAGGTTGATTCAGCACGAACTAGGGAAGCTAAAAAAGGTAATGGACTAGGTTTGGCAATTGTTAAGGAAATTATTAATAAACATGATGCTAAGATAAAAGTAGTTAATAATAGTCATGGTGGAGCTACTTTCAGTTTTGTTATAAATAAAAAAAATAAAATTTAAAATATTTAGGAAATTGATTCTTAATTTTTAAAGAGGTGGAGAGATGAAGATAAATAGAATAGTAATTCTAGCTTTAGTATTAATTACCCTTTTATCACAGGTAGCATGGGCAAGCCCCTTTGAAAATATACATACTAAGGCGGCTATCTTGATGGTTGCTGATAATGGGCAGATCTTATTTAAGAAGAATGCCAACTTAAAGCTACCCCCAGCTAGTATGAGTAAGTTAATGACTATCTTATTGGCTTTGGAGGCTGTTGAGAAGGGGGAGGCTAGCTTAGATGATGAGGTTAGAATAAGTGATTTAGCTGAAGGAATGGGAGGATCACAAATCTGGTTAGCTCAGGGGGATTTGTTAACTCTTAGGGATTTATTAAAGGCTGTAACTATCTCTTCAGCTAATGATGCATGTGTAGCTGTAGCAGAGTATATTGGTGAAACTGAATATGGTTTTATTGAGATGATGAATAATAAGGCTAGAGAGTTAGGAATGGAAAATACTCAATTCTTCAATACAACTGGTCTGCCAAATGAGGGCGAGAACAATTATTCTACAGTTTATGATATGGCTATCTTGGCTAGAGAGCTAGTTACTAATTATCCTCAAGTTTTAAAATGGTCTGCTCAGCAGGTAGATTATATCAAAAATAATGATTTAGCTATATATACTACTAATAATCTATTAAGTGATTATTCTTATGCGACTGGGTTAAAGACTGGTTGGACCGAAGAAGCCAAATTCTGTTTAACAGCTACTGCTAGCAAGGATGATACTACTTTAATCTCTGTGTTAATGGGAGCAGAAAATGATAATGATAGAACAACAGCGACGATTAAGTTGTTAAATTATGGATTTAATGCCTTTAATAAAGTATATCTGGTTAACTCTCAAGTTAAAATCAAAGAGGTTGAGGTAGCTAAAGGAAAAGAGCTTAAAGTTGAAGTAGAGACAGCTCAAGCCTTCTCACCTTATATCCTTAGAGGAACTAAGGATCAAATCAAGCAAGAGATCAAAATAACTAAGAGTTTAGAAGCTCCTATCAAGAAAGGGGAGTTAGTAGGTAAGCTGATCTTTAAGCAACAAGGTGGAAAGGTATTAGGTCAAGTTGATCTGCAAACTGCTAAAGATATTAAAAGAGCTAACATCTTTGTTTTAATCTTTAGATGGATTAAGGCGTTTTTTATGAACTTAATTTATATTGAATAAATTAAGAAAATGGCAATTCCTCACCTAGCAAATTGAATATTTAGAAGATACTTACTTGCCAATAAATGGTGAAAGGTACGAAGAGAGGTTTTAATTAAAAGCCATGTTAAGCTTAATCAAGAAGAATTAGCTAAACTAAGGCTTAATCTACAACAGAATTATGAGAATAAAGCTCAGGGATCTCTTATAGAGAATTTCAAAACTATCTTTGAAAATATAAATATAAAATTATAGAATTATCTCAGACCGATATATTGGTCTGAGTTTTACTTATGGATAGATTTGTAAATATTAATTAAGGAGGAAAAGCATGAGCAGAGACTTTAATTATCTTAATAAGGAAATAATCAAAGATAAGGAGGTTATTAAAGGGCTTATCAATAAGGAGCTATGCTCAGTAAAAAATAAAGGTGAAAGAGGGGCTTTAGTCTTTATAGAGGTGAATTATTTGAAAGAATCTAATCAAGAAGACCTTAATTTAGAGCTTATTCCTAATATTATTAATAAAAATCAAGTCTTCTTTAATGAGCTATATCGCTGGCATGATGATAGCTACCTCTTATTAACTGATAGAGTATATGAAGGGGATCTGAAGGTAATTGTTTCTAAGATTAAGAGAGAACTTCAATGTCTAGGGGAAATTACAGGGATCAGGATTTTTTTGGGGGTGAGTCTGTTAACCCCCAATAATAGGGTGGAGAATATAATGGATAGACTATTTAATAGTATATCCATTATATATTAAGATTATAATTGTTTAATACAAAATGGAGGGATCTTTGTGGTAGAATTATGGGTTATATTTTTAGTCTCGGCAGTAGCAATTATTATTGCAGGTACTAAATTATCAGATTATGGTGATGTAATAGCAATTAAGACTGGATTAGGTCAAGCACTAGTAGGGAGTATCTTAGTAGCTGGTGCTACCTCTTTGCCAGAGGTGGTAACAAGCTCTACAGCTTCAATTATTGGGGCTCCTGATATTGCTATTGGTAATGTCTTTGGTAGTAATACCTTTAATTTAATGATTTTAGCTTTAGTGGACTTGCTTCATGGTGCAGGCCCCTTTATGTTAAAGGTTCATTCTAAGCATATCTTATCGGCTTTACTGGGAATTTTATTATCAGGTTTAGCTACTTTATTTATTTTGGCAAATTATTTAACAGATTTAAAGCTTGAATTTCTGGGAATTGGATTAGGTAGTTTTGCTATCTTAGTTACATATTTAGTGGGTACTAGATTGATCTTTAGATATGAGAAGAAACATCAGCTTGAAGAGGAGGAAGAAGAGGACTTAGTTGATTTAGAAACTTCATTAAAAGAAGCGATTATAGGCTTTAGTATCTCAGCTATAATAATTGTAATTGCAGGTATCTCTTTATCTTACTCAGGTGATAAGATTGCTACTTTAAGTGGTTTAGATAAGACCTTTATGGGGACAATTTTAGTCGCTGCTGCTACTTCATTACCTGAGGTTGTTGCATCTATTTCAGCAATTAGAATTAATGCTTATGATATGGCTGTTGGTAATGTCTTTGGTAGTAATATCTTTAATATGGTAATTATTATTGTCAGTGATATCGCTTATCGTGGGGGCAGTGTTTTAGAAGCGGCTTCTTTAACTCACTCTTTAACAGCAGTCTTAGGTTTAATCTTAAGTGCTGTAGCTGTTATTGGTCTCTTCTATCGTTCTAAAAAGACCTTCTTGACTATCGGTTGGGATTCTATTGCTATTACAGCTATCTACTTATTTGGAGCTTATCTCTTATTCCAGTTAGGAATTAGTGCTTAGTTCTTAAGGGGGGGATTATGAATAAATTAGAGATAGTTGGTGGAATAATAGGATTGATCTATTTAATGACCTTTACTTTATTTACCTTAGAGGATTCTCTGATGTTATTTACAATATTATTTATTCTCCTTTTATTATTGGCTAAGACTTTTTCTAAAAAGGAGCTTAGTATGGCAAATACTTTAGCAGCAAGCTTTTTAGTTACTTGGCTGTTAATCAAACAATTAGGGAGTATTAGCTTAGATAGGTGGTTTTCAAAGCTCTTATCTAGTAAATTTCCTCTTCTAGCTATTTTAACATTATTTGCTTATATTTTAATTATAACTTTTTTCACTGCTAGTAAAGATAAGAGAACAGATTACTATCTTCAATTAGGAATTTCGTACTTTATATTATTTCACTATACCTTATTTTATCTAGGTATGGTAGAAGAGAGTTCCTTATATGCTAGTAGCTTACTTTTGTTGATGGTTATTGAGGTTAGTTGTTTGATATATGCAGGGACAAAATATATCTTAAAAAGTGAAGAGAGTTATTAGAGAATTGAAAATTAAGAGTTAAAAATTAAAGCAGAGAATCTGTTTATTGCTTCTCTGCTTTTTTATATTGAGGTTTTAACAACTGATTTTTTACTTTAGTGTAAAATCATATTTTACACTAGGTTAAAAAAATTTTTACATCGGTTAAAATAAATTTCACACCATAAAATCGCCTTAAAACCTTGATGCTACTAGGGTTTATAAGGTTTTTCGTTTTAAATTACTCTTATCTATATTACAAGTATCTACTTTCTATAGTTGATTTTCTACTTAAATCCTAATCTTCACTTCCTTCATCTGGTTAAATATTATATTTCATTCCAGAAGTCAATCAAGGACTACTCAAGAAAAAGAAAAACGCTTTTTCTTTGCGTTCCTCCTTGACTAACTTCTTACATTCAATAAAAAATAATTGCCAGATGAAGAAAGAATTTTGTTAAAAAACACTTAACCTTAAACTCTTCTTTCTCTCGCAATTTATATAGATATTACATATTTGATTTTAAATTTTTTAGTTTTTCCTCTAAGTCTTGTATTTGTTCTTCAAATACATAGGCAACACTTGGGAATTCAGCTCTTGTAATTTGCAATATAGTTAAATCTTCTTTTTCTTTTGTTTTCATTAAATAATCCTCCTTTTTAAAGTCTATATAGTGTATTTTCGATACCCCCTTTTTTCTTATCTACTTAAAGAATAGCAAATAAACTATAATCCCTGTCAGTATGGGGGTTATAAACAGGTTAATATATATTAGATAATCAATGACCTTCTTTCTGTTCATATAGCTTTTAAACCTGTTCTGGATTTGTTGTTGTATCTCTTCAAGTATTTTTAAATATTCCTCCTAAAATTTAATTTTTTATGAATGTGTAATTTAATTACACATTAGTGCGTAATATTTTACACCTCTTCTTTATTCTTCTTTTATAACATAAAATCAAGGTCAAAATCAATAATCTTTAACCTTACTTAAAGGAAAATTTAAGTTGAATAAATCAAAAAATTTGTTAATATATAGAATAATTGTTAACATATAGATTGGAAGAAGAGAGAAGAAAAGAGGTAGAAAAATGAAAAAAATATTATTGATTTTTTTTATTATATTAACTATTCTAGTGTGTATTTTTTTTGCAATATGGGTAGAAAAGGATAAAACTACAAATATATTAGATTACAATGAATATTTCGGTGATAAAGGTAAACATAATAATGATATATTCCCTAAAATTATACCTTCTTCAGCAAAGATAGAACAATTTTATTATTATTATTATAATCCTTTTGATCCAAATTTTGTATCATATCTTGTATATACTTGCAATGATAAAGATTTTATTGAAGAAATAAAGAGGTTAGCTAAATTAAATTCTTCTAAAGACTATCTTATATATGGAGCAACTGGGTTTAATTATCCAGTGATTGCAGTGTATGCTAATGATAATGGATATATCTATGCCTTGGCTGATAAAGAAAATAATAAGTTGATTTATGTAGAAATTTACTTCTGTAATTATTTTTCTGATATAAACTATGAAAAAATAATTTGTGAAGAATATCTTCCAATTAATTTTAATGCAAAACCAAAAAATCCAACTCGAATTCATTTTGAAGAAAATTTAAAGACATATTAAATTGATTGTAATTTTTCTTTTTAGTCTGTCTTGAGATAAATTTTAAAACTTAAATTGCAATAATAAATTGAACATTTTCAAACTGTAATAATTTGGTTATTTAGTCATAAAGAATTTGTTTTAATTTATCTTCAAATATTTCATCAGGGGTTAGGTAATCTAAGATTTTTCTTGGTAAAGTATTGCACCAGTTTTGGACTCTAGCAATAGATTCAATAGAGAATTGGTTTAGACTATTACCTTTAGGGATAAAGCGTCTTATAAGACCATTATGACGCTCATTAGTTCCTCTTTCCCATGATGAATATGGATGTGCAAAGTATACTTTAGTATCACTAATTTGCTCTAAAAATGACATTTGAGCAAACTCAGAGCCATTATCACAAGTGAAGCTTTTAAAT
>NZ_KB900624.1:67869-94531 GCF_000379025.1 Orenia marismortui DSM 5156
TTGATTTCTCACTAGTAAAAACACTATTAAATATGTGATATAGTATTATGAAAGATAAAAAAGTGCATAAAAAAGTCTTGAAAACTCGTCTTATAAGTGAATAAGTTAATAATCCTTTATTATAATTACTAATTGACTGTTATATTAATTATTTCAGTTTTATAGTTGATTTTTTTGAAAAAATCTCCTATATATATGTGTAAAAGTTGATAAGATAAAAAATATCTTAGTCTTGCATAAAATGACATTTTCAACTTGTATCCATTATATAAAGTTAAATATACATAATTACTTGTAAAGTTTCCAAAAAAAGTTGATTATTAATATGTGAGGAATGAAGAAGATTATTTAATAAATGCTTATAAAATTAGCAAAAAACCTCGTATATATAGGTGTAAGGATTAAAGGTTAATATTTTTTTATCTAAAATTCTAGAACTTGAAAGGTGGTGAGTTACATGAAAGAGAACATTCAATATTCAAAGTTTGATTATGAAAAGAGAGCATTGAGTAATTCAAGTTTATTTATTTCAGCTAAATTGAGAAATAAGCTTGGATGGGGATTAGACCAGAAATTAAAGATTTATTTCGCTGAAGGTGGTTTAGTAGTCAAGAAAGCTATTTAATTTTTTTGCCTATAGTTCTAGAACTTTATTGAAAGGTGGTGAAGTTGTTGAGAACACTAAATCTGATATCCAAATTAATTGATTTTAGTTTGTATGGTTTGTTGTCATTAGTCATATTTAGCTTAGTTTTATGTTTGCTTTAAATTTTCAGAATATTCAAATAATAATTGAAGGAGAGATGTAAATATGGAATTGAATCAGTTAGATCAACTATTAGAAGTGTTTAGCGACGAGGAAGTAAGATATAGAGTTGGTGTAGATGAAAAATTTGGAAAATGTGTGGTCATTAATGAGGGTGAAAGTCGCTTAGAGTTAAAAGGAGAGCCAGAAATCAAAATTATGATAGATGATGTGTGGGAATTAACAGAGCATGGTGTAGGAGAATTAGACGACACATTTTCAATAGTAGAAGATAAAGAAAAGTATGTACATATAGATTATGTTGATGAAGTGTTAAGAAAACTAGATGATAACCTACATAAACATTATGATTATTTTGTTAACAAAGATGATATGGTTGTATGCGAATGTTTGAAAACAGGAAAATCATACGAGTTTGCATATGCTACTCAAATATTGGATATCGGTTTACTTGATTCAGACAGTGAAGATGTAATAGTTTACATGGAATTGGATATGACAGATAATCCTTATGGCGATGAGGATAGTTTTACGTGGATTTTAAGAAGTGACGAAATATTTAATGTTATTTGATAAATTTATAAAAAAATTAAAAATGGAAGGGTGATAAAAATGGACAAAAAAGAAATAGAAACTATCAAACAATTAGAAAGAGAAGTAATTGAAATATTAAGAGAAGGTTACGAATCTACTAGAGAAGATGTATTAGAAATGACTGATAATATTAAGTCAGCAAAGGAAATGGACGAATCAGAAACACAGTTAATACTAGATAGCTACAAGAATACAGTCACACTACTATTAGATTCATTGAACTCTACTATTAATATAGCTGAAAAACTATCAGTTAGAGATTAGTCCGAAATTAAATAAAATCAGAAAATATTCCAAAACCGTAATTATGCGGTTTTTTTATATTTTTTGTATAGAAGAAAGGTGAAATCAGGAATGGGGAGGGGTTGAAGAAATTAAAAACAAGAAGAGGTGTCAGAAAAAATGGATGCAACACATAATTTGGGAATTGGAATATCTAGTTTTGGAGTCAACGATGTATTATCAGATTTGAATCGCATGAAGAAGTCAATTAATGATATAACAAAAACTACAAAAACTGCTAACGATATCATTAAGAATAGTACAAGAAACACTAGCAGATCAGTCAAAGAAGTAAATAATGCGTTCAAGAAGCAATCAAAAATTATTGGAGATAATAGAAAACAAATTAATAATACTATTAACTCGACGTCAAAATTAAACAATTCAGTCAAAGAAACTAAAAAACAAACCGAAGGAATTCATCGTCAATACAATAAACTAGCGAAATCTTTCTTTAATGTAGCTCTTTGGAGTGCAACATCCGGAGTAATTTTTGGGGTTGCTAATTCTTTGAAAGAAGTCAAAGATACAATAATTGAGATTGATTCAAATATGATAAATCTCAATAAAATATTAGATGTTGGAGAAAGTCAACTAAACTCTTACAAGAAAGCAGCTGTAGAGATGGGTGACGAATTTGCTACTCAGATAGATAAAGTAATTAATATTCAAGAAGAATGGAGTCGATTGGGACGAAGGCAGGGATTAACTGAATTAGCTGATGTTTCTTTAATGGCACAGAACATAAGCAATCTCTCAAGTGTAGAAAGTGTGAAGATGCTTAATGCTGCTCTTAATCAGTTCGATATAGAAATTAATCAAGCTAATACTGTTCTTGACCAATGGAATGAGCTTTCTAATAACAGTTCAGCAAGTACCAGGGATTTAGCAGAATCAGTGAGCAGAGCTGGAATTGATGCTAAAACAGCAGGGATAAGCTTAGAAGAGTTAAATGCTATTACATCAACACTGAAAGATAATTTGGGAGATTTTGACGGCAGTCAAATCGGAAATGCATTAAAAACGATCTTTAGCAGAAGCAAGAGTTCAAAATTTGGAAACGAATTGCAAAAAATAGGCATTGCTATTCGCAGTAGCAGTGGAGAATATCGCTCTTTTATGTCGGTCTTAGAAGATTTGAATAAAGTTTATGACAGTTTGAATGATGTTCAACAAGAATCGATTAGCTTAGCCCTCGGGGGTCGTCGACGTATCGGAATCGTTAAAAATCTCCTCCAAGACTTTAATAAAGTATCTGAATATACTGAAATAGCTCTCAATAGCAACGGTTCAGCCTTACGAGAACAAGAGAAAGCTCTTCAATCTATATCAAAGCAATGGGAAAAAGCAATTGCTAAATTTGATAAAGTTGCAATAAGTTTAGGGGATAGTGGGCTTAAATCAATTATGTTAAATCTAACAAAAGGTATGCAGAGTTCATTGGATGCTATTAATGATATTATAGTTGGATTTGGAGAAATGGGCACGGGTGGTAAGTTGCTCATTAGCATACTAGGAACAGCAGGTTTAGTATCTGTTCTAATCAAACTAACCAACACTATCAGAAATGCAACAATAACTGCCGCTGCCTTTAAATCTATTATGACCCCAACATCCTTATTAATTGGTAGTTTGATAACAGGTATCACCTTATACTCTTTAAAATTAGGGGAAGAAAAGAGAGCCACAGAAAAATTAATTGAGGTCAAAAAGATACTTAATAAAGTCAGGAAAGAAGGAGCAACACTATCTAAGTCAGAGTACACAACAGCAAAAGAAGAAGTAGAAAACTTAAAAAATAAGATGGAAAAATTAAAGAAAGCAACTGAAGAATATTATAATGCATTGAATCAACCACGAGGTGTAGTATTAGACCCTGTAGCAGCAGCTAGTTCGTCTAGTAGACAATTACAGAAACTAAAGAAAGAATTGAAGACTATATTCCCTGAATTTAAGGATATCAATGACCCTAAGAAGATAATTGAAGAGTTGAGCAAAGTATATAGTGAATTAAATACTAAACTATCATCTAATATTGCATATCAAAGTGAATCAGCTAAGAAAGTATTTGACTCAGCAATGAGTAGAAAAGAGCAATTAGCACAACTTAAGCATCAAATAGAAGCATGGAAAAACCTTAATATCCAAATTAATAGCAATCAAGACTTGACTCAACAGCAAAAGCAGAGATACAAGACATTCACAGAGATTTTAAAAGGGCAATATCAGCAACTAAAAGGCTTATCTAATGGTGATTTTGCCAATGAATTAAACAATATACTTAATACTCAAACAAATAGCACTAGTAAAATGGTTGAAGATGCTAAGGATAAATTATTATCTTACAAATCAGATTGGACAGAGATATTAGATAATCTTAAGCAAGAATATAATCAAGCTATCAATAAATCATTATCAGAAGGTACTAATATTCGCTTTGCTCAAAATTTGAATAAAGATTTAAAAGATAGAATGGATACAGTTAAGCAATATATCACTAATATTAATACTCAATTAGATTCTCTTGATAGAGATGTAGTGTTCCAAGAATTTTTGATCAGTAGTGAAGAGAAATTTAAGATATTTAAAGATGGTGTATATGCTAATCTAATAGATCCCCTTCAAAAATTCAAAGATGAACTTAGCAATATTAATAAAACTTATAAAGCTAGTATTGAAGGATTGAATATCAAAGATAAGTTGTTTAATTTAGATAAATCAGACTATAACAAACAACTTAAACAGATACTTGACAATAGAGTTGATTCTCTTATTACTCTTAGTGCTGACCTGAAGATAGAGAATTTTGCTGATGTCAAAGAAAAATTAAATGACGAAATTAATGAAGCATTAAGTAACACTAATATCAGTGAAGAGAGAAAGACAGAATTAGAGCAATTACAAGGTGAGATTAATAAAACTGGTAGGGTGTCCCAACTTAGAGCCGACATATTGAACACAATTAAGTCAACTAAATCAGAGTTAGATAAAGTTAATAAGAAAATAGAATTAGAACAATTCAAGAATGATATTGATTCAGCTACTAAGAGTTATCAAAATCAAGAAAAACAGATAAAAGCAACAATTCAACAACTAGAAGAATACAAGAAATTAGCTGAAAATAATGGATTAGATACAACACTATTAAATAAGGGCATCAAATTGGAACAAGGGAAACTTAAATTACCCAAAATTACAGAACAAATTGAGGATTTAAATAAAGTAGTCAATCAATTTGATAAAGAGAAATACCAATATGCGTTGACTATACCAAACAAAGAAATTAAGAAGATTAATAGTCAATTAGATACATCACAACGATTAAAAGAAGAATTAGACAACTTGTATAATAATGGTTTCATTAGCAAAGAAACATTTAATCAAACTAAAAAAGATTTATATACAATGAAGAAAGATACAAAATATTACTTTGATTGGTTAAAAGAACATACTGGTGAGTTAAGGAAACAATTAACCATTAATATTGCTGATGGAATTGCAGATGGTTTTGCTGATGTTGATACAGACGAAATCACTAATAAGTGGAAGAGGTTTATTGAGGGGTTAGGTAATAGCTTGAGTAATATTCTTCAAAATGAACTAGCAAGTAATATAATAGGCAAAAAACTAGCCGATATGAATCTATTTGGTTCAGATGCTTCTGCTGGTCAATATGCTAGTGCTATACAGCAAGTTGGTTCTAGTATAAAAAAATCAACTGGCGAGATGTTAAGTACAAGTATAGGCATGGCAGTGGGTACGATGCTGGGAAGTCCTGAAATTGGAGCAGCACTAGGCTCGATGCAAGGGTCAATTTTTTCATCCCTATTTGGTTCAGATAAAGGCGAAGATCCATCTTTAGTCAAAAACCTCAAAAAGCAAGTTGAAGAGGCTCGTAATTTCTTGTCAGATTTTAATTTAGAAGAATTTATTCCAAAAGTTGATGCGGAAGACCGAAGCTCAGCATGGGGTAGTTTTTGGGGCTCTACGGATTGGGTTATCAAGAATTATGAATCGGTAACTGAAGCACTGGAAGAAATATACCCAAGAATTAAACAGACGATTAGCAGTCTATCAAGTGGACTCAATGACGCCTTAGCTTCTTCAATTTCATATAGTGAATTGTATAGCAGTTGGGAATCTACTATTGGTAAAGCTCTTAGAAATTCACTTCTAAGCACAATTACTGATTCATCTCAATACAAGGAAATGGTGGGTCGTATCACTGAAGCCACAGTTAACGCAAGTCAGGATATGTACATAAGTGATAAAGAGTTAGCAAATATCAAAGAGATATACGAGAGTAGCAAAAGCGACCTAGGCGATTATTATGACCAGGTTCAGGGCGTTGTAAGCGAATTTGGTTTAGATACAGATGTAGATAATAGTACGAGTACAACACAAAGTTTCAGTGCTGGAAGCTCAACCAGCATGACATTTAACAATTCCGCTCATCTTCATACAAATTTATTTATGGGGACGGATTTGGAAATGCGTGAAACTGTAGATAAATTGTTGCCATACATTCAGGAAGGTCTATCAAGAGAAGCAGGTAATTAAACAATTAAATATCACTAGTCAAGAAGTAGTTGAGATTAATTTCTCTTCTGCTTCTTTTTATTTTAAGTTAAATTTTCAGAAAATTAAAACTATTAAGAGGAGAGATTTAATGATGACAAAATCTGAAATAACAAAAAATACTATTAAGTTAACCATTTATGGAATTAAAGATAAAAGAACAGATGAAATTAAATATATTGGTCAAACTAGTAATCTTACAAATAGAAAATATAAGCATTTACATGAACATAATCGACCTGTAACTCAGGAAATTTATAGAACTGGTGTCGATAACATAGAATTTGTAGAGCTTGATGTAGTTGGTTTTGATGAAGTAGCAGAAGCAGAAAAAAGATATATCAAGAAGTATGATACAAAAAAGAATGGATGGAATCAGAACGATACTTACAAGCCTATTAGCATTGAAGGGCGTCGTAAAATTAGCAAACTGAAGAAGGGGAGAAACAACCCAATGTTTAAAGTAGATTTTTCACAGGAAGAATTAAAAGAAATGTTTGAACTTTATTACAATAATCAAAAAGAAACAATTAAGAAGTTAAGTGAGAAGTATAATTGTAGTCCTGCTACTATTTGCAATATACTGAACTTTAAACATTTTCTTTCTCGTGATAATGACCAACTTTTAGAAGAATATAGTGATGTAATATAGCACCTCACCAGAACGCCACAGACGGCTTTTGAGAGGTGTTATTTCTATTTGTATGTTATTTGTATTACTAACATAATGAAGTGGTTATATCAAGGTTACAAAGGGGTGTCATGGAGGTTGTGGCATCCCTACAAACATAAAGGAGTGGTATGATGACATTGAACGATATTACAGATCGACAAATTAACCAGTTTAAGCAGTTAAGTGAGATTATGATTAAAGTATTGCAAGAGAGTGAAAATCAAGAATTAATGTCAGAGGTGTACGAGCGATTAGATGAAACTATTGTTGATATCAGACGACTACATAACCTCAAAATTATGATTAATGAACATATCAGAAAGAAGTCTAATGATAAGCATGATACAGGCTCATAGAAAGGCGACACAGGGGTTTGTTAGTGGTATAGGTGTAAAACTATTACTTATGACTTAGAATGGTCATATGGTCGTTTGAGAAGGTTTGAATAGATTTTCATGTATCTATTAAGTAAAACATTAATTTAGTTTAATTGTAAAAATTTATTAAAAATCTTTACGAAGCCTAGTGCTAGTGATATAATGAAACTAACGTAAGTTATATTAAGTATTATTTTTAATAAAACTTACAATATCTGGTTATATTGTTACCAAGTAAACATAAAATGTGTTGAGGTGATAATATGACTAAAAACAAAGATGATAATGAAACTAAATTAAATCAAAAGGAGGAGGATAATATGTTAGCACGAGTTCCTAAACCTAAAATAAAATCTATGGATATAGACCAGATAAAAAGATTTAAGAGAATTAAGTCTTCTAAGAAAAAAACTATTGAGGAAATTGAGAAAGAATTAGGATTTGACAAAATCGAACCAGTTCAACTAACTCCTTCTGATGCTAAAGCAATGGAAGAAGATGGGGATTATTTTGATGAGTGGTATGAGGAAGAACTGAGAGAATTTTATGAAAAAATCAAAGATTGAAATAATAAAAGAATTAAGAAAAAATGCCAAACATGGAGAGTTTTTTCTTGCAAAGTTTACTCTTCCTAACGGGAGAAAGAGAAAAGCCCCTGTTCTTATTATTAGTGCTGAGCATAATGATAAAGAAGATGTTGTGGTTTGTAGTTGTACAGGTCAGCCTGCTAAGACTTCTTTTGATATTTTGGTCAAATTGCGTAGAGATACACATGTAAGAACAAATAAAATATATACCATGTCAAGAAATCAATTATTATTTAAAATTCCTCAAACTTTAAACAAAGAACAATATAATAAAATTATTGAAAAGATAAAGTTGGCTTTAAAACTTTAATGAGATGTACAACTAATCCACCTTAAATGGTGGTTTTTTGTTTTAATATATTAAATTTAAAGTAGCTGAATAGGCTACTCTTTTTTTATTTACAGTTCTAGACTTTTAATTGAAGAATATATAACATCCAGAACAGTCTTATGCGATTTATCGCACGTAGCGAAGCGAAGTTATGTATTTGATGTCAACGAAATCAATTTCACTACCATTAGAATAGACTAATATTTTTTTGCCTGATTTTACTTTTGGTGAAGGTTACATAAAAAGAGTGTACCCTATATGTATTATTATCTTAATTGATAATACTCTTAGCAGAGCATGATTTTTATATTTTGCCACAGTAAAATAACAAAATCTTTCTTTGATATATATTATTATTTGATTATTATTATTTGTGCTTATTCTTTGATAGGGGGGTAGATTTTATATAGTCGGTGTGTTATACTATATAAGGGGGGTGTTTTTTGCATAGTCGGTGTGTTTTATAGTATTGAATAGGAGGGGTTGAAAATGACTAAAGCTGGGTTTGTAGAAGTGCCAAATAGGTTGATAGCAAGAAAAATAAAGGCAGATGGTAGAAATGTGATTCATAAAAAATTGTCTTATGCTGGTAGAATAGTTTTAATTGGATTAGTAGATTACAGTAAAAATTATGGCTATTGTAATTATAATAATTCAGAACTAGAGGACTTATTAGGCATCAGTAATATAAGTAAATATATCAAAGAGTTAGAAGGTTATAAGTATATCAAAGTAAGCGAATTGAAAGAAGAGAATGTTAGAAGTATCACACCGAGATTTTTTTACGGTGTAACACATCAACAAAGTGAATATTTAGAAAAGACTAATTTGAAAGAATATTACAAAGAAAAACTAACTAAAGAAGGGTTTACACCAGTACCAAAGTCGGTTATTTATAACAAAGATATAAATTATCAAGATAGATTAATTTATATTTATTTGTTGAAGTTAGTAAATAATAATAAAAAATTCAGAGAATGTTGTTATCCCTCGTATGCTTCAATCAATCTAATGTTAGGACTTGCAGACGGAAGCAGGACTATCAGAGAACCTTTGAAAAGGTTGGATGATATAGAGGTTAATGGTAATAAGATATTGATTAGAGAATTAAAGTCAGACAACAGAGGTTATTATTATTATCCACTTTGCAGAGTATTGAAAGAGGGCAACAAATATAAAGTCTATTTTTTAGATGAAGAAGATTTAAAAGTTAGAGAAGTAGAGAAAACAAGAGAGGAATTATTGCAGGAAATTGAGGATTTGAAGAAAGAGAACAAGAGGTTAAAAGAGTTGCTAGAACAGCAGAAAGAAGTTAAAGATGATAATGGTTCAGAGGAACTAAAACAGAACTTTCCAACCAATGAAGATGAAGAAGAAGTAAAAGAGAAAAAAACTAGGGTTGTTAATGATGAAATAAGGATTATTGAGCATTATTGGGATAAATACGAATTTAATATTAGTGTTCTATCAGATAAACATAATCTATCAAAAGAACAACAAAAAGAATTAAAAAATCAATTTGAAACTCTATCAGACATTAAACTTTATGATTGGCTTGAAAGTAAAATTGGTGATAAAATAAAAGAATATAAAATTGATTAGTGAACATTCCCGAGCTTTTGCCGATTAGATTACTATGCTATCCCGAGATATTGCCGAGGATTCCTATAATAAGCCTAATATATACCCAAATAATAATTCACCAATTAATATTCCAAACCAAAATAAACTAACTCTAATCATAGCTTTTACTATTGCATCAAGAAAAATATCAAATAGAGAGAAATACACGTTATTACACCACCTTTATCGTTGGTGGTTTTACTCTTTCCAATAATATCCCATATCAGGTCTATGAAACCCCTCATAAACCGTCTGAGCAGTTCTGAGTACAATTCTATAGATGAGTTTATTAATACCATTCAGAAAGCCAATATAACCGTCAGAATTGAGGGTAGAAATAGTACTATACATATAGATTTAGAATTATTTATCTATTCTGATCTACTCTTTACAAATTCTTCGTCCATTGCCTTTTTTGTATAGTTGTACAGCATTTCTTTATTTCTTTGTAATGAAGCTGGTATTAATAATTCTCCTTTTTCGTTTTCTTTGAAACTTACTTCATAATATTTTAAAATAATTTTCATATTTTCTTTAAGTTTTTTACTATTTACTTCGGGATTCACTTCGTATTGTTCACCGTTCCATTCTGTTACAGGAATATATTTAACATATAGAAATCGATTCGAAATAAAAGAAATTAATACTAAGATACAAACAAATAATAATATTTGATATAATTTTTTTCTCACACTCCATCACTCCAGCTGAATCGCCCCAAAGGAAGTCTTGTATCAAAAGAAGTGTTTAAATATTTATACCACTCCGAATACATTTTATATGCTCTAGCTTTATCTTCATGCTCTAATCTCTTAATATCTGCATCAGCAATAAGCCCATATCCAGGAACGATAGTTCTTAATCCAACATGCCAATTGTATTCGTCATGCCATCTATGGTGTAATTTCCCTTTGATAAAGGCTTTGCCATTCTTTATTTCAATTCTAAATGATCCTGTAGTAGTTAAAGTAGAATTTCCCGAAGCATAAAATAATTCTTGAGTACTATAACCTCTACCATGAAAAGAAATTAGTCGGTCATAATAATCTGAATAATTTTTATGTCTTCCTTCTTTCAAATTATTAATTTCTCTTAACAAATCTCTTTGAAATCTAGTTTCGTTGTCTTTTTCAGCTCTTTTAACTTTTTGAAATTGTCTCAACCAGCTAGATTTAATTTTTTTCTTAGATTTTCTACCTCTTAAGTAGTCTTTTAAGTTGCTTGCAGCTACAAAATGACCTCTTTTTCTAGCCTCAACAACCATTGATTCCATCATTTTTTTAATTTCTTTTATCGAACTATTGCTATCTATAGCCGATACTTCATATACTTTTCTTTTTCTCATAATTAGCACCCCTTATGTTGAATTTAATCTAGATACAATAATACCATATATTAGTCATAGATACAAAATAAACAAAAAAAGAATTAATATAGTCAATTGTTAATACCCCCATAGGGTATATTGGTAGGGATTAAGGTTAGGGTTAATCAGAAGGTGAGATCCTGGACATATTTACATCAACTTGACTAACTAGTCAGCTTTTTTATGATGTGAGATACCCCTGTACTTCCTATTATAGCAAGGGTTTATAGTTATTATTCCATCCTATTAATAAGAATGATAATTAATATTACTAATAAAACATATCACTAAAAGTGATGTGAATTAAGTTACATAACGGAGTGAGGTGACAGAAGTGTTCCATACCCCCTTAATTTAACCGTATTCGTTATATATAGTACGATATTTTTAGGTATCGCAATACATAGTTTCGCACATTATATTAGTATCTTAAAATAATCGGAGCTGATATTATGAATGTTTCAATAGATAGAGTAGAAAAAGGTATTAATAATAGATTTCAAAATTTAGACGGTTATGAGTTTGAAGATTTTATTGCAGATCTGTTTGATAATAAAGGTTATTACGCCTTCTCAACTAAAAGTAGTAGTGATTTTGGTGTGGATGTACTAGCTAGTAAACCAGGAGAGAGAATTGCGATTCAATGTAAAAGGTATAAGTATAATAATTCTACAGGAATCAAGGCGATTCAAGAGGTAGTTTCAGGGAAGCCTTATTATAAAGCTGATAAGACTATTGTTATTACGACCTCTTACTTTACTAAATCAGCCAAAGAATTAGCAGAAATTCATAGTGTTGAATTATGGGATTGGAACATATTAAAGAAAGAAGTTATTGAAGAATATCTAACTAAATTTAAATCTAAAAAAGAAATGGAACAATATATCAAACCTAAAACTTTAGGTAATTACATAGATGATATTCTTTTTAAGGTAGCAGTATTTGTTATAATTATAGTTTTGTTTGCTGCTGCTATATAAAATAATTTAATAAGTTTAAATCTTAAAGAGTAGTTAATTCTACTCTATTTTTATTTTTGTACTTTAGAATTAAATGAAATAAGCATATCCTATCCATCTATATTATTCCTTATATTTCTATATATGTAGAAAAGTATAATTATTTGAAAAAATAACTTACAATCTATGATGATTTAATATATAATTAAGAAAAATACATGTTGATTAAAGGGGTTATTAAAATGAATAAAGATGATTTTAATGCTGTAAAAAGTCAATTAGGTGCTTTAAAGAAATGGACTAATCATATTGATAAAGGTATTTATAACATTGAGAAGAGAATTGATAAAGAAAAAAATAAAGTTGGTATTACTGTAACTGATGAAATTAATAATCAAATAGATATATTAGATGGACATTTAAAGAAAATGGCAGAGTGGATTGGTAGAGGTAAGATAGATAGATTAACTGGTGAAATTTCAAGTGCTAAAGGTCAATTAAATAGGTTGAAGAGAATGATAAATGATTGTAAAAGTCAAGAAACTATGGATAAATTTAATGAATTATTTTGTGATAAAGAAGATGAAAATAAAGTAGACGATAAACCTTCTTTTGAGGATAAAGAGGTTGATTTTAATAAGTATGAAATAGAAAGAATAGAAAATTTAAAGAAGTTTATTGAAGAAAATAAATGTTCACAAGAAGAACTAGATAAGATGTGGAATTTAATTCTTAACCAAATATCAAAAGAAATATCTTTACCTAGCTTTAATACTTGGTTTAAGCCTAATAAATTAATTGCTAAATGGAGTAACATCTTGGTCGTTTATGTTCAAACAGAATTTGCTAAGGATTGGTTAGAAACTAAGTATGAAAAGTTATTAAGTAAAACTGCTTATGAATTGTTTGGAGAGTTATATGATTTTAATTTTGTAAGTGACGAAACTTTAGAGAGGTTAAGATTAGATGATTAGATAATTACACAATTAAATGTATCAGACTCCAAATATGGATTCTGTACTTTATTAAGTTGAAGCATTAAAGAGGTGATAGCAATAGCATATTATGTTTATAGACTATACTCAAAAGAAACTAAAGAAATTTTTTATATAGGAATGACTAATAATTTAATTGTTGGAGTTCAAAAGAAGTATAATGAAGAATACAAAGGAGCAGAATATTTCGATTACGCTATCCTTGAAGATTATAATCTAGCAATAGCTTATAGAAGATACTATAAACATATTCTAGACAATAAGAAACCAATTCCTCCAGGAAACTTATTAGAATTTGGGAGAAAGATTAAGATAGATTTAGAAGCTGAATTAAACAAATATGCTTTTGATAGAGAACAATACTTTGATAGTCAAGAAGAGTTATTAGCTGAGTTACTACAAGTAACTAAACAAATGAGAGAAGAGATAGAATTAATCCAAGAAAATTTTAAAAATCATACTCATAATTTAATATTTAGATAATGCTAAACTAAACAAAGATGATTAGAGTAGCGATTAAGCTACTCTTTTTTAACAAAATGAAGGATATTATTAACTATAGAAGAATAAATAAGTATATTAACTAAAAAATAGGGGTGATAAAGTGAAATTACATAGCAAAAAAATATTAATAATTGGATTAAGTATGCTAATAATTGTTATTTTAGCAGGATGTAATAAACCTATGCATAAAGTCAACATTAAAATTGAAGGAAAAGGGGAAGTGGCAAAAGATGTAGTTAATGTCGTTGACCAAGAAAATATGATTCAAGAAACCGATATTTATCCTGAAGGGACTATGTTATCATTAACTCCTATCCCTGCAGAAGGATGGAAATTTTCAGAATGGGATGATTATGGGGTATTATCTTCTCCAATAAATTCTACTTGGCAAGAAAATCAAACTTTTATAGTTTCTAATGATGTAATTTTAAAAGCTAAATTTATAAAAATTCAATCTATAAAGATAAATATTGATGGTGATGGGGAAATTTACAGATATTTTTCTGATCAAAATCCTACTAGTGAACCTTTGCAGTTAATTAAAATGGATGAAAAGACAAAATCTTATAATCATAGTTTTGCTAAGAATACTAAACTAAACCTTATTGCGTATGCTCCTGAAGGTTGGGTATTTGATTATTGGGAAATTGAAAACAATAAAAAGAAGACAATTAACAAAGATATTAAATTAAATGTTGAATTGGATAAAGATAAGAAAATAAAAGCAATCTTTTCTAAAATGAAAGAGCCATTAAATGTCACTATTAAAGGTTCAGGTTATATTTATAAAAAGAAATTAGACAATAATAAAATTAAACTAGTTGCAATACCTAAAAAGGGTTGGGAATTAAAACAATGGACAAAAGGTTTAAAGGGTAGTGAAGTAGAAAAAGTTGTGTCAATAGATTCTCAAAAGAATATTGGTCTTGAATTTGAAAAACAAAAAATAAAATTAAAAATATATCGTAGCAAATTTATTAAAAATATAAAATTAGATGGTGAATTAATTGGATCAGCAGAAGAAAACACAGTAGATACTACTGGTGGAGAACATTATATTGTGTGGACAAAATATACAGTAAATGGCTATGGAGAAACATATACAGAAGCTAATTATAGAAAGAAAATAATAGTTTCAAAAGAAAATAACACTTTAGGAATATATAATGAAAACATATATAATAAAGATATTTTTGATAAATTCTTAGAAATTGAAGAACTAATGTACTAGAAGAGCATCCGAAAGGGTGCTTTTCTTATTTTTTGACATAAGAAAGATGCTATGTATTAATAGCACCTTATTAATCTTCTATATGCTTCATTATCTGACCTGGTTGAAGTCCAGTTGCAGAACAAATTTTATCAATCATTTTTAAACTTATAGGTTCATCTTTTCCTATCTTAGTAACAGTTGCCCAACTGATACCTGCTTTCTCCTTCAAATCTTTCTTTTCCCATCCCAAATCAATCATTTTCTTTAATAAAGGTTTATAAGTTATCAAATCAATCCCTCCATTTTATTTATATTTCATTTGCTAAAACTTATGTTACCCACCTAATGTAAAAATATACCTGTAATATTCCAGAGAAATAATCTATATTCTTGTATTAAAGAGAATCATTCTAGTCAACGCAGTAATATTAAAGATAAATATAGACTGATTGATGATAAGAGGAGAAAAGTTTTCTTCTCTATTTTTAAGATTTCTTCATAACACAGGTTGTTCTCCTAAGATAGCACAGGGGGTTTTTAGGTTTAAACCATTGCTACTAAAGGGATTTGTCGAGGGTGGTCTATAGGTGAAAAACTATATGTAAATAGTGATTTACAATTAATTTACTTTTATCAGAGGAAGGTGAGGTAAAGATGATGGATAATGTGTTTTGGGAATTAGTAAAGGAGATTTATCCTTTGTTTAGCTTGTTTTGTTTGTTGCTAGGAATTAAAAGGTTAGCAAAAGGTGTGATGGATAGAATTAATGGAGATGAAGATGCAATAGGTGATGCTTTAAATGATATTGTTGTTGGATTTTTCTTTCTTCATATGTTACTAACAATAGTTACTTTTATATGGTATATCAATAAATACGTAGGTAGTAGAGCAGAGGAAGTTGTAAAAGAAGTATTTGGTCAAATAGGTCAAAATGGTGGAAGTGGAACTGGTGAAGCAACCAAAGAAGCGACAAAGGAAGCAATGAAACATTTAACAGGTGGTAAATAATGAATTACCTTAAACAGAAACTTATAGAGGTTTGGAAAGCAATGGGTAATTTACCCCCTGAAGCCTTTGGAGGTCATGTAGTAAATTTAACAGATAAACAGAACTTATTAGATAGATTGGCAGAATGGCTTTATTCCTTGATTGTTGGAATGTCTGAATTCTTTCAAGAGATAATTCTTTCGACACCAACTGCATTTCTTAATTCAAAAGGATTTATAAGAATATATGGGCAGATTAAATTAATTAGTTGGGCAGTTTTGGCACTTGTATTGATGCACATTGTTTATTTAACCTTACATGAAGATTATAAAGTTGATTATGAAGATTTAGTAAAAAGATTGTTCTTTTTTCCTATAGTTGTAGAGATAGCACCACATTTAATGGTAAAGTTGATAATATTTTATAATAAAATTATTGAAACTGTGGTAGATACTCAAAGTTTACTTGTTCCTGAAAAGGCAAGGTTTTCGACTATACTTGCTTTAATTTTCTTTGTGGTCATCTTCATTTGGCAGTATTCAAAGAGAATATTTGAGTATTTTCAAAGAATAGTCCTCTTATTATTCTTTAGTGTTATAATTCCTATTGTTTTGGCATTAAGGTGTTCACCTTCTTATGCTGATGTAGGAAATTGGTTGTTTAATAAGATAAATGAAATAATGTTAATACAGGTAGCACATGCACTTGTTATGACTTTAGTAGGTGCAATAATATTTACAGTTAGTGAAGTCAGCTTTTGGTGGACATTAGGATTACAAGTTGGTTCTTTAGGGGTTATGGGTAAACTCGAAAGCATTGTTAAGGAAATGATGAATTGTAGAACTAATCCTTATAAAACTTATAATCAAACTAAAGAGAATACCAAGAAAGGATTTAAGCATAGAAAGAAACAGTATAAAGATCTGAAAGGTAAATATGAAACAGGAAAAGCAGTTCACACTAATACGAGGGCGTTATTTAAACTTTATAAAAAAATCAGGGGGAAAAGTTAATGAGTTTTAAAGATAGGTTAAAAGAAGAAGGCATTAAATATGGTAAGGTTGCTTTAGGTGTTACTGTAAGAGCGGGGAAAGATATATTAAAAGAGTTTAGTAGAGGATTAGGAATAGAACCCGATAAAAGTCAATCTGATACTGCTGAAGGTAAACACTATGAAATACCAAAACATAAGTCAGGAACTCTTTATGGAACAACTAAGAGTGGATTTGGTAGTAAGAAACTCTATTTTCCCAAAGGTGATTGGCGACATAAGTTGATAATTGGTGGAACTGGTACAGGAAAGAACACTATGGCAGAAAATATTGTAGTTAATTGTGATCATGGTGTTTGTTTTGCTGATACCACCAAAGGAAAAAGTGTAGATAAAATATTAATGGCATCATCTGAAGAAAAGCTTGAAAAGACAATTGTTATTAACCATACCATTAGAGAAAGACCATTGTCAGTAGGAACTGTAAAAGGAACGAGTAATGTATTTGAAAATGATATGTTAGTAGCACAGTGGGAAGATTTCTTTATTCAAAACTTTGATATTGCTGATAAATTCAGGACTAGGAAACTTATTAAGTATGCTATGAAAGCCGTATTTTCACAAGAAGGAATGACAGTTCTTGATGTGGTTAAGTTTGTAGAGAATGAAGATTTCAGAACTCACATTGTTAATAGTTTAAGTAACGAGTACAGAGAGGTTAGGAAGTACTGGAACGACTTTGAAGGGAAGGACAACAAGCAAAGTATTATTGATCCTTTCCTAAATAGAGTAGGGAATATTGAAGGCGATACCATACTAAGAACTACACTCGGTCAATTACCCAAGCAAAGGTTAGAATGGGATAAGTGGGTTGATGAAGGTTACACAGTTTTATTGAAGATACCTGAAAAAAACCTTCCTGCTGAAGCAGTAAAGATTATTACATCATTGCATATTATCAGCATTTGGAAAGCTTGTCTTAATCGTGGTGATGTATTTAAGCAACCTAATAAACAGTTTAGTGTTATTCTTGATGAACCCCAAGACTTTTTAGGAACTAATACAAAGACCATTGATAATATCTTTTCTAAAGCTAGAGCATATCGCATGAACCTTATTTCTTTATTTCAATCAGCAGAACAGATTAAAGAGGAAAGTCAGAAGTTATGGAAGGTTATGTTGCATAACCAGCCAGACATTATAGCCCTTTCCTATGCTGATATACCCGATTTTAAAGGGTTTGATTGGGATAGTCTAAAGCAATGGGAATTTTTGGCGAGGGTTGAAGGTAAAAAGTTTATTGGCAAGTCATTAAATCCTGTTAACTCTAAAAATAGGGTTCAAAGAGATAAGAGGGAAGTAAATAAGATTATTAATAGATTTAAAAATAAGTACAACAAGGATTATCAATTAGTTCTTAATAACATAGAGAGGAGGACTAGAAGATGGGAAGAAGGAGCAAGTATCAGAGAGAAGAAGATGCAAAGGTCACTAGAAAATGGTACAGAGAGAATGTCAAGCACAGACTCACAGACAAAGACAGAAGAATCCTCCAGTTCATCCATAAGCACAAACTGGTAACGAATTATCAAATTAAAGAAGTATTCTACAAAAAGAATACATCCATTAAGAATTGTAACAGAAGATTAAAGATATTATTTCATGATATGCAGTGCATCGATAGATACTACCCACCTGTAGATAGTGGTAGCAGCAGACAACATCTATTATTAGATAGAGCTGGTGCAATGGCAATTAATATTAGTCCTTTCTATAAGTTAAATACCCCACCTTTGAGATGGAAACACCATGTATTAGTTGCAGAATTCGATATAATGGCACATAGTAGAGGATTTGGTTGGGGTAAATTAGAACATAAAATAGCAAGTCAACAAGCAGATCTATATTATCCATCTTATAGGATGGCTGTAGAGATAGACACTGGTAGTGAGTCGCACAAGACTTTACTTGATAAAATAAAAGGTTACAATAGAACAACTGATTTAAAGTATCTATTATTTATTACTGATGGTGGAGAAAATAGGATTAAATTATGGAAAGAGAATGTAAGGAAAGGTATTAAATTTGCAGGGTGTAAGTTTGAAGATGTAGATAAGTTATTAGATATGATAAAGAATAGCTAATCCGAAATATAGGATTAGAAAATGGCTTATGTTAGTTGGAAAGTGTATCTGTCATATGATGCCCCCTACCCTTTATATAGTGGGAGAGCCTTCAGAAGACTTACTCCTTTACTGAGAATGGTTACTAGTTGTTATGGCGGGGAATGCCCAATGGGTATTATGTTAAAAAATAGTTTGACATATATTAAACTTATGTATTATAATTGTATTATGATAGTTAAACGGTTGTTAAACAAAAATTAAACAAGAGGTGATTAGTGGTGAAGATTTCAATTGATTTTGGTCATCATTCTATTAAAGGAATCAATGAGAAAGGTGAAGAGGTTTATTTTCAAAGTGTCGTTAGTGAAGATATGGAACAAGTTGATTTAAGTTTAAATTTAGGTATTGTTGATGAAGATTATATCAAAGTTAAGACTGACGGTTCTGAATACTTAATAGGTCAATTGGCTTTAGATGAAGGTGATATAGTCATTCATAATAACTTTGAAGAAGACTTTGCAAGTTTAGAAACAGAAGTATTGATTAAGACTGCTATTGCAAAGTTATTTACTCCTGAAGAAGATTGGGAACAAGAAGTAGAATTATTGGTTACTATTCCTGTAAATCAGTATTATCGACACGCTAAAGACTTCGCTAGAATCTTTGAAGATAAGAATATAAACATAGAATTATTTGATTTCAAAACTAATAAATATGTATCTAAGAAGTTTAAGATTAGTACAGTAGATGTTAAACCACAAGGCTTTACTGCTTTGTTAGATTTCGCATTAACTGAAAATGGACAGATTGATGAAGTTAGAAAAAGATTTGTTGGGGGTAATGTAGTAGTAATCGATGTCGGTTTCTTTAGTGTAGATTTATATCAGACAAAAGCTCTAAAGCCTGTTAAAATCAATTTAATCAAAGCTATTGATGGTATGCACTATGCTTATACTCAACTAGCAAAAGTTATTGCTAATAAGTTTAATATAGTCAAAGAGCCTTATGAGGTTGAAGAATATTTTAGAATCAAGAAGGTAAATGGTGTAAGTATTGAGTCAGACATTAATAAAATTTTAGATAAATTAACACGACATATTGTAAGTCAAATTAGAACTACTCTACCTGATTATAAAGAGGTAGATAATTTCTTACTAACAGGTGGAGGATCATATCACTTAGCAGAACATATTGGAGAAAAAATTACTAACTTAGAGGTACAGGAGGAGGCACTATTAGCAAATGCAAGGGGTGGTTTGAAATGGCTGAGGAGACAAGCAAAATAAAGGGAACTAGATTAAGTGGGGAATTATTAGAGTTTGTAGAGTCACAGAATAACTCTTCTGAAACTATTAGAGATTCAATCAGATGTTTTAAAGTAATTAATGAAGAATTAGACGGTAACTATGAATATCATATATCGAGAGCATTAAAGTTATATAAACAATACTTATCTAAGATTGAAAACTTAGAAATTAATATTGTATCTAATAATACACTTGACGATTCTAATGCGACTAAAATTATAAATAATAAATCTATAAAAGAAGCTGCAAAAGATACTACTAAAGATATTAAAGAAGAGGTTAAAAAAGATAATCAAGATAATAATAGCATCGGGATTGATGGTCAAGATATCAGTTTAGAAGAATTAGATAACAATTTAGATAATTTTTAATTATAGTAAACCACTTATATATACATATTATAGTAGGTGGTTTTTTCTTTTTTAAAAATAAAATTAAAATATGATATAATAGGATTATAGTTAATGGTTTTGGAGGGGAATTCTATATGGTGCGACAAATGCCCGATTTATTATGGAAAGAGATTATTGAAGAGTTATTTGAGGACTTTTTAAAGTTTTTTATGCCTGATTTATATGCAGAAGTTGATTTTAGTCAAGGATATGAGTTTTTAGATGGTGAGTTAGCCAAGATAATGGATAAGACTTTAAAGGGCAAGAAGATGGCTGATAGATTGGTTAAGGTTTACTTAAAAGATGGTAGAGAGAATTGGATTTTAGTTCATTTAGAGGTACAAGGATATTATGAAGCTGATTTTAGTGATAGAATGTTTAAATATTTCTATCGGATTTACGATAAGTATGATAGAAAGATAGTGGCTTTAGCTATCTTTACTGAGGATAGAGAAGATTATAAGCCAAGTAGTTTTAATTATGAATTTCATGGAACAAAGTTAAATTATGAATATAATAGTTATAAGATTTTGGAACAAGAGGAAGCAGAAGTATTAAAGTTAGATAATCCTTTTGCAATGGTAATTTTAGCGGGATTATATACGTTAAAGAGTAAAAGAAAAGATTATTTAAGGTATGAGTTTAAGAAGAAGTTATTTAAATTATTATTAGATCGAGGTTATAGTAAGAAAAAGATTAAAAATATCTTTGAGTTTTTAGATGGGATCTTATTTTTACCTAATGACTTAGAATTGAGATTTAGAGATGATATTAAAGAAACTATCGGAGGTGATGAAACCATGACTAAAGAGTTGACTAATCTTTATCAGGTTGGGAAGTCAGAAGGGATTTCTGAAGGTATGGTGAAAGTTGCTAAGAAGTTATTAAAAAAGAATATGGATATAGATGATATAGTAGAAGTTACTGAGTTATCAAAAGAAGAGATAAAAAGAATTAAAGAACAAGCTCAGCATTAATTTATAATTATAATTTTTGATTAAGCAGCCGTGAGGTTGCTTTTTTTATTTGCACTACTCAAACCCAAAAATGAGCATTGGGAAACAAAAACTTCCGTTTTAGATTTCCCCAAGAAAATAATTCATGTCCGTTAATATTGAATAACGGACACATTTTATAAAAAATAATGGACACGTTATTGACAAAACGGACACGAATATGTTATACTAAATATAACAACAGATAAAGGGGTTGAGAATAATGATGAATGAAATAATTAACAATAATAACCAATTAGCAGATGGATTTAATCCTGAGCAGACAATAGATGAATTTTTAAGAAGTCAAGATGTAAAAGAGTCAACTAAAAAAGGATATAGAAGGCAATTAAGACCATTTTTCAGATGGTTAGAAACTATTGACAAAAATAATGCTTTACAGAGAGAAGATATATTAGAATATAAATTATACTTGAAGAAAGAAGGAAAGTCAGCAAGTACAATTAATGCTTATCTAACAGTTGTGAGAAAATTTTTTAAATGGTTAAGTAGTAAGAATCATAACATAAATAACATAGCAGAAGATATTAAGAATGTTAAGACTAGTCAAGAACATAAGAAGTCAGCTCTAATAGATAGTCAAGTTAAAGAATTACTAGATTCAATTGATATCACTAAAATAACAGGGAAACGAGATTATGCAATGATTAAGACTATGTTATTTTTAGGATTAAGAACTATAGAAGTTAGTAGATTGAAAATTAAAGATATAGAACCTTATATGGGGCAGATGTCAATAAGTATTCATGGTAAAGGTAGAGAAGAAAAGGATCAGAGAATGTTTATCCATGAAGATTTAATGAAGTCTATTCATGATTATTTGAAAGCTAGAGAGGAAGACGATAACGAGGAAGATTATTCAGAAGACGATTATATATTTATATCTCATGCTACTAATAGAAACAGTAAACAGTTAACAACCAGAAGTATTAGAAGAATAGTAAAGAAATTGTTAAAAGGGATAGGGTTAAACACTAGAAAATATTCAGCACACTCATTAAGACACACAGCAATCACTAAAGCTGATGAAATAAGCAATAATCCACGATTTACTCAAAACTTTGCTAGACATGCAAGATTTGATACTACCACCAGATATATTGCAGAAAGAAATAAATTAGAAAATGCAGTAGAATTGAAAATCCATTACTAACAGCAGGGCGATCAGTCCTGTTTTTTTGCTGATAAGATACAACCTCGTTAAATTAAGTTAATAATTCTATTAATTAATAACTATTTCACACTCTAAGTAGCTGTTTCATTTTGAAGTTACTTAGAGTTATTTTAGTTTTGATAAGTATCTAGAAATAAAAATGCTTACATAACAAGGTTTATAAACATTCCACTAATAAGTTAAAATAGTTTTGATAAGTAGAATAACATCATTTATAAGGTCTTTACAACTGTAAGATAATCGATTATAATAAATAGTGACGAATGTAATTTATTCCAAAAAATTAAATAGAAAAAAGGACACCCTTCGCTAAAGTTGCGACCAACAACTTTTGGCGATTCGCAGATGAGACACCAACTCTCAACTACTAGAGCATCCTTTTTTATTATCTTAATGTTATAATAACATAGATATTATACTTTATCTAGTATTATTTGTCAAGTATTGATATGTGTTATAACTTAACATGATAGTAAAATAGATTGCTCAAATTAAAAAGCAATTTTTAAGTAGATGAGTTTGGCTCGTCTGTTTAAGAATTGCTTTTTTCTATTTTAACAAAGGGGGTGAGAATTCATGGAAAGAATCAACGACAAAGTATTAGAAATTAGTAACAAGTTAGAGTTCACTATTGCTTTTGATGGCGACAGCGAAGATATGGTTAATGAAGCTATTACTGAAGCAATTGAAGAATTACAGCAACTTCAACAATAGTACAAGCATTTTGTTTTAAGTTAATTTAAATTGATTTAGAGCAAATTTAAACATTTTTTATGTGATTTTAATTAATTTTAGGCTAATTTAAAAAAGAGAATAGATGAGCTGCTACTCGTCTATTCTCTACCCCAAAATTGAGGAGTTGTTTTTATATGCGATTATTTTCTACTATTATTATATCAAATATCATGATATTTAGTCAATTAAAGGACGATTCATTATGCAAAAACTGATAAATAGTATAATGAACATTCAAAATAGTAAAGATCTCAACTTAGTTTTAAATGATATTACTAATTTGAATATTTCTCAAAATGATAGGAACAAATTAATCAAAAAAGCTAGAGAAATATTTAATAATATTCAAGCTAAGGAAGAAGATATAAAAACTAAAGAAAACAACAACAACATTAATAACAATATTGTTAGAATGGTTGAAAACATAGCTGTTAAGCAAATAAAGAATAATAATATAGATGATTCCACTTATAGTCAAAAACTAAACGATAGGTTAAATAGCAGAAAGGAAAACAAAATTAATTTAATCGAATTACATCGAATAATTGATAAGATTAATCATTCGGATAATAAAAGTATTAATAATTTTGAAGATGCTATTTTAATTCCTATGAGCTATTGCGAGAAATTATATAAATCAGCTACTAGTATATATGCTTTTCTTATACTTATGTACTTAGTTAAGAGAGCCAAAGGGACAGGTGTAGTAAATAGAGCTTCATATAGCCAAATAAAGGACTATCTTGATGTAAGTACAGGAGCTAATAGGAATTTACAAAGAGGATTTAATGATTTAGAAAGAATGGGGATTGTAACAATAGATAGAAGTCAGAAACATAGTAGATATGTATTAGTTAACTATCTTAAACTAAAAACTAAAGGAGAAAGAGGATTCTCTCCAATTCCAGAAAATTTTATTTTAGACAATCATAGAAGATTCACCTTAAAAGACTTTAGAACTGTATTCTATTATCTCACTCATCGACATCATGATCCAAGAAATAAGAATAGTAAGCCTTTGAAATTAGAAACTCTAATGAAAATTACTAGAGGTCAGTCTTTTGAAGAGGTAAAAAGGATATTAAAAGGGCTATTAGGTGAGTTATTTGATGATGTAACCTTTACTGAGGATAGAGAAAAGAAAGGACAAAATTTAATTCATGTTGCCTTTAATAAAGCAAAATTAGGCATTATTAACGGAATCAGTATCTTAGATACTATTATCTCTAATCACTCCCAAAAGTTGCAGAAGCTCGGCACAGCTTTTATTAAAATGGATATCACTCTTAACCTGCCTAATATATTGAGAGCTATCAAAAGTAAAATAAGCGAGTTTGAATTAGATAAATTGCTGGAATGGTTAAGTACAAATAAGCAAGAGATTAAAAGTGATAGTGGCAGTGTAAATTACTTCTTCAGAATGATAGAGGTGACTAGAAATAGACTACAACCCAATAATTAACTGTAGATTTAACCTTTAAACTTAATATTATTACTCATTGCGATTTTTTCAAGAATGGCAAGTCACAGGAGATTCTATACCCATTTTTAAGTTTCTATAAAATGTAAATAAAATTTTAACTTTAGTTGGAGATTTTAATCCAACTTTTTTAATTTTTTGGTACTTTCATGTGATTATTAAGGTAAGAGTTATCAACAGAAAATAGTTTTGGTTATTAATTCAAAGGTCTTTGGTTATCAATTCATATATTATAAATCAAATATTGGTTATCAATTCAAAACTGTTCAACCTTCTAAATCCGTGATATTACTAGCTTTGTAGCAAGTCAGCGAATCTATAAAGATGTTATATTATAAAGAAAAGATAAATAATAAGTAGCTAAGCTAATATTTAATCAACCAATAGAAAGGATTAAAAAGATAGCAGTTAAGAATAAATATTATGGTCAAATAAAACTATGTCATCTATGACTTTTTGTAGACAAAATAAAGATTATTTTCGTTCACTTTATTGTAAAAGTATCAAAAAACCTCGTATATAACAGTAGATAATTTTGGATTGAAATTTTGATTAATATTTGTTATGAAAACACGCATAATTCTAGTATCAGAAGTTGATTATTACTATAAGAAAATAAAAAAATACTTATAATTTAAAATTAGATGTTGTATATAACAGTAAGAGATAATTATATTAATTATTCTCTCTATATTTATTTAATTCATTATCATACTAACTATTTTAACTTTTTGCTAATAAAAACACTATTAATTTTGTGAACTAGTTATATGAAGAGGGTTAAGTTATCGTGTTTTTTAGTTGTATCCATTATAGAGCGATAAAAAATAGAAAAAATAGTTGTAAAAAAGTCTTGAAAACTCGTCTTATATGTAGAAACAATAAAATGAGCAATTAATCATACTAATTATTTTGATTTCTCACTAGTAAAAACACTATTAAATATGTGATATAGTATTATGAAAGATAAAAAAGTGCATAAAAAAGTCTTGAAAACTCGTCTTATAAGTGAATAAGTTAATAATCCTTTATTATAATTACTAATTGACTGTTATATTAATTATTTCAGTTTTATAGTTGATTTTTTTGAAAAAATCTCCTATATATATGTGTAAAAGTTGATAAGATAAAAAATATCTTAGTCTTGCATAAAATGACATTTTCAACTTGTATCCATTATATAAAGTTAAATATACATAATTACTTGTAAAGTTTCCAAAAAAAGTTGATTATTAATATGTGAGGAATGAAGAAGATTATTTAATAAATGCTTATAAAATTAGCAAAAAACCTCGTATATATAGGTGTAAGGATTAAAGGTTAATATTTTTTTATCTAAAATTCTAGAACTTGAAAGGTGGTGAGTTACATGAAAGAGAACATTCAATATTCAAAGTTTGATTATGAAAAGAGAGCATTGAGTAATTCAAGTTTATTTATTTCAGCTAAATTGAGAAATAAGCTTGGATGGGGATTAGACCAGAAATTAAAGATTTATTTCGCTGAAGGTGGTTTAGTAGTCAAGAAAGCTATTTAATTTTTTTGCCTATAGTTCTAGAACTTTATTGAAAGGTGGTGAAGTTGTTGAGAACACTAAATCTGATAT
>NZ_KB900624.1:94631-104562 GCF_000379025.1 Orenia marismortui DSM 5156
TAATTTACTAACAGGTAAGCTTAAGGTAGTTGAGGGTAAAGGGAATAAGGATCGAATTTTATGGGTTAATGATCATGCCTTAGATATGCTTAAAAATTGGAAAGAAAGGCAGGTTGAAGAAATAGGAAGAGTAGAATTAGTCTTTACTACTAGAAAGGGAACTCAGCTTAATCCTAGAGATATTCGTCAAATGGTCAGTACTTATAGCAAAAAAGCCGGGATAGAGAAGAATATCTCACCCCATAGCTTTAGACATACCTTTGCTAGTGACTTATTAAGGGTTAATAATAATATTAGGAAGGTACAAAAAGCTTTGGGGCATGCTGATTTAAGTACTACTATGATCTATACTCATATAGTAGATGAAGAGTTGGAGAATGACTTGAAGAGTTTTAGATAGTATAATAAAGATATAGCTAAAAAAGAAGGTGGTAAATAAGATGCTTTCTAGAAATAAGTTAAAGCTACTAAGCAATAAAATAGTAAAGTTAATAAATACTGATAAGATTACCCTTTTTGGTTCTTATGCTTCTGGTAAGTCTGATGAAGAGAGAATTTATTTTCACTCTGTTTCTGCTCTACTTTTTAATTCTCTTTTAACTTCTTTCATAAAAAGGGGATCTTTAGCTTTAAGTGTATAGTTATTTCTTGAATTGATTTAAAAATTCTTTAAAAGCAATTATGAGTTTTGTAGCAGATTCAATTACTTTTCTTAAAAGAATCAAAATCATATTCAAAGAAGTAAGTACAAAAATAATTTTAGCAAACATTTCTTCTCTCTCTTTTATTATTAAAATTAATTAATGCACACTTAAGTTAGCAGACAAGATCTGCTGACTTTTTTACATTTATTATAGAGGGAACTTTAGAATTTTTATTCGCGATTGTAGATTATAGAAATTAAATAGAGATAAAATAAGCCTTCTGAAATATTTCAGAAGGCTTTAACTATATATTGAGTTAAACTTTAACTTACAGATCTATTCTAGACTTTACAAATTCAAATATCTCTTCAGCCATTTGAATGGCTTCGATAAGCATTTCTTTATCTGGTTCAGGATATTCTGTAGGATATCTAAATTCTACAGCATAAGGGGTTAACTCTTCTGCATAATCAAGTAGTTGATTAAAGTCTTGATCTATATTGGCTGCTACCATTACTAACTTTCTTAAGTCATGAGTTTTGGTAAAGGATTTAGTTTTATATACTATAAAAGCTTTTAAAGCTTTTTCTGCTGTTTGTTGGGTATGATAGATGGCTGTATCTAAGATATCAGCTCTATTAAGGGCCTTAGCAGATTTTAAATCATGTTCTGCCTTGGTTAACCAGGCTTCTATACTAGGACTCATAAAGTTTTTTACCCTCCTTGATAATGTGATTACATAAACTAAATTCATCTTCCAATAAGGTTTGATACTCTGCTTCTGTATAGACTATCAGGTCGATAGCAACCATAATATCTCTTAAAGCTTTATAAGCTTTTACTGCGCGCTTATGAGGTTTAAGCTTGGAATCTTTAACTACAATCATTAGATCTAAATCACTATGCTGATTAGGAGTTCCCCAAGCATAAGAGCCAAAAAGGTAGATCAGCTTAAGCTCTGGATGATAAAGCTTAATCAAACGATTAACTATAATTGAAATTTGCTCTGGGGTAACTAAAGTATCAGCTTTAAGTTCCATAAAGATTAACCTCCTTAATTACTAAGTATATCTTTATTATACCATCTTAGATTAAAATCATTAAGGTTAAATATGGACAAGTTGACTAATTCAAAATTTTGCTATATAATTAAAGACAAGTTTACTTAATTTTTGAACAAATACATACAAAAAAATAAAAAATCTCCTGTTGGCGCAGGAGATTGAGTTAGGTTTCCACAAAAATTCCAACCAAGGATTTTGGAAACTTGAATATCACAAGATCCCGAGCGGGATTCTTGCAATTAATATCAAATTTGTAACTTCATGATATCATAGGAGTACAAATTTTGTCAAGAATTTAATCGCTGTTAATTTTTGGCAATGAATATTTAAGTTTGGAAACCTGCTCAAAATACATGGGGAGGTTATTTTTTATGCAAATTGATAGTGCAATCAAGCAATTAAATATAAAATTAGCTCAGCTAGCAGCTCAAGGCATTGATAAGAAAAATAGAGGTTATCGCAAAATTAGAGAAAAACTAGATCAACTAGAGAAGATTAAGAGAGAACATAGATTAAATAATGCTACTATAGCAAGTAACAAGGAGATCTTCACACCAGAAAATAAAGAGGTAAAAATACCAGAAGTAGATAAAGCTAATATTATTACTAAAGATGAAGATATCTATTACTTTAAGCAGGGGATTATGATTCCAGAAAAGATTGTAGAAAGACTAATTAATGAGGCTCAGGGGAAATCTCCTTATTTTGTGTTAACTTCACTAGCTAAATTTTCTAACAGATCTGGAGTAGTAAGCAAGAGAAAGGTAGAAGACTTGGCTAAATGGTGTGGTTATGAAGATAGTAGTACATATCGCTTTGGATTGAATTGGTTAGAAGAGAATGATTTTGTCTTTGTAGATCGGAGTACAAGACCTAATAGATATGTGATTAATGATTATAAATTTGGACGGGCAATAATTATTCCTGAAAATGATATTAAAGGAGAAGCTAAAAAGGTAATTCCTAAGGAATTACGAATTAAGTGGACTTATTACTTAAGAAACCAACATAGTCCCGCTAATAAGAAGGGGAAACTAGATCTATCCTTAAGTTATCTAAAAAAAATGACTAATGCTGTATCTTTTAAAGAAGTTTTAAAATTAACTAATAAGTTAAAAGATTCTTTCTTTAGTAAGTTTGAAATAGTTAAGAGTAAGATCAAAAGTGCTAAAGATAAATTAAAAGTAGAATTTAATAACTTAAGATTAGGTATAGTTAAGGACCTAGATCAAGAGATAGACAGAGTTAATCATCATGATTACTTCAAACGAGTTTATACATCTTTTAAGAAATTAGAGATACCTCTAACTCTACCTAACTTTAGACAGGCTTATGAGGCGATTAGAGAGGTAGGAGAATTCTGTTTAGACCAAGTGGTAACCAAGTCTAAAACGGGTAAATATAGATCAATAGAACAGAGTGTAGGTTACTTTATCTATCTACTAAAACAAGAATATAGCTATCTCAATTTGTAATAGTTAATATTTCCTTGATGATTACAATCCTAGGGAGAAGTATGTCCTTTTTTGGTGATTGAGAATTGAGAATTGAGAATTGAGAATTGAAGGCAAGTTTAAAGAATAAAATTAAAATTTTTATGATAAATTTGAGCAATAGGATCTCCAAAATGGGGGATTCTTTTTTTATTTTTTGAAGTCATAGTTAAGTTTTTAAAATTTAATAGTTAAGTTTTTAAAATAAAAATAAATTTAATAGTTAAGTTTTTAAAAAAGATGATTCTTTGAAATCCTTGCTATTATAGGGTTAATAAGGCTTCAGTTTAGACTATAAATAGGTTTTAATTATAAAAAGATTAAGATAAATATTAGCTGAAAGATTTTATTCTACTAAAAAAATTAATTATTTACCATTTTAAAACTATAACTGATTAATCCTATTATAACTATATTTAAATAAAAAAATGATTATTTCATATTAACTAAAGTCTGATGATATAATTAGAAATCAGTAAATAAACTTGTGAAATTTAAAAAAGGAATTATTTTTTTTATGTACAATTAATTACATAGCACAAAACACAACACATAGCATAACACAACATACAACACACAAATTAAAGGAGGTTTCAAAGTTGCATAAGATTGCTATTTATAATAATAAGGGTGGAGTAGGAAAGAGTACTCTAGCGGTACACTTAGCTGATGCTTTAAGAAGATTAGATTTAAAGGTATTGTTAGTAGATTTAGATTCACAAAATGATTGTAGTTTGTTTTTAGGTTTAGAAGAAAAACCGGAAAAGACTTTCTTTAATTTGATTGATTATCGTTATCCGGCTGATTTGAAAGAATGTATTATAGAAATAAGAGATAATTTAGAACTATTGACTAATGCAAATTATGAGTTGATTGAAAAGGATCTACATCGTGCTACTAGAATTGATAATTTTTTGGACAAAGTTTTTGAAAAGACTGAAGAAATTTACGATTATATGATTATTGATTGTAGCCCTAGTAGAAGTATTTTAAATAGTGCAATTTTATTCTATGTTGATAGTATTATTGTTCCAACCCAATTGGAGATAGCAAGTATTCGAGGTTTTAGCGATATTTATAATTATTTAGAAGATTTAGATATTGATTCAGCCAAGGTGAAATTAGTAGTACCTAATATGTTTGATACTCGAACTAAAGAGGCACAAGATAATTTAAATGAATTAAAGTCTATCTTTGATGAAGATATGATAACAAGTCCAATTAATCGTAGAACTAAGATAACTGAAGCTAGTAAAGCAGGTAAGACTATCTTTGAGTATAATAGTGATACTCAATTAGAACAATTCTATAATATAGTAGAAAGGGTGATTGAGCTTGGGGAATCCATTTGAAGATTTAAAGAATAAAGTAAAGAAACCTAAAAATAATACTAATCTGAATAAAAAGAAATATATGGACACAAAAATCAACACAAAGGATGAAGAAAAGAAAATTAAAAAAGAAAGCTTAATTAAGATTCCTGATAAAAAGTCTAATGAAAAGATTAGACGGAATTTTTATATTAAGAAAGATTTAGATCAAAGCTTAAATCGTTTATCTAAACAGACTGGAACTTCAAAGTCAGAATTAGTAGACATTGCAGTGGAGTTTTTAATTAATAATTATCAAACTGGTTAAATTATATTTTAGGTAATCGACAAAACTATTTTTTTATTGTGATTTAGTGAATAAACACCGAAAACACTTAAAAACCTAAAAAATAAGGCATATAATAAAAAATATAGTGTATAACCACCTATTCTATACATTATCGGTGGTTTATTTAAAAAGGAGTGATTTTATGGCCAAAAGAAAGATTCCTGATATTTTGACTTTAGAGGAGCAGAATAGATTATTAAGTCAATTTAATTGTCGTTATTTATGCCCCCAGAGAAATAAGGTGATGATTCGCTTGTTTTTAGATTCGGGATTAAGGTTATCGGAAATGCTTAATTTAAAATGGAAGGATATTAATTTACTAACAGGTAAGCTTAAGGTAGTTGAGGGTAAAGGGAATAAGGATCGAATTTTATGGGTTAATGATCATGCCTTAAATATGCTTAAAAATTTGAAAGAAAGGCAGGTTGAAGAAATAGGAAGAGTAGAATTAGTCTTTACTACTAGAAAGGGAACTCAGCTTAATCCTAGAGATATTCGTCAAATGGTAAGTATTTATAGTAAAAAAGCCGGGATAGAGAAGAAAATCTCACCCCATAGCTTTAGACATACCTTTGCTAGTGACTTATTAAGGGTTAATAATAATATTAGGAAGGTACAAAAAGCTTTGGGGCATACTGATTTAAGTACTACTATGATCTATACTCATATAGTAGATAAAGAGTTAGAGAATGACTTGAAAAGTTTTAGAGAATAAATCGTTAGGGAAAAGGTACCGCTATTTTTAAGTTTATATCAAAAAATTATTTATCTTATATTTATTAATAAATATAAGATAAATTCACTTTAGAAATATTATTACTTTAACATTTGATTAGGAATTTGACTAGCTTGATCTAATGCTTGAATTGTAGCATCAGCCATATCTAAATAATTTTTTATCTGTTTTACTTTACCATTTAAAAACTGAAAATGTTCAGAAAAAATATCAGTATTTCCAAAGAAGATAAAAAGAATTACTATTAATAGTAAAAAGTCACTATTAAAAAGATTGCCTATATTATTAGAAGTAGTTTCATTGTCTTCTATTTCTTCAATATCTTTGAAATCATCTTCAGTCATATTTTCCCCCCCTCTATTTATAAAATTTAGTTAATTTCATTATTTCTTATGCTATATAGTATGAAAAAAATATAAAAAATGTTACTTTTCAAGAAATTTTTAATATTTTAATTAATATATTTATAAAGAAAGAGAAGGAGGGATTGAATGTATAAGGATGATTATTTGTTTTTACCTGAAGCTAAAATGGTAGATAAGTTAATGAGTGTGTTTAATATTCAATCACAACAACAATTAGATCCTAATGAAGTTATTAGTATTTTAGGCTTAGTAAATTTATTAAATATAGTTAGTATCGCACAAGATGGTACTAAGATAAAATCCAATTCACTTAATGAATTAGTAGAGAATCAACAACTACAGCAAACTATTCAACAATTAAATAATTCAAGTTCTCAAAATAACTTGCTTAATAATTTAACTAATATTATTAAGCAAAACAGTCAAGTTAATTCGGGAACTGGTTTAGAAAATATATTAAATATTTTTGGAAATAGTAGTGAGAATAATAGTTTAGATCCTACTGTTATATTAAAGCTAATGAATTTAATCAATCAAATTAAAGGTAATAAAAATAATAAAAAAAATAATGAAGAAGAAACTAATAAGCCTATAAAGTCCGAACCTTATGAAGAAGAAGCTGATGAAGAATAATAAAAAGGCTACTAAACTGATTTCAGTTTAGTAGCCTTTAAAATTGTTCTAACAAATTTAAAATTTGATTTGTTTTTGATTTTTGTTCTTCTCCCTTATAGATATCTCGATCATTATCTTCAAAAGTTAAATTTCCTTTTACAATTTGATTTAAAAGTTGTTGATTCTTCTCTGCAATTTCTTTTAATTCTTTTAAATCATTGTTATCGATTTCAATTAAGCAATCAGATTTTAATGTTGAAGATATTTTATTCTCTTTATGTATATAATTTTTAATTGCTTCTCTTACAAAATCAGATTTATGAGTATAATTTTTTAATTCTTTCTTAATTGTTTTCATTTCTAAAGGAGTAAAAAAACTTTCTGTTATACGGACACTTATGAAGAGTTTAGACATAATTATCCCCTTCTATCCTTCTTTAGTAGCTGCTATTTCTTCCATAGCTTTTAATTTCCTTTCTTTTAATTTGCTTTTTAATTCTTCTTCTCTTTTTCTAATTAAGGCTTTTCCTAACTTAACATATCCTCTACAATTACTAAATTGAGGATTATTATTTATTTTTTCACAAGGGAAATCAGGTAAATAATTATTAATACTCTCAAATAAAAGTACTGTCGCTCCACCAGTAATTAAGATCTTATCAATCATTAAGTAGGATTCCCAACGATTTTTTAACTGTAAAGCAATATCTCTAGCTAATTTATCTATAGTAGATTCTTTAATTTTTTTAAATTGATATCTTTCATTTCTAACTTTAATATAATCTTTATTAGCTAATATTTGCCTTTTAATTAAATCTTGAGAAATATCTATATCTAAACTATCTTGAATTTTTTTAAAAATTCTTGTTCTAACCCCATCACTAAAGGAAATAGGGGATTCCTTTATTAATTCTCCATCATTAAAAGCTACACAATCAATAGTTAATCCACCTAAATCAACTATACCGAACCCACCTTCAATATTTTTAGTAACCAAGCCTTCATCATTCATTATAAAATCATAATAAGAAGCTAAACCTTGGGGTATAATTGTTGCTTTTCTAACTTCTATTGTTTTGGATACAAATTGATTCTGAGTATTTTTTATTTTTACATTAAAATCACTTTCTAACTTATTTTTAAATGATTCTTTATGTTTTTCATAATATTTTATTGGTAGACCAGTAACTAAATTTTTAATGATAATTTTGTCTGCTTTGGGAAATAATAGACAGATTCCAGATAACAGTTTAGCAAATTCTTCTGGTTCTTCATATTTTTTATCAGATAAAGAGTAGGCAATTGAAGAAGAACGTTGATTTAATACATAATCTCCTACCCGGTAGGCTTTAAATTTCTGATTATTATAACCTGTTATTGCTTTGTCTTGAATTTTAATTATAATTTTACTAGGATCAAAGTTTGTTAACAAGTTATCACTTGTTCTAAGTACTTCTAAGGATTTTTCTAGTAATATTCCTTCTTCCTCTTCATCAGCTAAAGAAGGAAACATTATTTTTTTTCCTTTGGACATCATTTTGATAGTATCATAACCTAGATCAACTCCAATTACTCTAACTTTCTCTGTTCTCATTATTTAAGCACTCCTTTATATAAAATAAATTATTATACTTTGAAGATGGCATTATATAAGTCTTTCTATGATATATGAATATTATAGCTTAATTACCATAAAATGTCAACAAGCGTGGACGGTATATATGATAAGTAATTTATAAATAAAAACCCATATAAAAAGTAATTGTTTACGATCGTAAACAATTACTTTTTATATGGTAATCTATTTTCTTGACTTTTTATCAGTAACTTAGAAAATTTCTTTATTTTCTTCAACTCTTCTTTTGTTTTTATACCTATATATTCTCTTTTTCCATTTTTATAACTGTACCAATAGGGTCCATGTCCTTCTTTAGATCCGCCTTGGCATTTTTTACAAGATGATTTATTACAAAAAACTTTTTCTAATCTGAAGTATACTCCATAAGAATTCGTATAATTATCGATTAATATTTGAGATTTCACCTTGTTTTTTTCTTGTTTGTAATACTTATTAACTAACTTTCTAGCAACTTTTAATTCCTCAAAATTCAGTCTTTCTAATAATTCATTCAATTCATCTAAAATAACTATCTTCTCCTTTCTGATAAATTAAGATAATATAAATAAACCTCTGATTAATCAGAGGTTTATTTATATTATCTTAATTTTGTTGTTCAGCTAACATATTATTTAAGAATTCATCTAAATCATTCTTTCTTACAATCCATTTGCCCCCTAATTTAATACCTGGTAATTCACCATTATTAAGCATATTATAGATTGTAGTTTCACTTCTGTTTAAATATTCAGCCACATCTTTAACAGTTAAATTTTCTTTAGCCATTTCATATCCCTCCCTTACTTTTACCTGATATTTAAAAAAATTATGTAAATTCTAAAAAAATCCCATGTTATTTTATTCAGTAATTGGAAAAAATATCAGGACAATTATATTATACTCTTATCTGAATTAAATTTCAATAAATTTAACTAAAAAACAAAAAAATATTTAAATAGTTATGTTGAATACATAATTAGATTAGATTTCTATTTTCTTTTATTAAAACTACCTAATCTAAAATTAAAATTTAAATTAATCATATCTAAAACTGTAAAGTTAACATAAATGATAAAGTACAATATATAAGTATAAAAGCATTCTTTTTAATATCAAAATCTTTTGCTATTAGACTAACTTTATTAATATATATTTTCAATCTGTAAAACACATACATAACTGAATAATTTAAAATTATTCAGTGGTAAATGTTATATTTTAAACTAGCAATAATATAATTAACTCTTATATTATTAAATTAGAATCAAATTTAATAAAGATATCTGTAAGCTAAAAGTATACAAGTTGACTAATTTAAATTTTTACTATATAATTAAAAACAAGTTTACTTAATTTTTGAAAAAAATATACAAAAAATAAAAAATCTCCTGCAGCAACAGGAGATTGAGTTAGGTTCCCCAAAAATTCCACCACGGATTTTGGAAACTTAAATATTACAAGGTCCAAAGCAGGAGCCTTGTAATTAATATCAAATTTGTATCTTCATGATATCATAGAAGAACAAATTTTGTCAAGAGTTTAATCACTGTTAATTTTTGGCGATAAATATTTAAGTTGGGGAACCTGCTCAAAATACATGGGGAGGTTATTTTTATGCAAATCGATACTACAATCAAAAAATTAAATATAAAATTAGCTCAGCTAGCAGCTCAAGGCATTGATAAGAAAAATAGAGGTTATCGCAAAATTAGAGAAAAACTAGATCAACTAGAGAAG
>NZ_KB900624.1:104662-107775 GCF_000379025.1 Orenia marismortui DSM 5156
CTCCTGTAACTGGTTATTTTGTGGTGATTTAATTATATTACAGTTTGGTGCCCTATGGCTATTTTTATTTTGTTCAATTTGATTTTACAATGAAGCATAAATTTTAAAAACAAAAGAATTTCTTTTAATTATAACTTTAAGATGTTAGATAAATATTCTCCTTTCCTTTATACTGTTAAGCTCTTCTCTTCATTTCTTAGAAAGCTTATGCTATAATTAAACTATCATTGTCACAGAGGAGGTTTAACTAAAATGTGCAGATTAAACCCACGGGTAGATTTTGCCTTTAAAAAATTATTTGGGAGTGAAGAAAATAAGGATATCTTAATCTCTTTTATTAATTCCGTCTTAGATCAAGATGAGGAAATTACAGGTTTAACTCTAAAGAATCCTTATAATGCTCAAAACTTTAAAAATGATAAACTCTCGATTCTTGATGTAAAGGCTGTTGATGAAAAAGGAGTTTGGTATAATATTGAGATGCAGATTACAGATCAGGATTATTATGATAAAAGAGCCTTATATTATTGGGCAAGATTATATACAGGGCAGCTAAAGTCAGGAGTTAATTATGATAAGCTAGAAAAGACAATAGTAATTAATATTCTTAACTTTAATTGCTTAGAAGAGGAGGATTACCATAATGTCTATCAATTATTGAATCGTGAGTCTAAAGAGGAGTTAATCGACCACTTAGAAATTCATTTTATCGAGCTAGAGAAGTATAGTAAGGACTTAAGTGAGATCCAGACTGCTTTAGATAGATGGACAGAGTTTTTAAAAAAGGCTCATGAGTATAATAAGGATCAGATTCCTACTCAATTAGCTGAGGTTAAAAGTATAGAGAAAGCAATTAAAGTACTTGATACTATGTATTTAAATAAAGATGAGCGAGAAGCTTATGAAGCTAGATTAAAATGGTTAAGAGATGAAGAGATGGCTTTAAAGAAAGCTGAAAAAAAAGGCATGAAGCGGGGTATAGAAAAAGGTAGAGAAGAGGAAAGAAAAGAAATAGCAATCACTATGTTAAAAAATGGGATCAAAATAGATGAGGTAGCTAAAATAACAAAGTTATCTACAAAAGAAATAGAAAAATTAAAAATTTAATATAACAATTAAAGCAGAATAAAGTTAAGAGTTGAGAATTAAGAATTAACAGATAAAGCAGAGAATCAGTTTATTGGCTCTCTGTTTTTTATATGGAGATTTTAACAACAAGAGAAAATTATCATAGTAAAATATTACTGATAATACTCTATAAATAATGAGTGATTTGGAAAAAATACTGTTGTAGTTGTTTTAATAGTTTTCCGATATGGACAAACCCTTGTGGTTATAGAATTTATGAGGTTGAAATGCTACTTATTTAAGGCTAAGGACTACTTTCTTAAAGTTTAATTCTACTCTTTTAAGGTTAAGTACTACTATTTTATTTGTATGGTAGTATGAATATTGAGAATCAAGATCAAGTAATTTTAAGAATTAAAGGCCTTTAATTCTTAATTCTCCATCCTAAATTCTCAATTATTATGGCAAAGGTGGGTGTGCTGATGTGACCTCTACTTTCCTTAATATTTTCACTCTTGTATCTCTAAATTATTAAAGAAATGCTCTAAAGCCATTCTAACTAATTCTGATTTATTATAACCACTTTGTTGACTATAATTATCGATTAATTCAATTAACTGATCATTTAAATAATAGGTTTGTCGCTTTAATTCATCACTTTCTTTACTCTTCTTTTCTAAGATAAAGACATTATTTTGCTCATGCTTCTCCTTTAGAACTTTATCTTGGTTTTTGTTTGTATCTTCATTTGTATTGTTGTTTTTATTTATGTTTGTACTTTTATTTTCATCTTTGTTTACACGGTTATCATCATTGATCTTCTTAGCGTTTTTCTTCTGTTCTTCCATCTTTTTTCTAATCTTATCAAAGCCTTTATTTATCTCAGACAAGTTTCTCCACCACCTTTTCTAATACTTTAAAGAATTGATCTGCTGCTTCTTGGTCATATTCAAAGACAGTCTTACCTATTTTACCAGCTTCAGTAATTTTAACCCTACGATTAACTGGAGGGCTCAAAATATCTTCATCCTCAAAGAATTTTTCTAAAAACTCTAAATTATCTTTAGCTTCATTGGTTCTAGCATCATACATATTTGGAATAACTACAGCAATCTTATTAGCATCTAAACGTAAATCTGATAGGTAATCATAGATATTACCTACAGCTCTAACAGAGGCTGCTTCTAACTGTACAGGCATAATCACATTATCGACATAACAAAGTACAGCATCATTAATCTTAGTTCGTTGAGGACCACAATCTATTATGACAAAATCATATCCTTTATTCTCTAAAGCAGATAATTTCTCTTCTAAGATAATATCAATTCTAGATTCGCGATGAAATTCTGCATTAATCTCTTCAATATTAGAATTAGGAAGTAAGTCTAAATTTTCTCGAGCAGAAATAATACACTCTTCTAGTGATACAGGGTATCTTTTATCAATTAAGTCATAAAAAGTTTTATGATAATCATCATCAGAAAAGCCTAAAAATAAGCTAGAATCATTCTGCCCATCTAAATCAATTAATAAGACTTTAAAATCTAACTTAGCCAAACCATGGGCAACTTGTACACTTACTGTACTTTTACCTACTCCGCCTTTATTATTTAGGACTGCAACTTTCTTCATATTCAGTCAACTCCTTCTGTTTTATTGAGAAGAAAGAATTAAACCTCTCTAATTCTAAGTTCTAGACTTGTTTGTGTAATCCTTTTATAATTAAAAACGTTTTTAATTATAATTGTAATTATGTTTTTGATTTTAATTTCGTTTTCATTTTTGTAATTGTAAATGTTTTTAATTGTGATTGTATTTTTATTTACATTTATGTTTACAATTTTAATTTAGTAAATGTTTTTGTCTGTAATTTTGTTTGTATCGGGAATAAGCACCGAAAATACTTGAAAAGCTAAAAAGTGAGGTGTATAATAAAAAACATAATGTATAACCACCTATTCTATACATTATCGGTGGTTTATTTAAAAAGGAGTGATTTTATGGCCAAAAGAAAGATTCCTGATATTTTGACTTTAGAGGAG
>NZ_KB900625.1 GCF_000379025.1 Orenia marismortui DSM 5156
ATTGCGCAAAATAGCTTTGTAAGAGTCGGTTGGGATTGGGTAGTTGATTCAGAAGAAGATTTAAGTTGTACGATATATTATTGCCCTTTTTGTGGCAGCGAACTAAATGGATACGGATGCACTAAATATAAGGAGGCTGAAAAATGAAAGAGATTAGGTTAGCCAGTTTGAAACTCAAAAATTTCAAAGGGATTAAAGACTTTGAGATTTTAGATTTTTCAAAGAATACTAAAATATTAGGTGATAATGGTACAGGTAAGACTAGTTTGTTTGATGCTTTCAGCTGGCTGTTATTTGATAAGGACAGCCAAGGAAATTCAACTCAGTCATTTGATATAAAGACTTTGGATGAAGAGGGGAATGTAATTCATGGTTTGGAGCACGAGGTTGAGGGTGTACTACAGATCAATGAAAAGAAGTTAACTCTTAGAAAGACATATTATGAAAAGTGGACTAAGCAAAGGGGTTCAGCAGAGAAGAAGTTTACTGGTCACACTACAGATTACTTTTTGAATGAGGTACCAGTTAAGAAGAGTGAATATGATGCCCGAATTAATGAAATAGTAGATGAAGATATTTTCAAATTACTTACTAATCCAGCTCATTTTAACGAGGAATTGCATTGGAAAGAGCAGAGAAAAATATTATTTAAAATCGCTGGTGATGTAGATAGTGAAGAAGTGATTGCAGCTGCTGAGGGGTTAGATGATCTTCAAAGTATATTGGGTGGAAAAAAGATTGAAGATCATAAAAAAATTATTGAAACCAATCGCAAGAAGATTAATAAAGAATTAGATAAGATTCCTGTTCGTATTGATGAAACAAAATTAGGTATGCCAGACATCTCTAATTTAGATAAAAAAGAGATTAATGATGAAATTACAGGATTGAAAATGAGAAAGTCTGCTAAAGAGAAGAAGATCAGCAATATTGAAAATGGAGGTGAGATCGCTAAGAAGAAAAAGGAACTTGCAGAACTCCAATGTGAACTTATGGAGATTAAGAGCAACCATAGAAGTAGTTTTGATGATGAGATCGAACAGAATAGAGCAATTTTAGAAGAGTTAAGGGATAAATATCGTTCTGTTAATTCTGGTATTAAAGATAAAGAGCAAGAGATTAAGACTGGCAAACAGAGAATAGAGAAGATAGATAAAGAAATATCTAAACTTCGTACTAAATGGCATGAGGTTAATAAAAAAGAACTAAAATTTGAGCAAGAAGATGTTTGTCCTACATGTGGGCAAGATGTTCCTCAAGAGCAATTGGAAGAGACTAGAGAGAAAGCAATCAAAGAATTCAATCTAGATAAGTCTAATCAACTAGCAGAAATAAATTCAGATGGCAAGAGCAAGGCTGAATATAAAGAGATTGTAGCAGAAAAGAATGAAAATCTTAAAGCTGATATTAAAGATTTAGAATCTAAAGCTGAAAAGTACCAGGAAGAAGCAGAGAAGATTCAAGCTAAACTTATCGATTTAAAAGCAAAAGCTAAAGCAGTAACTGAATCAGAAGACTATCAATCTAAGCTAGAAGAAAAAGAGAAGCTTGAAGAGGAAATCAAACAGCTCCAGGAAGATAAATCACAGTCTATAGATGAAGTTAAAGAACAGATCTATCTATTAGAAAAAGAGATCGAATCCAATGAAAGAAAGCTATCTCAAATCGAGCAGTATGAAAAAGGCCAAGAGAGGATCCAGGAGCTTGCAGATCAAGAGAAAAAATTAGCCAAAGAGTTTAGCAAGCTTGAAAGAGAATTATTCTTAGTTGAAGAGTTTATTAGGACTAAGGTTGAGCTGTTGGACAAGAAGGTTAATTCTAAATTTAAATATGCCAAGTTTAAGTTATTCGAGGAGCAGGTAAATGGTGGAGTTAAGCCAACTTGCGAGACGTTATTTGGAGGAGTGCCTTATGGCTCATCACTTAATAGTGCAGCTAAGATAAAAGTTGGTTTAGATATAATCAATACTTTGAGTGAACATTACAAATTTAAAGCACCTGTTTTTATTGATAACACTGAAAGTATCAGCGAATTTACAAAGCCAGGAGGTAAAGTTAATTCTAAGAGCCAAGTAGTGACTTTAATCGTTAACGAGCGAGTCAGTGAATTAGTTACCCTCAAGGAGGGAGAGGTGGATATAGATAAGTTTATAAAGCTATTTGGAATCGAGGGAGCAATAGAAAGGCTATTTAAATTAGGAGAAGATGAATTAGTGTTAAAAAGCTTTAGTGCCGATTTAATAAAAGAGTTAGGTGTAAAATGGAAACAAATGAAGGAGGTGGTTTAAATGGTTAGACTTAAGTTTGGGGAGATTTATGGGGTAAAAGGAACTTATGCTAAGTATTGGGGTGTGCAAGGTGATTATCACCAGTTTGTAGATGGAGAAGATTTATATGATATTCATAAAAATAAACTTAAGGAGGAATTAGATAATGAGTAATAATGAATTAGCAGTAGTAGGTCAAAAGATTGTGGATAAGGTTTCTAGTAGGGTGCAGGACTTGCAACAAAAAGGAGATTTAGTATTACCTAAAGATTATTCAGCAGCTAATGCACTGAGGTCAGCGTGGTTGGAATTGCAGGATACAAAAACCAAAAACAAAAAACCAGTTTTGAGTGCATGTAGTCAAAATAGCATAATGAACACTTTGTTAGAAATGGTTACAAAAGGACTTAATCCGAGCAAAAAGCAATGCAGTTTTGTAGCGTATGGTAATAAATTAACTTGTCAAGTAGAGTACCCAGGTAATATAAGAATGGTTAAATCCATGGCAGGGGCTGATGATGTTAATGCTACAGTTGTTTATAAGGGTGACGAATTAGATTACGAAAAGATAAAAGGGAGAACGGTTATTCATAGCCACAAAACTTCTCTTGAAAACAAAATAAATGGTGAAATAATAGCAGCTTATGCGACTATTGAGTTTCCTGGAGAGAAGCCAGATTATAGTGAAATTATGACCTTACAGCAGATGAAACAGGCTTGGAAGCAAGGAAATATGTACAAAAATGAAAACAGCGACAGTTTTCATAATAAATTTTCTGAGGAAGCTTGTAAAAAGACAGTAACCAACAGAACTTGTAAGACTTATATTCGTAGTAGTGATGATGTTAACTTGCTCATTGCCAAAGCTAATGAAGCTGGGATTAAAATGTCAGAAGATATTCAAGCAGAGCAGGAAGTGCAAGAAGAGATTGAAGAGAATGCTAATAGTCAAGTGATTGATATTGAACTTGAAGAACAGGATCAAGAGGAAAAATCAACTTTAGTTTCTGGTCCTATGAAAAATTTAGATGAAGCAAAGAAAATAAAAGAGAAAGCGGATGAAGAAGTTAAAAATATGCCAGAGGAGCCAGATTTTTAATGATTGATATAACTACACTAGCCTCTGGAAGTAAGGGGAATTGCTACTATATAACTGATGGTAGCACTCCCTTGCTCCTGGAGTGTGGAATATCAATAAAAGAGATAAGAAAGGGTACAGAGTTCAGGCTTGGAGAGGTTGAAGGGTGCTTGATTACTCACGAGCATGGCGATCATATTAAAGCAGCTGTTGATGTCGCTAGAGCTGGAATAGATTGTTATATGTCAAAGGGTACATTT